>JBOHSN010000009.1:0-62174 GCA_050733215.1 Gemmatimonadales bacterium
GGCGTCGGGTGCGGGGCCGCTGGTGCCCCGCGCCATGAGCTGGACCGGGAGGACCTTCGCCGGCCGCACCGGCAGCCCGTCCAGCAGCTGGAGCAGGAGCCGCGCCGCCCGAGCGCCGAGCTCCCGGGCCGGTACCGCGACCGTGGTCAGCTCCGGGGTGAGCAGCCGCGCGGGCTCGATGTCGTCGCACCCCACGATCGACATCGCCGCCGGCACCGACACGCCGGCGTCGGCACACGCCTTGAGCGCGCCGATCGCCATCAGATCGTTGGCGCAGAAGAGCGCGGTCGGCGCCGGCGACCGGCGGAGCAGGGGCTTCATGGCGGCGCGGCCCCCTTCGACGGTCGGCGGCGCGCGCCGGAGATCGGAAGACGCAAGCGTCAACCCGGCACGACGGAGCGCCTGCACGAATCCACGCTCGCGCATGCGGAACGCCCAGACGTCGCTCGCCGGCCCCAGAAAGCCGAAGTGGCGGTGCCCCAGCCCGAGCAGATGCTCGGCCGCGAGTCTGCCCGCCGCTTCGGCATCGCTGGCGACGCCGTGCAGCGCGGCCGACGGCTCGTCGATCAGCACGACGTTGAGATCGGTGAGCGCGCCGTCCGCGAGCGAGGCCGCGCCCATCGCGTCGATGATGATGCCGTCGATCTGCCGCGCCCGAAGCGCCTCGATGTGCCGCTCGACCGAGCCCTCCATCGCATCGCAGAACAGCACGGCGTATGCCCGGTCGCCCGCCACTCGCTCCGCCCCGATCACCACGTCGGCGAAGAAGGGATTTCTCAAGTCCGGGATGATGACGCCGATGGCGAACGACCGGCCGCGCACCAGCGCGCGGGCCACGACGTTGGGACGGTACCCGAGCTCGCGGGCGGCCTGGAGGATGCGCTCGCGCGTGGCATCCGCCACGCGCGTGGTCGGATTCTCGGCGATCACGAGCGACACCAACGGCTGAGACACACCGGCGCGGCGGGCCACGTCGCGCATGGTGACGCGCGTGGGCGGGGTTGCGGGGCGGGGAGACCGCCGGCCGCGGTCGGACGGCTGAGGCATTGCTCGAATAGGCATCACCGCCGAGCGCATTGTCAAGCGCGCATCAGGCGACGGCCTCCGGCGAGCGGGCTCGTGCCGCCGCTGTGTGGAGGGCCCTGCCGACCAGCACCCGTGTCAGGTGCCGGCGATACGCGCCGGACGCGTGGATGTCGCTCGGCGGGTCGGTGTCGCGCTCCGCCGCGGTCCGCGCGGCCTCGTCGATCGCGGCGGCGTTCGGGACCCGCCCCACGACCGCGGCCGTCGCGCTGGCGGCGAGCATCGGGACGTCGCCCACGCTGAGGAGCGCGATCCACGCCCCCGCGCACACGCCCCTCTCATCGAGCACGACCTCAGCCGCCACCCCGACCAGCGCATAGTCCCCGTGCCGCCGCGCCACCTCGACGAACGCGTGGCCCGAGCGCGGCGCACGCGGTGGAATCTCGACCCCGGTCAACAGCTCCTCCGCCGCGAGCGCGGTGCTGAGGATCCCGGTGAAAAAGTCGGACGCCGGAATCGTGCGGGTGCCGAGCTGGCTCTGGACCACGAACCGCGCGTCGAGCGCCAGCATGACCGCAGGCAGCTCCGCGGCGGGGTCGGCGTGGGCCAGGCTGCCGCCGATCGTGCCGCGGTTCCGGATCTGCGGGTGTGCGATCCAGGGCATCGCCTCGGCCAGGAGCGGCGCCCGGCTCGCGACGGCTCGGCTCCGCTCGACCGCGCGCTGGCGCGTCATCGCGCCGATCCGGATGCCGCCGTCCCGGCTCTCCTCGATGGAGCTGAGCGACGCGACGCCGTTCAGGTCCACCAGCACGCCGGGCCGAGCGAGGCGGAAGTTCATCGCGGGCACCAGGCTCTGGCCGCCGGCCAGTGCTTTGGCTTCGTCGCCGAGCTCGGCGAAGAGCGCCAGCGCCTCTTCGAGCGACCCGGGCCGATAGTAGTCGAATGGGGCGGGCTTCATCGATTACCCGGGCTTATGACTGATTAAACCACAAAGAGAGGAAGGACAGGAAGGTCGCCGCGCGACCTTGAAGCTCCGCACGCACACCGCCGCCTTTGTGTACTTCCGCTCTTTGTGGTTCATCCTTTGACATGGATGAGCTCGTATAGCCGCCCGGGGCTTAATGGGATCTCCAGGATCTCGAAGCTGGGATCGCCCAGCGCGTCCTCCACCGCCTGCGCGAAGGCGGCGCCGGTCGGGATGCACCCGGCCTCACCCACGCCCTTCACCCCCAGCGGGTTGAGCGGCGAGGGCGTCTCGGTGTGGGAGATCTCCACCGCCGGGACCTCGGAGGCGGTCGGCAGCAGATAGTCCATGAACGACGCATTGATCAGCTGGCCGCTCTCGTCGTAGCGCAGCTGCTCGAAGAACGCGTTGCCGATGCCGTGGGCCACGCCGCCCTGGATCTGGCCTTCCACGATCAGCGGGTTGATCACCCGTCCGCAGTCGTGGACCACGACGTAGCGGAGAATGCGCACCATGGCCGTCTCCGGGTCCACCTCCACCTGCATCGCATGCACGCCGCTCGCCGTGCTGCCCCGTTCGGGACCGAAGTACGCCGTGGCCTCGAGCCCGGGCTCCGTGCCGGGCTGGACCGCGCCGCGGAGCGGGTTGGCGCGGCGGGCGAGGTCGCCGAGCGCGATGGCGCGCGCTGCGTCGTTCACGACGCTCACCTTGCCGCCGGCGAGCACGAGGCACGACCGATCGACCTCGAGATGCTCGGCCGCGAGCGCCATCGCCTTCTCCCGCACCAGCGTGGCCGCGGCGTGGCACGCGCTGCCGGCGACGACCGCGCCGCGACTGGCGAAGGTGCCGGTCCCCCAGTGGAACGCGCTGGTGTCCCCGGTGAGCACGTGGACGTCGCGCACCTCCAGCCCCAGCACCTCGGCCACGATCTGCGCGAACGACGTGAAATGCCCCTGGCCTTGCGTGCCGACGCCGGTTGCGACCCGGACCTTGCCGCTCGGCTCCACCGTCACCCTGGCGCCCTCGTACGGTCCGATGCCGGTGCCCTCGACGTACGAGACGATGCCGATGCCCACTCGCCGGCCCTCCGCGCGGAGCCGAGGCTGCTCTTCGCGGATGAACCGCTCGTAGTCCACCATGCGCGCCGCTTCGTTCAGCGCGGGGAGGTAATCGCCGCTGTCGTAGACCAGCGGGGCGGAGTCCTGAAAGAGGATCCGGTGGTTGTGGGGGAAGTCGTCGGGCTGGAGGTAATTGCGGCGGCGGATTTCCACCCGGTCGATGCCGAGCTGCCGCGCCGCCAGGTCGAGCAGGCGCTCCATCACGAAGACGCCATGCTGCCGCCCGGCGCCGCGCACCGGCGTGACCAGCGTCTTGTTCGTGAACGCGACGGTGAACTCGCTCTCGTACGCGGGCACCCGGTAGGGGCCGAGCAGCGTGCACTGGGTGTTGATCGGGATGGTGAGGCCGTAGGGGTCGTAGGCGCCGGTGTCGTGGACGAAGCGGTCGCGCACGCCGAGAATCCGGCCCTCCGGGTCCACCGCCAGCTCCGCGTCGTGCACCTGCCCCCGTTCCTGCGTCGTCGCGGTGAAGCTCTCCAGCCGGTCCTCGATCCATTTGATCGGGCGGCCCAGGCGCAACGCGGCCCAGGGGAGGAGGACCTCCTCGGGATAGAACATCATGATCTTGGGCCCGAAGCCGCCGCCGATGAACGGCGCGATGACGCGGACCTGCGCCTCGAGGAGGCCCAGCATGCCCGCGAGACCGTTGCGAATGGGGATGGGCGCCTGGGTGGTGTCCCAGATCGTGAGCTGCTCGGCGCTCGCGTCCCATGACGCGACGATGCCGCGGGTCTCGATCGCCGCCGAGGCGCCGCGGTCGTAGAGGAAGCGCCGGGACACGACGAGCGCCGCGGCGTCATGAGCAGTCCGGTAATCGCCTTTCCGCTGCACCACGTGCGCCGCGACGTTGGAGCCGATCGATTCGTGGATGACCGGAGCCTCAGGCTCGAGCGCCCGCTCGATGTCCACCACGGCCTCGAGCGGCTCGGCGTCCACCACGATGTCGTCCACCGCGTCTTCCGCCACGTAGCGGCTGGTCGCCACGACCATGGCGATCGGCTCGCCGACGTGGCGGACTTTGTCCTTCGCGAGCGGCACCTGGGTCGCCGGGTTGAACACGAGCCCGGCGATCGGCGGGGGTGGCACCAGAAGCGGACCGGGCCGCCAGTACTCGCCGAGGTCGGCGGCGGTGTAGACCGCGACGACGCCGTCGCGTGCGCGCGCGGCCGACAAGTCCACGCCGAGCAGGCGCGCGTGCGCGTACTCGCTCCGGCGGAAGGCGACGTGGAGCATGCCGTCCAGGCGGACGTCGTCCACGAACTGCGCCCGGCCGGTGAGCAGCCGGGCGTCCTCGTTGCGTAGGACGCGCGCGCCGAACGGGCCGCTCACGGAGGCGTCGTGCCGGCTGGCGCCATGCGGGACGCGGCGAGCTGCACGGCGTCGACGATGTGCTTGTAGCCGGTGCAGCGGCAGAGGTGACCGGAGAGCGCTTCGCGGATCTGGCGTTCGTCGGGGTCAGCGTGATCGCGGAGGAACGCCGTCATGCTCATCAGGATGCCGGGCGTGCAGAAGCCACACTGGAGTCCGTGGGATTCGCGGAAGGCGGATTGGAGCGGGTTGAGCTCATCCGGCGCCACGGCCAGGCCCTCGACCGTCGCGATCTCCCTGCCGTCCGCCTGCACCGCGAAGAGGAGGCACGACCGCACCGCGTCGCCGTCGAGCAGCACGGTGCAGGCGCCGCACACGCCGTGCTCGCAGCCGACGTGGGTGCCGGTGAGGCCGAGCTCGTGCCGGAGGAAGTCGCTCAGGAGGAGGCGCGGTTCGACCGTGCGCTCGTAGGGGGCGCCGTTGACGGTAAGGGTGATCGGTATCGGCGCGCCCACGAGGGCCTCCGCCGGGGTCGGGGTGAGGGAAGTCACTAGGATATCCCGCGGCGTGCGGGAGGGGCAAGGTCGGACGCGGCGTTGGTCGGCCACCCGCTCGACCCAGACCGCGTCGGGAGAGCGGCAGCAGGTCGTTCATGGTGAGGTCTGAACCAAATACCCAAAATCGTGAAGTGCACGAACAAAGGCGAAGACCTGCTTCACTGGGCTGCCATGCAAGAGAACACCCATCTCGAAGTGGCCGGAAATCCCCTTCTGCGTGATGTTTGCGCTTCCAATGTACGCATGCTCGCGGTCACAGAGGCAGAACTTTGCGTGCGACCCGAGCGCGCGCTGGTCTTCGACATTGACTCGCGGCTGGTAGGTGCGGAGGGATGCGCGCTTGCGGCCGCAGGGCCCACCCGGTCAGCGGCATCGCTGTCGCAGTCAAATCGCAGCCGACTCGCGATGCGACACATTTCCGTTGGGAGTGACGCGTCGAGCCGGTCGAAGGAACCAGAACGCGACGACCGGCGGTGAATAACGCGCCGCGATGCTGCAGCCGCCGCGCTGGCCTCTAACACTCTCCGGTCACACGCGCTATGATGGGGTCGGTCGGACGCCGTCCCTCAGACCACGCCAGCGGCAGCAGGCTCATGAGCAGCGAGAAGACCCGCCGGGGGCGGGTGCGTCAAACGGCTCTCTCCGAAACCCAGCTGCAGGCGATGCTCGATGCGGCACTCGATGCCGTCATCACCATGGGGGCGGACGGTCTCGTCACCAGCTGGAATCCTCAAGCCGAGGCGATGTTCGGGTGGTCTACCGGGGAAGCCCTCGGCCACAGGCTGTCGAATCTCATCATCCCGCTCCGATTCCGCGACGCGCACCAGCGCGGCCTCGCTCACTTCCTCGAGACCGGTAACGGGCCGATTCTCCGACGGCGGATCGAAATCCAGGCGCTCCATCGCGATGGCCACGAGTTTCCGGTCGAGCTCACGGTCACCCCGCTCCGGCTACACCGCACTTGGCGCTTCAGCGCCTTTGTCCGCGATTTGACCGAGCGACAGGCTGCCGAACGCCGATTGGCGGCCCAACACGCGGTGACCCGGGTCCTCGCCGAATCGGATTCCCTGGAATCCGCGGCTACGGCGATCCTGCGCACGATGTGCGAGCACCTCGAGTGGGATTTCGGGGCGCTATGGGTGGTCGATCGGGAGGCACAGCAGCTGCGGCCGGTGGACCTCTGGCACGAGCCCTCGATCGAGCTGCCGGAATTCGAGGCCCAGACGCGGAGCACCCGGTTTGCGGCGGGCATCGGCCTCCCCGGCCGGGTCTGGGCGAGCGGCAAGCCGGCGTGGATCCCGGACGTCGTGCACGACCCCAACTTCCCGCGTGCCCGGGTCGCCGCGCTCGGAGGACTTCACGGCGCGTTCGGCTTTCCGATCACGGTCGGGGCGGAGATCGCCGGCGTCGTCGAGTGCTTCAGTCGGGCGATTCAGCCGCCGGATACCGCGATGCTTGACATGGTAGCGTCGGTGGGAAGCCAGATCGGACAGTTCATCGAGCGGCGGCGTGCGGAGGAGCAGCTTCGGACCCAGGCCGCGCAGTATCGCCTGCTGTTCGAGTGTAACCCGGAGCCGATGTGGGTGTTCGACGTCGAGACCCTGCGATTCCTCGCGGTGAATGATGCCGCGGTCCGGCAATACGGCTACTCCCGCGACGAGTTCCTGACCCTAACCGTGCTCGACATCCGGCCGCCCGAGGATCGGGAGCGATTTCTCGAGCTCCGGCGCGAGCAGCCGCACGGACTCCGGCAGTATACGGAGCTGCGGCATCGCAAGAAGGACGGCACCATCATCGACGTGGAGGTATCGGCCGACTCGTTCGTCTTCGACGGGCGGCCCGCCCGGATCGTCCTGGTCAAGGACGTGACCGCCCGGAAGCGCCTGGAGGACCAGCTCCGGCAGGCACAGAAAATGGAGGCCGTGGGACGGGTGGCCGGCGGGATCGCGCACGATTTCAACAACCTGCTCACGGTCATCGGAGGGCATAGCGACCTCCTGCTGAGGACGGTCGAGGCCCACGACCCCAGGCGCGCGGACCTGCTCGCCGTCAAGGACGCCGGCCAGCGCGCCGCCGAGCTGACTCACCAGCTGCTGGCGTTCAGCCGGCAGCAGATTCTCGAGCCAACGGTCCTCGATCTGAACACGCTTCTCCGCGACACCGAGCGGTTGCTGCGTCGGCTGCTCACCGAAAACATCGAGGTGCGTATCGTGCTGGCTGCGGAGCTCGGCCGGGTACGGGCGGATCCGGTTCAACTCCGGCAGGTCGTGCTCAATCTCGCGGTGAACGCGCGCGATGCCATGCCCGGCGGCGGGCTGCTGACCCTGGAGACCCAGAACGCAGAGGTCGACGCCGAGTACACCGCCCGCCACAGTCTGGTGAGCGTGGGGCGGTACGTCGTCCTGGCGGTGAGCGACACCGGCGAGGGCATGGACGCGGAGACCAAGGGCCGGATCTTCGAGCCCTTCTTCACCACCAAGGAGCGTGGGCACGGCACCGGGCTGGGGCTCGCGACCGTGTACGGCATCGTGCGGCAGAGCGGCGGCTTCATCTGGGTGTACAGCGAGCCCGGCTGCGGGGCCACCTTCAAGATCTACCTGCCGAGGGTGGACGCCGAAGTGGTCCCCGAAGCGGATCGCGGGGCCGTCCGCGAATCGCCCCGCGGCTCCGAAACCATCCTGCTGGTGGAGGACGACAAGCAGGTCCGAGACCTCGCACAGCGGGTCCTCGAGGGGCAGGGCTACACGGTCAGGAGCGCCGCGAGCGGCAGCGAGGCGATCGAGCTGCTCGAGTCGGATGCGAGCCCGGTCCACCTTCTGGCGACGGACGTGATCATGCCGGGGATGAACGGCCGCGAGCTCGCTGAACGACTCAGCCTCCGATACCCCGACCTCAAGGTGCTGTACCTCTCGGGGTATACCGACGACGTGATCGTCCGGCACGGCATGCTGCACCCCGGGACCCGCTTCCTTCAGAAACCGTTCAGCCCGGACGCGCTGGCCCGAAAGGTGTCCGAGGTGCTCGGGCACGAGGTGAGTTGAGGGGGCGGAGATCGCTCCTACCGGCCGATGTCCTCGGCCCAGATGTCCGGGTGGTCGCGGATGAAGTCGGCCAGCAGCCGCTCGATCGCGGGATCGTTCAGGACCACGAGCTCGACGCCCCGGCTTCCAAGCAACGCTTCCTCGCCCACGAACGTGCGGTTCTCCCCGATCACCACCCGGGGGATCCCGTAGAGCAGGATGGCGCCGCTGCACATCGCGCACGGTGAAAGCGTGGTGTACATGGTGCAGGCGCGATAGACCGCGGCGCGCTGCCGGCCGGCGCTCTCCAGCGCGTCCATCTCCGCGTGCAGCACCACGCTGCCCGACTGCTCGCGGCGGTTGTGGCCCCGGCCGATGACCCGGCCGTCGTGCACCAGCACCGCGCCGATCGGGATGCCGCCCTTGCGGAGGCCTTGATGCGCCTCCTCGAAGGCGGCCTCGAGAAAAGTGTCCATGCGCAGGCCTCGGTATAGCTCTCCGAGTGACGTCCGACGACCCTGCCGAGCGAGACGAGCTGGAAGAATACGCTGATGCCCGCCGACGGGACGGGAGCCTGGGACGCCGCCATGGAGCGCGACGCGGAGTCGAAGAACACGCTGATTCGGGACGTCGGGGGTCGGCCGGCTGCCGATCGGCGGACCCGTTCGTGGACCCTCCCGCCGGACCTGCTCGCGGAAGCGGTGCGGCGCCTCCAGGCGGCCGCCATCCTGTACGCCATCGCCTATTCGCTGGCGGCGCTGCTGCCGCCCCTGTTCATCGCCGACGCCCGCACCAGGTTCTTCGCCGAGCCGAGCCGCTGGCTCCTGGCCGCGGTCTGCATCGTGAGCGCGCTGGCGGTCGCGGCGATCGCCTCGTATCCCGGGCTGTCCGCCCGCCTGAAGGTGAGCGTGGGCCTGGCTTTCGAGGTCCTCGGCAGCTTCGGGATCGCCGCAATCCAGTACCAGGGTGTCCTGGCGCCCATCCAGTACTCGGACCTCGGGCCCTGGGATTTCGGGCTCTCGTGGGTCGGAATATGGGTGCTGCTGTTCAGCGTCCTGGTTCCGACGCCGCCGAGAATCACGATGGCGACGGCGGCGCTCTCGATCGCGGCCGTGCCGATCACGTACGCCGCGGGTGTTGCCCTCGGCTCGAACGTGCCGGTCGACCCCATCCCGTTCTTCTTCAGCCTCGTCTTTCCTTATCTGGTCATCCTCCTGACGGCGTACGGCGGCTCCCGCGTCGTGTACGGCCTCGGGGCCGAAGTCCGGAAAGCGCGAGAGATGGGGAGCTACCGCCTGGTCGAACAGCTCGGCACCGGCGGCATGGGCGAGGTATGGCGAGCCGAGCACCGGATGCTGGCCCGTCCGGCCGCGATCAAGCTGATTCGCCCGGAGGTGCTCGGCGCGACGACGGCCGACAGCTCGCAGGTGCTGCGGCGATTCGAGCGGGAAGCGCAGGCGACCGCCCTTCTCCGGTCCGCCCACACGGTGGAGCTCTACGACTTCGGCATGGCCGACGACGGGACCTTCTACTACGTGATGGAGCTGCTGGATGGGTTCGATCTCAACGAGCTGGTGGAGCGGTTCGGTCCGGTGCCGCCGGCGCGCACCGTGCACTTCCTGCAGCAGATGTGCGCATCGCTCGCGGAAGCGCACGAGGCCGGGCTCGTCCACCGCGACATCAAGCCCGCCAACATCTACGCCTGCCGTCACGGCCGCGAGGTGGATTTCATCAAGGTGCTCGACTTCGGGCTCGTGAAGCACGGCGGGATGCCGGAGGAGGGCGCCGACAAGCTCAGCGCCGAGCAGCAGATGGCCGGGGGCACGCCCGCGTTCATGTCGCCGGAGCAGGCGATCGGCGACGAGACCCTGGACGGGCGGGCCGATCTCTACGGCGTCGGCTGCGTCGCGTACTGGCTCCTGACCGGCACGTCCGTGTTCAGCGGGCGGACGCCGATCGAGACCATGATGAGGCACGTGCACCGGGCGCCCGAGCCGCCTTCGCTCCGCACGAACCTGGCCGTGCCTCGCGATCTCGAGGCCATCGTGCTCGCGTGTCTCGCGAAGGATCCCGGCGCACGGCCGCAGACGGCGGACGATCTGGCCGCGCGGCTCGCTCGCGTTCGCGCGGCGGGCGAATGGACGCCGAGCCGGGCGCGCGAATGGTGGGACGCGCACCGGCCGGCTCCTACCGGCCGATATCCTCGGCCCAGAGCGCGGGATTCAAGCGGATGAAGTCCGCCAGCAGGCGCTCGATGGCGGGATCGCCGAGCACGTGGACCGCTACGCCCCGGCTCCGAAGCAGCTCTTCCTCGCCCTCGAACGTGCGGTTCTCGCCGATCACCACGTCCGAAATTCCGTAGAGGAGAATCGCGCCGGTGCACATCGCGCAGGGCGAGAGCGTGGTGTACATGGTGCACTCGCGATAGACGGCCGCAGGCTGCCGGCCGGCGTTCTCCAGCGCGTCCATCTCGGCGTGGAGCACCACGCTGCCCGCCTGCTGCCGCCGGTTGTGTCCCCGGCCGAGGATGCGGCCCCGATGGACCAGCACGGCTCCGACGGGGATGCCGCCCTCGCTGAGACCTTGCCGAGCCTCGGCGAAGGCAGCGGCCATGAACTCGTCCATCATTCACCCTCCAGGCTGAATATTATGCGGGCTCCAGCGGTAGTTTGAAAGGCGAGCCCTACACCATGCCCCGCGACGCACAACCGGAACCGACTCTGATCCCGAGTGACGGGACCGAGACTCCCGCCGACCGGCGCAGCAGCGCGTGGAGTCTGCCGCCGGATCTCCTCTCGGAAGCGGTCCGACGGCTGCGCGCCGTCGCCCTGGTGTACCGGGTTCATGTCGCCCGAGCAGGCCGTCGGCGGGGAGGACGTGGATGGACGGAGTGACCTCTACAGCGTCGGTTGCGTCGCCTACTGGCTCCTCACCGGCACGCCGGTGTTCCAAGGGCGAACGCCGATCGAGACGATGATGATGCACGTCCATCGGCAACCGGAGCCGCCGTCGGTCCGCATGGATGGGCCCCTGCACCCCGACCTCGAGACGCTCGTGCTCGCGTGTCTGTCCAAAGAGCCGGGCCACCGGCCGCAGACCGCGGACGAGCTGGCCGCACGGCTGTCGCGCATTCCGGGGGCCGGCCAATGGACCGCGCAGCGTGCGAACCAGTGGTGGGACGCGCACCGCCCCGTCACCACGCGGGTGTCAATTCCGGGATGAGCCAGCCGCCGGTGGCGATGCGCGCGGTGCAGTTCGATCGGTACGGCGGCTCGGAAGTGCTGGAGGTCCGGATGGCGCCGATTCCCTCCCCGGGTGCCGGTGAAGTGCTGGTGCGGGTGCACGCGACCGGGCTCAACCCGAAGGACGCGATGGTGCGGAGCGGCGCGCTGCGACTCTTCACCGGGAAGGCGTTTCCGCGGGGTACCGGCTACGACTTCGCGGGCGAAGTCGTGACGACCGGCGCCGGGGTGACCGATCTCCCGGCGGGGCAGCGGGTGTGGGGATTTCTCGACGGCTACATGGGCGGCGCGGCGGCCGAGTACGTGTCCGCCCCCCGCGAGTGGATGTCGGCGATGCCCGAGCGCCTCGGCTGGGTGGACGCGGCGGCGATTCCCCTGGTCGCGAGTACCGCGCTCCAGGCGCTGCGGGACGTCGGGCGCCTCGGCCCGGGCGAGCGCCTGCTCATCAAGGGCGCGAGCGGAGGCGTCGGGACCGCCGCGATCCAGATCGGCGTCGTCATGCGGGCGCACGTGACCGCGATCGCGAGCGGTGGCGGGATCGAGTACTGCCGGTTGCTCGGCGCCGACGCGGTGGTGGACTACCGGCAGACCGATCCGGCGTCGCTCCGCGAGCGCTTCGACGTGTTCCTGGACTGCGCCGGGGGGAGCCCGGTGCGCACGTATCGGAGGCTGCTCCGGCGCGGCGGGCGGTGGGTCACGGTCGCCGTGAGCCTGCCGATCTACGCGCTCGCGCCGATCTCGCGGGTCCTGAGTCCGCTCATCGGCGGGCCGATCTTCGGGTTCGTGGCGGTGAAGCCGAGGCGATCGGACCTGGAGGGGATCGCCCGGTTGGTGGATCGCGGGCTGCTCCGGATGCCGGTGACGGCGACGTACCGGCTCGAGGAGATCCGGACCGCGCACGACGTGGTCGCGGCACGGCACGGGCGGGGAAAGCGCGTGGTGGTGGTATCTCCCGAACCCGCGGCGTAGGGGCCCCGCACCCCACCAGCTCGCGCGGCGCGGCCCGCGGCACGGCTCAGGAGCCTCGCGCCTCCTTCAGGATCCGCTCGGCAATCTGGCGATAGGCCCCGCCGAAATGGTGGCCGCCCGGAAGGCCGACACGGGTCGCGAGATCCGCTGGAGGATCCCGGCACGCGGTGTCGGTCTCGTCGGTGCCCTCCCAGGATACGTATCAGCGTCCGCCGCCATTCTCAGCCGCCTTCGGCGACCAACTCGGTGAACCGCTCGCACTTCACTTGAAGCTGGAGCGGCGTTCCGTTCGCGGTCTTGCCTTCCACCGAGATCCTGCCACCGGTCACGTCGGCGAGCGAGGCCGTGCCGGAGCCCTTGATGTCGGCGCCCTGCACGGTCGCGATGTCGTGCTGCCCGGACCCGGTGCGGATGGAGAGGTTGAACTCGACCGTGCCGCCGGCCTTGGCCTGCCACACGGTGAGGTTGGAGTACTGGATCGCGTCGCCGTCGGCGGCCCGGTAGCGCGCGGTCCAGACCTTGGCCGGCCGCCGATAGATGGAGGCGTCGGCCGAGTGCTCGCACTCCCCGGTGCCGGTGGCCCTGGTCTCGCGGCCGCCGATCACGGCGGTGATCTCCATGGGCACGGTGCCGCGGCGGGGCAGGCGAACGATCCGGCCGCCGGCGCCGCTGTCCTGGGCAGGAGCAGCCTCGCTGCGTTCCGGCGGCGGCGGCGGGGGTGTGGCCTCGGTGCCAGCATTATCGGGGTTGTCGCGGCCAGCGCAGCCGCCGAGCGCAATTGCGGTGGAGGTGGCAAGGAAGCGGCCGTATCGCATCACGTCACTGCTTCCTGAACCGGGCCAGCGGGCCGCCGGGTCCGTGGAGCGTAAGGCTGGAATCGGTGGCCGCATAGCTGACGATGAGCGGCAGCATCGCGAGAAAGCCCTGCTCCACCTGATCGCTCGCGCCACAGGACATCTTGGTGGAGATCGCAGGCCCGAACTTGAGGCTGTCTCCGCCCAGGATGTAGTTCCCGCTGTACCGGTTGCACCCGGCGAATCCGACGGCGCGGGAGGACGCGGACTCGAGACGGAGCGTGAGCGGCCGATCGCCCGCACCGAGGGGAGCCGGGCGCTCGCCCAATGCCACCAGGATCCAATCCCGATCGGTGATCGGTGCCGCCGCCGCGGCAGGCGGTGTCGGCGTGTCCTGCGGCGGCTCGTCGTCAGCCGGAGGCTTCGGCCCGCAGCCGATGACGGCGGAGAGGAGCAGGGCGACCAGTGGCAAGGCCAAGGCTCGACTCGTCATCTTGCGCCTGCCAGGGCCTTATCAGCCAGAGCGCGCAACTGATCGTCCGACATCTTGAATCCCTCCCCCAGCGGAAAGACGACGACACCCGACGCCCCGCTCCGCGCCACCAGGTAGCGCATCCCTCCCTCGGCCTTGAACAGTACCGCTTCTTCGCCTAATCCGGGGACCGCCTCCTTGGTCGGGTAGACGTCCGCTCACTACGAAGCTCCACCCGATACGCATGGGTTCTCCCCCGCCCTTGACTTTCGGCTTTTGTTCGGGTAGCGTAGCGACCACCCACTCGGGGGCGGCGCCATGCGGAATGTGGAACTCGAGCAGAAGCTCGCAACCCTGATGTCGCTGGCCGCGGACGACCGGGAGGGAGCGCCGCCGCCTCCACGGCTCCGGCACGCCGACGAGGTGGGCGCGCTCCGGCCGCTCAACATCCGGGATCTCCGGCCCCGCGCCGGTGTCAGGACGAAGCTGCTCCGCATCCTGATGACGAACGCCTGCAGCTTCAACTGCCACTACTGCCCCATGCGGCGGGACCGGTCACTCCCGCGCTCGCTCCTCAAGCCGGAGGAGCTGGTGCGGATCTTCCTCGGCGCGCTTCGCCGCGGGTGGTGCGAGGGACTCTTCATCACCACCGGGATCCCGGGCCGGCCCGCCCACGTGACCGACGAGTTGATCAAGGCGCTGGAGCTGCTTCGCGAGCGGCACCGCTTCGCCGGCTATATCCACGTGAAGCTCGTGCCCGGCGCGGAAGACGCGCAGATCGAGCGGCTTACCCAGCTCGCGAGCCGGGTGTCGGTGAACTTCGAGGCGCCCTGCGGCGCGAGCCTCGCCCGGATCGCACCCGACAAGCGGTTCGATATCACCCTCGGCAACTTCGAGCGGGTGCGCGGGCTCGTGCTCCACGAGCGCGAGGCCAGGGCGCACGGCCGGCCCGCCGACCCGCTCCATCCCGGGGGCACCGCGGGGATGACCATGCAGTTCGTGGTGGGCGCCACGCCCGACACCGATCGTGACCTGATCGGCGCGGTCGCACGGCTTCGCGCGCGAGGTGGCGTCCACCACGCCCACTTCTCCGCCTTCCGGCCGATCGCCCGCACGCCCATGGAAGACGTGCCGGCCGCGCCGGCCATGCGCGAGCACCGACTCTACCAGGCCTCGCACCTGCTGTCCGGCTACGGCTTTGCGGCGGACGAGATACCGTACGAGCCCGGCGGCAACCTCCCGCTCACCACCGACCCGAAGACTGCGTGGGCGCTGGCGCACCCCGAGCGCTTCCCGGTGGAAGTGCGGACGGCGTCCCGCGACGAGTTGCTGCGGGTGCCGGGCGTCGGGCCGCTCTCGGCCAGGCGAATCGTGGAGCAGCGCGCCCGGACGGTGATTCGCGGCCTCGCCGATCTCCGCGCCGTCGGCGTGGTCACGGGCCGAGCGGCCGGGTTTCTCACGTTGCGTGGCCGGCGGCTCGCCACGACGCGGTGGAGCCAGCAGCTCGGGTTCTGGGCGCCGGAGGAGGAAGCGGGAGCCTACCACCTGGTATACGAGGTGAGCCCGGGGACGTTCAGGTAGGGGCCGCCGGGAACGTGCGGCCGCCCGCAGGCGTTCCCTATCGGAGCGAATGGCGCCGGCTCACCCCCGAGCCGGCCGTCGCCGGAGGCAGAGACACCGATGTTTGCAGGCGATTACAACGGCTGGGCCGACGTTCCGGAAGACGAGCGCGAAGCTCTCGATGCGCTCGACCTGACGCGGTTCCGGCTGCTCGAGCGGCGACGGCAGGTTCGCCCGGCCCCTTCCGCAACCAACGACCGGTTGGTTCAGACTCCCAGGATCTTCGTGCGCGCTGCCTGAGGCGACCTCACGGCCCCGCCAGGCCGGTGCCTTGGGCCACGAGCCACAGACCCACCAGCGCGATCGCCGCACCAATGGCAAGTCTGTAGCGGTGAGGCGAAAGCCCGAGCAGCACGCGTTCGCCGAGCACCGTGCCGATGAGACATCCAACCACCGCGACACCGATGGGGATGCGCCAGTCCGCGAGGGCCGACCCGTGGCGCCAGAGGTACACGGGCGTGCGGACAAGATCCACGGCGAGGGCGACTGCGGTGCTCGTGGCGACGAAGGTTCGCGGCGGCAGTCCGAACGGCGCCAGCCCGGCGGCACGCAGCCCGCCCTGATTTCCGACCAACCCGCCGCCCACCCCGCTCAGGAGGCCGAGCGCAGGCACCCACCCACTTTCGGGATGCCATTCGCGGACGCCGCGGGTCACTTGCGCGATGCCCGTCGCCACCAGCAACAGTCCCAGAACGCCGAGCAGGGCCTGGCTCGCCAGCCACGGTTGCAGCAGTGCGCCCGCCAATCCACCCACGGCGCTCCAGACGCCGAAGCGGACGAAGGCCCGGCGGTCCACCGACCGCTGATGCTGGACGAAACGGAGCGCAGTGGCGAGTAGGTGCGGCAATGCGACGGCAGCGACGACCACCTCGGGGGCGAGGCCGGAGACGCCGGCCAGATACGGCGTGAGCAGGCTTCCGATGCCGAAACCAAGCACCGCGGCGGTGCCGCCGGAGAGGACACTCAAGGCGAAGAGTCCCGCCAACAGGAGCAGGCTCGCTTGCATCACGGTGGCGAAGACGTCGGGAATCGCATCGAGCGCGAGGAGGCCCAGCACGGCGGCTTCCGGAGTGACGCCGCTCGACCTGTGGGGTGCATGCCCGTCAAATCAACCTTCGATCGGGCGGCGCGCAACCTACGGACGCCGCTCTTGACGCGCGGCGGACTCGGCCGTAGTATCCCCTGTAATGGTAAACCAAGTGGTTAAGTATTCCCCGGCTCTGGACCGCACCTTCGCAGCCCTCGCCGACCCCGTGCGCCGAGCCGTGCTCGAGCGCCTCCAAGACGGCGAGGCCACGGTCAGCGAGCTGGCCGAGCCGCACCGGATGTCGCTGCCCGCCTTCCTCAAGCACGTGGGTGTGCTTCGGCGGGCGGGGCTCGTCTCCGACCGGAAGGTCGGACGCGAGCGGCGCTGCCGGCTCGCGGCTCGGCCGCTCGAGGCAGCGGAGGATTGGATCACGCAGTATCGCCGCTTCTGGGGGCGGCAGCTCGACTCGCTCGAGCGTTATCTCACCGATCAGCCCGACAAGGAGGACCCCGCATGGCAGCAACCACAGAGCACGCCACCGACACCGTCCAGATCCGGCGGACGCTCGCGGCGCCGATCGACAAGGTCTACCAGGCGTGGACCACGCCGGAGGCGCTGAGCCGCTGGTTCCGGCCCACCGACGAGCACACCTGTACGGTGCACGCGCTGGACGTCCGGATCGGCGGAGCATACCGCCTCGAGCTGACTCACTCCAAGGGCACCCGACACGTCGTCGGCGGGGTGTACCGCGAGCTGTCTCCCCCAGGGCTCATAGCGTTTACCTGGCGCTCGGAGGACAATCCGACGATGGGTGACACCCTCGTGACGGTCGAGCTCCGATCGCACGGCGTCGAAACGGAGCTCGTGCTGACACACCGGATGCTCACCGACGACAAGCTGCGCGAGGATCACCGGCACGGGTGGAGCGGCTGCCTCGACCGGCTCGCCACCACACTCTGATCAACGGCACAGGAGGAAACGATGGAAGCCACGATGCGTCTCGCGGATTCGGTGATCGCGGAGCTGGAGCAGGAAGCGGCCTCAACCCGGCGCGCGTTCGAGCGGATTCCCGAGGACAAGCTGAGCTGGCGGCCCCATCCCAGGTCGATGTCGCTGGGGCAGCTCGCGCTGCACATCGCGACGACCCCAGCCGGGGTTGCTCGCCTCGCCCCACCCGATAGCGCTGCGGCGCCTGACTTCAACGCCAATCGGCCGGAGCCCCGGTCGAAGGCGGAGCTGCTCGAGGCACACGCGCAGTCGATCGCGACGGCAAGAGAGTTCCTCCAGACGCTGACCGACGAGCGCGCGGAGGCTCCCTGGACGATGCTGCGCGAGGGAACGCCGGTGTTCACGGTTCCGCGGATCGAGCTGATCCGGACGGTGATGCTCCGGCACGTGTATCACCATCGCGGCGAGCTGTGCGTCTATCTCCGGCTGCTCGACGTGCCGGTGCCCGCGATCTACGGGCCGTCGGCGGACGAAAATCCGTTCGCCTGAAGGCCTACCGAGCCTGCGGCGTCGGGGGCAGACAGGAGCGCGGTGCGGCGTCGCCCCAGACGCGCACCGTCCGGGTCTCGACGTCCTACCGTTCGTAGGTCGTGGTCGCGTCGCGCGCCTCGCGATGAAGGGGACGGCGGCGGGGGTCATGGGACTTAGCCGGAGAGGGTGTACTCCAGCTCGTAGGAGTGCTTTCCGTCGGCAATGGTGATCGTCATCGCGCCCGCAAGCCCCACGAGCTGGTCGGTGCCGGAGTCCGGCACCACGGTGATGGTGAGTTGCGGCGCGCCGCGGGTCATGGTGCCGCTGTGCTGGAGCACGAAGGTGCCGCGCCGGCCGTGCAGCGTGCCGCTGACCCGCTCGATCGCGACATAACCGGCCGACCCCTTCACGTTCGTGCCGGCGCTCAGCATCTCGCCCTCGCTGGTCGCGTCGAGATCGCCCTGGAACCGTTTGTCGATGGACATTCTGGCGAGGGTCCCGTGCGCGGTGCTGTCCGTCGCCTGGGGGGTCAGCTTTACCTCAAAGGTGCCGCGTGCTCGAGTCGTCATGACCGTCTCCATTTTGCCGGCGCGGTCCACGGCGAATCGCACGAGGCCTCGCAGGACCGTGTGAATGGCGTCGGCATCGAACGCATTGCTGGTCACGACGAACGTGACCGCCGGATCCGCATACCAGCGGACATCCGCGAAGAATGCCCCGTTGCCGCCGGTATGCTCGACGTACGTGCGACCGGCCTCATCCGACCGCACCGCCCAGCCATATCCGTACCGGCGGTCGGCGCGATCCGTCCGGATGTGCGGGGTGGTCAGCCGTTGCACCGCGGCCGGTGGGAGCACCCGCCCGGTTAGCAGCATGTGTTGCCAGCGGTACATCTCGGCGGCCGTCGAAAGCATGCCACCGTTTCCGCGGAGATTCCAGGAGGGACCGTCGTCCAGCCAGCGCTGGTCGAGTGGCGTGCCCACCCGCTTCCGTCCGAGCTCGTACCCCACCGCCAGCTCCGACCCGCGCCAGTCAGGTGCGCGATATCCCGTGTGCGTCAGACCGGCCGGACCCAGCAGTCGCCGTTGCAGGAAGGCTTCGTACTGCAAACCCGACGCGCGCTCGACCACGAGTGCAAGCAGTGAGTACCCCGGATTGGAGTAGCTGTACCGCTCTCCCGGGGAAAACTCGAGTGACACCGTGTCCAGCCAGGCCACCAGTCCCTCCGCAGACATCGGCTCATAGTCGTCACCGGAGTATTGCGGAAGGCCGGACGAGTGGGTGAGCAGCTGGTGCAGGGTGAGTCGAGACTTGGATAGCGGCAACCCCGGAATGAAGCGCCCCAGCGTGTCCGCGACCGCCAGCGCGCCCTCCTCCGCCAAGGCGACGATCGCGGCCGCGGTGAACTGCTTCGTCAGCGAGCCGACGTCGAAGACCGTCTCGAGGGTCACCGGGCGCTTCGACTCGCGATCGGCGAGTCCGTATGCCCGATGGAGGACGACCGTATCGCCCAGCGCGACAAGCACCTGGCCGGAGAAGTCCGGAAGGCTGTCACGCACGAACCGATCGATCCGTACCGCCGTGGGTCCGTTGACGAGCGACTCAGGGACTTTGGTGCCATTGCACGCCGCGACGAGGGCCGGGAGTGCGGCGACCGCGGCCGCTACGACGCGCGCGACTGCTCGAGCCATCCTTCGATCCTCGCGGCCGAAGCATTGCACACGCGGGTCATGCCCCGCGCCGGGCAGGCCGAGCTGGGTGGCGAACTCCGGGAACGCGGCGAGCCGGGCGCGCAGGTACTCGTCGGCGACTGCGTTGAGTTCCCGGCTGGGATCGGGGCGCAGGGTCGCGGCCAGCGAGAGCGGCAGAAGAACGGCAGCGAGAGCACGGGCGAGCATCGCGTGGCTCAGAAGGCGTGCTGACGGGCCTCGTCCACCGCGGTCACGAGGTGACTCGCCGCCTCGCGCAGTTCCGGAAGCTCCGGATGCCGCCCGCTCAGCGTGCCCGCTCGCAGGTCGGTGCCCAGGCCCCGGCAGATCTCCTTACCTCGGCGGATGCGGAAGCGCTCCTGAAACGCGGTATAGTCCTCGGCGTTGGTCGCCATGAGCAGTCCCCAGGCTCTGAGGCGCAGCTCGTCCACCGCGCTCTTGAACTCCTCGAGGCCAGGCGTCGCGAGGTCTCCCCGTGACACCCGGTTTTCCAACTGCTGGAGCGTGGCGCTGATGGTCGCCACTTGTTCGGTCCACGCAAATTGCGCCATGGTCCCCCTCCCGTTATCCACCAACTCTACTCTCCCTGAGCGCACCAGCAAGCTCGGGAACGAACTGCCGGGCAGCTCCGCGCAGCTCCGCTATCTCGGTCCCGGCAGCCGCGCAGGTTGCTACGGAGATACAGGGGGAGGGGAGCCTACGTGCCGCGCGGGGCCGAGCGGCAGCTCACGCAGGCGGACCCCGGTGGCAGCGAAGACGGCGTTCGCGACCGCCGGCGCGACGCCGGCGACCGGCGGCTCGCCGATGCCGCCGGGCTCGTCGCGGCTCGGAATGATGTCCACCTCGATCCGAGGCGCGTCCGAGATCCGGAACACCTGATAGTCGTGGAAGTTCGACTGCTCGATCCGGCCGTCCTTGAGCGTGACCTTGCTCTTGAGCGCCGCCGAGAGGCCCCAGATGATGCCGCCCTCGACCTGCGCCTCGACGCCTGACGGATTCACCACCTGCCCGCAGTCCACCACGCAGACGACGCGGTCCACCCGGCGGACGCCGTCGGGGCGCATGGTCACCTCGGCGACCTGCGCCACGACCGTGCGCTCGTAGCCGCTGACCGCGACGCCGCGTCCGCGGCCGGCTGCAAGCGGGCTGCCCCAGCCGGCGAGCTCGGCGGCGCGCCGGAGCACTCGCGCGAGCCGCGGGTGTGAGTCAAGGAGTGCCAGGCGGTAGGCGACGGGATCCGCACCGGTGCGCTGCGCGAGCTCGTCGATGAACGACTCCACGGCGAAAATCGTCTGCGAGTGCGCGACGGAGCGCCACACGCCGAGCGGCACGGGCAGGTCGGCCAGGTGGTACTCCACGTGCACGCCGGGGATGCGATACGGGACGTCCACCGCCCCGCCGATCTCGTTGGCCTCGACGGCCAGGTTCGCGCCGCCGCTCACGTCCTTCACGACCGAGGGCCCCATGAGGTGATGCCGCCAGCTTGCAGGATAGCCGCGCCGGTCGAGCGTCGCCGCCAGGTGATGCATCGTGGCGGGGCGGAAGAAGTCGTTGGCGATGTCGTCCTCGCGCGTCCACACCGTCTTGACCGGCACGCCAACTGCCTGCGCGATCTGGACAGCCTCGACGACGAAGTCGGCGTACACCCGCCGGCCGAAACCTCCGCCCATCGGGGTCACGTGAAGCCGGATAGCGTCCCGCGAAAAGTCAGTTACTCGGCTCACGTGTTCGACGGCACGCTGCGGAAACTGGGTCGGCGCCCAGATCTCGACCTCGCGGCCGCGCACCTGGGCGGTCCCGTTCATCGGTTCCATGGGTGCGTGTGCGAGATACGGCAGCTCGTAGCGCACGCGCACCGCGTCCGCCGGCAGCTCCGCCAGCGGGGGAACATGTCCGTCGTTTCGCACCACCATTCCCGGGCTCCGCTCTGCCGCGAGCAGCGTCTCTCGCACGGCTGCGGAGGAGAGCGCGGCGTGGGGGCCGTCGCGCTGCTCGAGGCGGAGCGCACGCCGCCCTTGCAGCGCTGCCCAGCTCGTCTCGGCGATGACGGCCACGCGCTCGGGCAGGCGGGTCGGCGGATCCGCCGGCAGCCGCACGATGTGGCGAACGCCGGGCATTGGGCGTGCGGCGCTGTCGTCCACCGAAACGATGCTGCCGCCGATCGTGCTGCTTCGTGCGACCGCAGCGTACAGCATTCCGGGAAGCCGCACGTCGATGCCGTACGTCCGCCTGCCCGTTACGATCTCGGCCGCGTCCACCCGGCGCGTTGCGCGGCCGATGAGCCGAAACTCGCCGGGCGGCTTGAGCCGAACCGATCCCGGGTCAGGTGGTGGAACGCGAGCGGCCTCTTCGATCAGCTCGCCGAAGCGCAGCCTGCGGCCTGAACCAGCGTGCACCACCTGTCCCTCCACCGCGTCGCATTCCGACAGGCTGACATCCCACCGCGCCGCCGCCGCCGCGAGGAGCATCTGCCGCGCCATTGCACCCGCCGTGCGGAGCGGCGTCCACGAATCGATGATGCTGCTGGACGAGGAGGTGTTCTGATCGGCGAAGCGAAAGTCGCACTCGGCCTGCTGGACGGAGACGCGCGACCACTCGGCGCCCAGCTCTTCCGCGACAAGCATCGGCAGCGCGGTGAGCACGCCCTGGCCCATCTCGACCTTGTGCACCGTGACCTGCACGCGGCCGTCGCGATCGATGCGGAGCCAGAGGTTGGGTATGAAGCCGTCGGCGGGCCCGTCGCGCCCCCGAGGAGCGCGACGGCGGAGTCGGCCGGTTGCGAAGCTGAGCAGGAGCGCGGCGCCGCTCACCCCCGCGCCGACCAGGAAGGTGCGGCGCGAGACCCGCGCTCGGCTCATCGCGTCGCCCGCCGCCGGAGCCAGTCGTTCACCACCTGTCCCGGCCGGCCGTCGTACCGCCCGCCGCTGTCCCCGAACGCCGCAACGGCCGAGGAGTAGACGAATAGCCCGTGGTCCGTCTTCGGGAGCACGGCGAGCGTCGCGTCCCGCGCGCCGCGTGCCCGGAGGATCTGCATCGCCCGATCCGGCTCGGCGCGGCCCATGATCCAGTCGTACTCGCCCCAGACGACGAGCGACGGGATGCCGTGGGTCGCGACCCGCTCCCACGCCCCCTCGATATCAAGCTGCTGCACGTCCTGGTAATAGTGCGCCGGACGGCCGTACTGGTGCGCGGGATCGTCGGACCAGAGCGGCGCGAGCTCTGGATGCGTTTCGAGCACCTCGCGCGGCGTATGCCGTCCCACCAGATACTCGGTGTAGAAGCGTGCCAGCCCTCGCATCGCGGCGTTGACAGCAGCCGGCGATTGACCGGCGAGCGTGAGCCGCCGGCGCTCGATGTCGAGCATGTGCTCGTACCAGGTCCGGGTGAAGCCGCCCACCGCGATTACGCCGACGATCCCGCGGGGATCTTCCGCGGCCAGGAGCGGAGCCAGCGCGCCGCCGATACTGCCGCCGATGAAAAAGAGCCGCGTGGTGTCCACATCCTGGCGCGCCCGCAACGCCCGGAGCGCGGAGCGATAGGCGGCCAGCTCATCGGTGAGACCGCCGTGCCGGCAGTCCGGGCCTTCGCTGTCGCCGAGTCCGGGCTTCTCGACGCGGAGGAAGAGCATCCCGGAGTGCTTCGCCACGTCGTGGAGCAGAAACTGGAAGCCGTCGCCCCGGGGATCCGGCTTCTCGACCGGATCGCAGGAGAGCCACGGCACGAAGAGCACCGCGGGCAGGCGCTTGCCGCCGGCGGACGACGGTCGGGTGACGACGGTGCGCAGCCGATAGCCCCGGTCGGAGCGGATCGCCTGGTACGATACCGTCACGCCGGGAAACCGCTCGTGCGCCACCGAGTCGGGCGCGAACTGCAGGTCGAGTGTATCACCCGCGCCCGTTGCACCGGAGCGCAGCACGCGAACCCGCACGGTGTCACCCGCCCGCACCTTCCGATAGGCGGGCCAGAATGCGTCGGCGCCGTCGAGTGCGGTTGTGTTGAGCGTGGTCACGCGATCGCCGTCCCGCAGCCCGGCTCGCGCCGCGGGAGAGCCCGGGGTCACACGCAGTACGATGATTCCCGAGTCGCCGCCGGCGGGACGAAGTGCCGCGCCCCACTGCACTCGGCGCCGCAATGTGAGCGGCTCGGCGACACCGGCAGCCGGCGGTGCGGCTTGGGCAGCCAGATCGAGACCTGAAACCGAGAGCAATCCCACGGTCGCGAGCAGGGTGCAGAGGTGATGTGGGGCTGGCACGATGACCCGTCCTGGAGGGAGGAGAACGGGGTCAATCTCGCGGTCGGCACGAGAAGCGGCCAAACCCGCCGGGGTAAACGTCAGCCGTGCGCGGGCAAGCGGGCCGTGATCGGGGTAAACGCTGGTGCCTCCTGGCCTCAGCCGAAGGCGTGCAGCCGGGCGAGCAGCGCGTCCCGGTACTGCCGGCCGGTGGTCAGCTTGGTGCCGTCGGCCAACACGAGCAGGTAGTTGCCGTGGAACCAGGGATGCACCTGTCCCACGCGGGCGAGATTGACGATCGAGGACCGGTGTACCCTGGCGAAGCGATCGGCTGGGAGCCGGGCGAGCACCTGCTCCATCGTGCGACGGAAGCGATGCCGCTCGCCGCCGATGTGCACGACCACGTGGTTGTCCGCGGCTTCGATCCAGTCGATGGCGTCCACCGACACCACGTCCAGGTGCCGGCCCCGCTCGATGAGGAGCCGCCCGCCCGTGGGTGCGCCGGGTACCTCGAGCTCCGCTACATGATGCGGCGAAGCACGGGGCGAGTCGCGCCGCAGCTCCAGCTGCGCGCAGGCGCGGTCGAGCGCGGTCCGGAGGCGCGCGCGGCGAACCGGCTTGAGCAGGTAATCGAGCGCGGCGGCCTCGAACGCCTGCACCGCGTACTCGTCGTGCGCCGTGACGAAGACGACCAGCGGACCCCGCTGCCCGCTGAGCCCGCTCAAGACCTCGAACCCGTCGCCCTCGGGCATCTGCACGTCCAGGAGCAGCAGGTCGGGCTTCTCACGCGCGACGGCGGCAAGCGCCTCGTCCCCCGTGCCGCACTCACCGACGACCTGCACGTCGCGCTCCTCGGCCAGCATACGCCGGAGCCGGCGGCGTGCGAGGGGCTCGTCGTCCACGAGCAGTACGCGAAGCGGCTCGGTCATGGGACGCCCATCAAGTCCTGCACCGCTCTTAGGGGTTCGACCGCCGGCCCGGTCCAGACTCTGAACGGCAGGCGCACGCGCGCAAAGGCGCCGCCTCCCGGTCGGTTATCGACCTCGAGCTGCCCCGCGGCGCCGTAGAGACGCTCCAGGCGAGCCCGCGTGTTCGCAATTCCCACCCCGGTTCGCGGTGCTCCGCCCGCGGCGTCGAATCCCGGCCCGTCGTCCTCGATCACCAACTCGACCATCTCCGCAACGCGTGTCGTACGCACCGTCAGCGTCCCTCCCGCGCCGCGGAGTGCGGTGCCGTGCCGGATCGCGTTCTCCGCCAACGGCTGCAGCACCATCGGCGGCACCGCCGCGCGGCTCGCCTCGGGATCGAGCACGCGCCTCACCCGCAGTCGGCCGCGGAAGCGCGTCTCCTGGATCGCGAGATACTGATCGAGCAGCTCCAGCTCGCGCGCCAACGCGATCTCCGGCCGCCCCGCCTCGTGCAGCGCCGCGCGCAGCAGGTCGCTGAGCGACTCGACCACTTCCTCGGCCGCTCGCGGATCCTCGGCGATGAGGCTCGCGATGGTGTTCAGGGTGTTGAAGAGGAAATGCGGCTGGAGCTGCGCCTGCAACGCCCGCAGCTGGGCGCTCGCGAGCGCCGCTTCCAGGCCCGCTGCGTGCACTGCCCGCTCCCTGAAAAGCCGGTAGTACTCGAACGCCATCGCCGCCACGACCACGGCCCAGTACGTGACGAAGCTGAACCCGATCTTCCGCGGCACGAAGTAGCCCAGGTCGAGCGCGGCACCGCGCGCCCCGCCGGAGAGCCAAACGCCGACCGTGAGGCTTGGATCGCCGCTCACGAACACGGCTACGTGATCGGCCAGGTACTCGAGCGTGATCTGGGCGGTCGCCACCAGCACGCCCACGGCTGTGAGCGTCACGAGCGACCGCACCAGCGTCCCGACCGCCGGCCGATAGCGACGCGCGGCCCGCACGACAAACGGGGTGAGCAGGACCCAGGTGTACCACTCGGCCACGCTCCACCAGAGGGCGTGGAGGAACGAGATCGGCCGGCCATCGGCCGTGAAGGTGAGATAGTTGTGGCCGGTGAACATGATGGCCACGAGCGTCCAGAGCCCGAGGCTGACCGTGAGCTCGCCCAGCCATGGGTTGCGCGGCCCTGGCGTCATCCGGCTCCGCGCGGCAGGTGCCGGGACGGGGGAGTACAGGCGATCCATGCTCCACCAACATACGGCGCATGCGCCTGGAAGGTTGCCGTCCGCCACGCCTCACCGAGAAAGGCCGCTCACCGAGAGCAGGACGAAAACGCCGTAAAACAGCGCCATGCCGACTAGCGCCACGCGGCGCCAGGCGGGTGGTCGGAGCTCCCGGGGGAGAAGCCGCGTGTTCAGGTAGAGCAGGTGCAGGGAAGCCACGACGAAGACCGCGCCCGCGACGTTCGCTCCCAGCTGCAGCAGGACGATCGGCTGGGCCAGTCGCAGGGCGACGATGCCCCAGAGCACGACCGCGGCGAGCACTCCGTAGTACACGGCGCGCACGTCGCCCCGGCCCCATGCCCGGACCCGAGGGCTGCCGGTCCACAGGATATCCGTGATGGCGCGTACCATGCCCTCGAGGCTGTCGAGCTGGGTCTTGAACAGGATCCATGCGCCCAGGAAGGCGATCGCCCCGGCGAGCAGCGGCCCTGACCTGGCGCCGACGCTGTGGGCGAGCGCGGCACTGATCCCCAGGCCGCGGATGTCGCTGCCATGGGGAAGGAAGGTCACGTAGAGCAGCGCCGGAAGCGCCATTCCGAGGAGCGCGCCGACGAAGAAGACACCCCACTGATCGGCGCGGACGATGCGCCACCACCCGCGCCACCGCTGCATGGCCTGGCGATCGGGTGTGAAGATGAAGCCGCTGTGGGCCAGGTGCACTTTGCGGCCGCCGACGGCCGCGGGGATGTACCCGGCGCGCTGCCCCATTCCGTAGCCCTTGTCGCGCGCCCAGTTCGACAGCGTGATGTTGCCGCAACCGCCGGCTCCGGAGTATCCCGCCAGCGCCGCGAGCAGAAAGAAGTCCGCACCGGCGGGGAAGAGCTCGAAGGCGCCGTGCCCGATGTCGAACCCCACGAATCCCACCGCCGCTGCGAGCCATGTCTTCAGCGGCACGAAGAGCGCGGCGAGCACCAGGAAGCCGCCGAGGATGCAGGCGATGAGCGCCCAGTTGAGCAGCTCGAGCGTGCGCACGATGCGCCGCCCCACCAGGAGCACGGCCACGCAGGCGAGGAACGTCCCGACGCCGATGTAGTACGCTGCCGCGGCATCGGCCGGGCCGGCGGGCCGTCGGGTGGCCAGGAAGAAGATCGCGCCCGCCGCGTTGGCGGCCCATGCCGACCAGCCGGACTGAAGGAAGTAGAGGGCCGCGTACACCCAGCCCCACAGCGTGGCCGAGGGCGCCGTGCGCATGAACCCGGTGAAGACCGGCTCGCCGGTGGCGAGGGTGTAGCGCATCAACTCCGTGTTGAAGATGGTCTGGAGAAGAACCGCGGCCGCGGTCACCCACAGCAGCGACAACCCGTGGCGGACGAAGACAGCCGGCCCGAGCAGGAACTCGCCGCTGCCGATCGACAGCCCGAGCACGATGACCCCGGGGCCGACGACACCGAGCCAGCCGAGCCCTTTGGGTGCTGGTGGGAGGGGCAGGTCCGCGCGAACCCACGGGTCCAGGCCGGACCGGGCCTCCGGAGCGACCGGGTGGCGGTCAGGCGTCACCGCGCCGCTTCTCCCAGGGCCAGGTCGTGCCGGTTCGCCGCTCGCGGTCGCGCGCTTCCGCCGACGGCAGCTCGTCGGCGAGCAAATCACGGATCGAGGGCCACTCCCGCAGCACCTCGCCCTCTTTGCGCCGACTCCGGAACAGCCCGTCCGGGGTGACGAAGTAGCCGACGTTCTCCGTCGCGGTCCAGGTGCAACCGCCGAAATGGAACTCCCGATCCGCCCCTCGATATTCATGGGCCCAGTACTGATTCGCTGCTTCCAGGTCGAGTGGCTCCAGTGCGGGGCGATCGAGGAGAGATGGTGGCTCGTACAGCGAGGGCGGCAGTCCGTACAGCGCCAACCCGAAGGCGAAGCAGCCGTTGAGCGCGCTGAGGACCGGCGCGTAAGACTCCGGGATGGCCTGGCCGGAGCGGCGGCCAAAGGCCGTAACCCACGCCGGCTTCGCCGGTGGGTAGAGCACGTAGGCGTACGCATCAGGGCCTACCCAGGGCATCGGCGCGACCTGAACCGTGCCGTCGGGGCGGCGGCTGGCGCCGCGCGCGTGGTGTTGCCACACCGCGCCGGCGAGCGGCCGGAGCTCGGCCGGCAGGCCGCGGAGACGCTCTTCCAGGGAAGGGAGCACGTACAAACTTACGTCCGCAGCTGCTCGCGCTCGATCAGCAGGCGTCGGGCCGGCGCGCGCAGGACCCGCTGGGATGGCGGCCGCACCGGCCCAACGTGCTGGAGGACATCGAGCGGGGCTCCTACGCGCTCCCGCCTAGGTGAGGGGTCACTACCCGCTCACTCTCACCTCAGGAATGATGCAACGAAATCAAGGACATCCCGACGGTCCAGGCGGAAGACTCCGCCGGTTCCCCCGCAAGTCCCATTGAGCCCGAAGGAGGTCACTCCGGCGATCAGGTTGCTGTTACCGAGGTAGTTGGGCCCGCCGGAGTCGCCGAAGCAGGTGCCACCGCTCGAGGCATTGTTCGACAGCAGGAGCGAGAAGTCCCCCGTGAAGCCGGTGTTGATCTGGACCAGGTGAGGCTCGGCGGTCATGCGGATCAGCGCGGACTCGACCTGAGCGGGGTTGATCCGCTGGAGGCCGTAGCCTACGGCCGTGAACACGGTAGCGCTGCCGGGAGAAAGCGCGTCGAGCTGGTCCACCGTGGGAAGCGTCCCGTACTGCGCGGCAGAGAGCGAGACCGCCTTCCTCAGATTGATGACTCCCACATCATGCAGGAAGAACGCGTCGTTGGTGAAGAGAGGGTGCGATTGCCACGACGCGGCCTCTACGGTGTTGGGGCCGCTGAACGGGAAGTTGTTGTCCCCGTTCTCGATATCGGACTCGGTGAAGATGCGCAAACCGCTGAAGTCGCCGGGCTCTCCCGCGCAATGCCCGGCGGTCAGCACGACCTTCGGGGCGATCAGGGTGCCGGAGCAGCGAAACGCCGGCTGCCCGGCGACATCCATGATGATGAGCACGACGGCGGGATGGCCATTCCCGTCGAGCTGGCCATTGGTGATGAACGAGGGGCCATCCACGCGTTCGGGACTCGTGGGGTCTTTCTCACACGCGAGCAACGTGACGCAAAGAGCGGCAAGGACCGGGATAAAGCTGTGCGGTCTCATTGATTCCTCCTGACGGGTGAAAGTGCACCGGCAGCCTCGGCCGATGCGGGAGAAGTTGCGGTTGTAACGCCCAGTAAGGCCTACGGAAACTGGATCACGAATTCCTCGTCCGGCATTGTCCCACTCCGCTGCGCGGGATTGCCCCCGTTGCCGCCGATGTGGCCCAGCTTGAGTCGCAATGCGGCCGGTGGAGCGGTCAGCACGATGTCGAACGCGAACGTGAGGGGCCCGAGCAGGTAGTTATAAGCCGTGAGCTGCTCCGGCGTACCCCGAACCGTCTGTAACCGCATGGCGTCACAGGACGGATCCGCGAGACAGCGTTCATCGTAGATGCCGGATAACGAGCCCCAGAACACGATGGGAAGCCCTGGCCCGCAGGCCCCGGCCGTGTCGTACTCGGTATAACCGTCGAAGCCCTCCTCCTGCGCAAGACACCGGTCACCAGCGCGCCCGGCGGGCTGGGTCCGGATGATCGTAGGAGTGACTCCACGCCTGGATGCTCACGTGGTACGGTGCCTTGTGACCTCTATGTGAGTGGCTGAGCCGGGCAGTGGCGAGAGCGTTGCGCGTAGGCATATCGGCACCTCGCGGGATGTCCTGTTTGCGGGTAGAGCGCCTGGGCAATCTTGCCCTGCTCCCGGCAACGCGTTAGAGCGCGTTTGCGACATGAAGGGGCGCAAATGCGACACGGTGGGGCTGTCCGGCATGCGGGGGGGGGCCGCGACCGGCCCGAGCGCCGCTGCTATCGCGAACGCTCGTAGGTGCCGACGAGCTCCGCCCGGTCCAGCACGTGCGGCCCCATCGCCGCGGCGAGCCGAACGGCAGTCGGCCGTCCGAGGTCGCCGAGCAGGGTGTCCAACGCGTACAGCTTGTGGAAGTACCGGTGCCGGCCGATCGGTGGGCAGGGCCCGCCGTAGCCGGTCCGCTTCCAGCTGTTCGTTCCATCACGCGTGCCCGGGGGGAGACTCTTCGCGTCGGCCGCTTCGGGGAGCCGGGAGGCGGAGGCGGGGATGTCGTAAAGCACCCAGTGCACCCAGGTGATCTTCGGTGCCTTGGGATCCGGGGCGTCCGGATCGTCCACGATCAGGACGTAGCTCTTCGTTCCCGCGGGGGCGCCGGTCCACTCGAGCGGCGGGGACCGATCGCCGCCATCGCAGGTGCAGTCCCGCGGAATTTCGCCGCGGGGAACAAATGCCGGCGACCTCAGCGCGAACGCCATCAGTGCAGCGTCTGCCGGGCCACCCGGTTCATCGGTCATGCATCAGTCATTGTCTGCCGGCTCGATCTCCACCACGCCGCCATCCGACGCACGGACCTCGACTTCCTTGCGCCCGGATGGGGTCTCGACCTGGATCTCGAAGAGCAGCTGCGCGCCCTCGAACTCCTGGCTGACGCTTATGGCCGTCCCCCCGGCCGCCTCGGCCGCGACTGCCATCGCCTGATCCTGCGACACCGGCGGTGCGATGCCAAGCCGCCCCACGAATTCGGTGCTTGGCGGATCGAACCGGGTGGTGTCCCGACCGGGCCCGGAGCTGCTCTTGCAGCCGGGCAGCGCCAACGTCGTCACGAAGAGAAAGGCGGGAACCATGCGGAGCTTCATGTTGCACCTCCTGAGCGGAAGCGGCCGGGGTATCCGGACCGCACTGCCCATGGAGCAAACGTAGCACGGTGAATGTGACGGCAGGGCCCCAGGGGTATTCGGATCTAGCGCGCCCACGGACGGCGCACGGCATACACCGGGCTCGCCGTGATGCTCTCCCGCTGAATCGAAATCAGCCGGCGCCTGGACAGCAAGCTCAATGCGTCCTGCACCGCACGCTTGGACAACCCGGTAGCGGTGGCGATGTCCAGCAGACTCGCCTGCCCATTGGTGCGCCCGGCTCCGAGCGTTCGGCGCCAGAGCAACAGGTATACCAGGAACGCCGACGGTTGGCGATCGTGCCGACCAGGCGGCGATCCTCAGCGTCCTTCTCCCCGGGCCGGCGGTCGTTCTCAGGCGACCCGTTTCGCCCGAGCGGCCTTGGGTCCTTGCCGACCGTGGCTGGGTGGCGACCACTCCAGCAGCGCACCCGGTTGGACCCGAAAGAAGGTGCAGAGCCGATCGAGCGTGTCGGCGTTCAACCGCCCGAAGCGACCCTCGGGGCGGGAGAGCCGGCATGCGCTCGGGTAGCTCAGATTCGCGCCGCTCCGTGCATGCTCGGCACACGACCATCCATTCGAGGGCGGGACCCCCTCGGGTTATCGGCGAGCCGCGTGGACGCCGGGTTGCGCCGCGCCGGACGCCAGCGCTTGCACCGGGCACCCCGCCCGCGCTGTCTCGAGCTGCGGCCACTCGCCGTAGCGCCGCCCGCCGTTCGCCATCGACCCCACCATGCGTGTTCTTCCTGCCCCAACTCCGGGTGCCCGGCATCAGGCCAGCGTACGCACCGGACGGTACAGCATCCTTCCGCCTCGCCGTGCTACAACGCCGAGGAGTGTGCAGCTATCGGTTTCCCGGGACCGGATCGTATCCGAAGTTTGCATGCACCAACATCCAGTCATTGCCTTGCTTCACATAGACACGCGTCGATTTGGCCCGAGCAGGCGTGTTGTCACCATCCTTGTCTTGTGCGACGCCGACATAGTTGTAGGTGAGAATCGCCACATTGCCATACACCTGCACTCGGGGATTAATCATCTCTGCGGCGATTGTCCTGCCGCTGTCCTTGAAGCCGGCCTCCGTGAGCCGGGCACTGATTTCCTTACCGTCCAGCCGAGTGGCATAGTCGGAGTTGAATTCGGTGTAGTCGCTCGCGATGTGGCTCATGGCCTCTGAGCCATTCTTCTGCATATCGGCCGTCCATTGGGCCTTCGTAATTCGGATGACCTCGTCCTCGACTGCCTTGTTCTGCTGTGCAGCTACGTCCCGACCCAAGATACCGACGCAAGCTAGCAGACAGCTCAAGAAGACCTTGCGCGCACGCATATCTGACTCCTTTGGTAAGGGTATGAAGCAACCTGCCAGCGCACGGCGTTGCGATGCTGCCGGCAGCCGCCGAGGCGCACGCTGGCGAGCCGCGGGATTGCCGTCGGCGCGATTTGCTGTAAGAGTTCCACCGCGCCCGCCGAGCCAAAGCGGTCGGCCGAGCCGCGATGGATGGATACTTGCGCGCGTAGTGAAGCTGTCTCTCGGACCGGTGCGGCGCTGGAGATCGCGCCAGCGACCAACGACTGGCGCGTCAGCGGCGCTCGCATCGGCATTCGTGCCCGCGCGGATTCCGGCCCGATGCGCCCGTCGGCTGCTGCATGCGGGCGATGTCGCCCCCTTGTGGTGTCGCTGTGGATAAGACAGGCGCCGCTCCTCCGACGCGAGAGCTGAGTCCAGTCGCTTGGGTCACGGTTTGGCAGTCTGGATGTCCCAGAGATAGTCCTGGTGGGAATGGCAGATCTCGTTGAACTCCTTCCCCTCCGCCGGCCGCTCCCTTGCGATGTCCGCGATGATGCTGTCGCTGCTCGCGAGGATGGCCTTGTGACTCGCACCGTCGAACACCAGCAGGCGACGATACTTCCCGCCAGTCGAGTGCTCATACCACGCCCAGGAGTTCAAGCCGCCTGCCTTCACGTGGCGGGCATAGATCGGCGCGAACGCCTGCATCGTCAGCGTGTCGGCGCGGGATTGGCGCCCCATGGCACATTCGTAGTAGATCGAGTACGCGGCCGGGGGACGCGACTGCCCGATCCCACCACTCGGCTGGGAGGACGCGACACCGCGCCATATGTAATCGTCGTGGCTGGAGCAGATACTCGTGAATTCGGTCCAGGCCTTAGCGTGACGCGCCCGCATGTCCGCGGCCACGCCGCTCTGGGCGTCGAGCAGGGCGTCGCGGCTCGGCGCGATGAGATAGGACACGCGCCGCCATTGGCCACCGAGGCTGTGGGCGAGCCAACCCCACGCGGTCAGCCGCTTGTCGGCCAGGCGTTGGTCGAAGATGGGGGCCAACGCCTCGCGCATCAGCGCATCCGCCCGCGCCTCCCGCGACGGATCGCACTGGAAGTAGGTCGCGTAGATAAAGGGTGAAGCGGATTCTTGGGCGGTGGCGAGGGTGGGAAGGACGAGCGCGGACGCAAATGTACAGCGGAGCCAACCGGGTGCACGCGGCATGGTCGACCTCTTCGTGAAGGAACGATTTATTCCGAGGGAGGGCTAACGATACCCCAAGTTCCGTCTTCCGCAAGCGACGTCGCGCTCGTGCGGCGCGGGATTACCCGGCACATCCGCTGGCTGGACCGGTAGCTCAGGCCGCACGCCCCGACGACTACTTCCCTGAGATGCTCCTTGGATGAAGGTGGGATCACCGGCCGGCTTGGCTCGTGGGCCCAGCCGGCGGCGCACGTTGTCGCTGCTGCGTCTGGTAAAGCTCACGGATGTCGACCACGACAGCACCGGGCAGGACTACGATCGCCGTGTAGCACACCCACAATGCGAACCACAGGGGCGCGCCGATGTTGGCTGAGGCCGCTACGCCCATCGTGCGCGGCTGGTCATCGCCGGTCAAGAGTGGGCATCGACTTGAATGGTGTCGCTAGCGGTGCAGCAGGGGCTGAATCATGCTGATACTTACGCGGCCGTTGCCCGGTCACCGGCCTACCGCGCCTCGATTCGCATCCCGTAGAACGACCGGTCACGAACACCATCGAGACCGCGAAGAACAGCGCCGCCAGCGCGTGGCTCAGGCCCGCGCCGTGGTGGACGAGATGACGCGGAGCACCTTGATGAGGGCGGCGACTTCCTCCTTCGCATGGCCTGCGGCCATGGCTCTCCGGAACAGCCCCCACGCGAACGCAGGAAGCTCGGCGTTGATTCCCGAGTCTCGCGCCTGTCGTACCAGCCGTTCTACCGCCCCGGCGTAAGCCAGGAGAGTGGCTTGGGGCTGCTCATACGATCCCGACTGAACGACTTCACCCAGGTGCTTCATCTCCGCCCCGATGACCGGGGTGACCTCGGCGAGCATGGACCCGAAGTCATCCACGCGAAGCCCCTCCGACTGGCAGATCAGGGCGCCGTGCAGGAAGCCCACGATCCCGGCCGTCAGGTAGGAGAGCGTAGCGCAATCCAGTGCAGACGCCGCCCCGACCTGCTCACTGAGATAGGTCAGGTTCCCGGCCAGGTTCTTGAGAAGCGGCTCGCTCTTCCGGAACCCGGGCTCCGCGCCTGAAACGAGAATGGTGGCGACCGGCGTTCCGATGTCGCTCGGGTAGGCGAGGATGGCACCGTCGAGGTAGTCGGCTTTTCGTTCCCGTGCCCAGGCCTCGCCGTCTCGCGCTTCCTGCGGGTTTCCGGTGCTCAACTGCACTAGAAGTCGGCCGGCGAGGGCGGGAGCGACCTCTTTCGCCCCGAGAACGTCCTTCGTCACCTCGTAATTGTCGACGCAGACCACCACGACCGGGCTGGCGCTCACCGCGGCAGCCGCGGTGGGGGCAACGACCGCCCCGTCCCGGGCGAGCGGTTCGGCCTTCGCGCTCGTGCGGTTCCACACGGTGACGCGATGCCCGCTACGAAGGAGCGCCCGGGCGAGCGCCGAGCCCATCGCACCCAAGCCGATGAGTGCAGCTTCGGTCATACGACCACCTCCCTGACGAAAACCGAAAACACCGGCGGGCGCCGTCAGCGCTTCATGTGCTCGCTCAGAAACGCGAACACGTCCGCCTCCCAGGTCGACGCAGCCCGGTAGACGAAGGCGTGACCTCGGCGGGAGTTCGGCCGAATGGAGGATAAATCTTCAGGCGATGCGCCTTGCCGAGCCGCGTCATCTCGGCCGCCAGGGCCCGAGCCGGTGCGACCGAGTAATCGTTGGCCGCCTGGATGAAGAACGTCGGGACCACGCTTCGGCCGACGGCGGCGAGGAGTCGTGCGCGCCGGTGGGGCGAGCGGCGCCAGCTCTCAGCGGCGCCGGCAAAGTCGACCGCCGCCCGCAGACTGCTGTCCGGCTCGGCGACGAGCAGTGTGAGCGAGCCTCCAAAGGAGTGGCCGATCGCGGCCACGCGCTCCGGGTCGACCTGGTCGAGGGCACGCAGGAAAGCGAGGCCGGCGCGAGCATCGTCGAGATGGTCGGTCTCCAGGAGCCGAATCTGCAAGCGATTGCGGGCGTCCTCGCCGCTGTCACCCAGCTGCCGTTCGAGGAGGTCGCCGACGAACGGCCCCTGCTCGGTGGAGAGTCCGTGCCCGCGCCGGAAAAGAAGCAAGAAGACGTAGCCGCGGCCGGCGAAGGCCTGGGCCTCACAGGGCGCCGCGAGAACGGCCAGCAGCGCGACCGCCAACCGAAGCGCAGGGGTTCTGACCGGTCCCGTCGTCAGGCGACCCGTTTCGCCCGAGCCGTCTTGGTTCGCTGACCACGCCGGCTCGATGGCACCCACTCCAGCAGCGCACCCGGCTGAACCCGAAAGAAGGTGCAGAGCCGATCGAGCGTGTCGGCGTTCAACCGCCCGAAGCGACCCTCCGGGCGCGAGAGCCGGTACGCGCTCGGATAGCTCAGATTCGCGCCGCGGCTGAGGGCGTAGGCGCTGATGCCGCGCCGCGCCATCAACTGGTGTACCCGGAGGCGGACCATGGGACCTTTCGGGTGGGAACGCAGGCTACGGCATATAGCCTTGCGATATGCAACGCTGTAGTATAGCCTTGAGTCGCACGTCCGGCCAGAGCCGCCGCCCGGCCGCGCCCACTCCGATTCCTCCGCCCCACATCCGGGACCCAGCGATTCGAGTGCCCACCTCGCGCAGGCAGGTGCCTCGATGGTCTCGCAGCCCCCGCGCTCGCTCGCCACCGCTCCTCGCACCCGCCGCCGTAAGGTCGGCATCCTCGACCTCGTCACCAAGAACTCCCGCCCCAGTCTCTACGGCCGGATCATGAACCCGAACCTCGCCAGCATCATGCCGCAGGTACTGGGTGTGTGGTGCGAGGAAGCGGGGCACGAGGTGCGCTACGTCTGCTACACCGGGGGAGAGAACCTGCTCGCCGAGCTGCCGGCCGACCTCGACGTGCTCTTCATCGGCGCGTTCACCGAGGCGGCCCAGCTCGCGTACGCGCTGAGCAACCTCTTCCGGCAGCGCGGCGCCATCACGGTGCTGGGCGGCCCCCACGCGCGCTGCTACCCGGAGGATGCCCAGCAGTACTTCGACTACGTGCTCGGCTTCACCGACCGGAGCGTGGTGGACGAGGTGCTCGGCGAGTGCGCGCCGCACCGGCCCATGGGACGCACGCTGGCGGCGGCCCGCCAGCCGTCGGAGCTGCCGAGCCTGGCGGCGCGCTGGAAGTTCGTCGAGGCCACCCTCGCGAAGGCGCCGACGATCCGCTTCGTGCCGATGATCGGCAGTCTCGGCTGTCCCTATACCTGCAGCTTCTGCATCGACTCGACGGTGGACTACCAGCCGCTCGGCTTCGGCACGCTGACGGAGGATCTGCGGTTCCTGCTGACCAAGGAGCGGAACCCGATCGTCGCCTGGCACGACCCGAACTTCGGGGTCCGCTTCGACGACTACATGAACGCGATCGAGGCGGCGGTGCCGCCGGGGCGGATGCGGCACATCGCGGAGAGCAGCCTCTCGCTCCTCGCGGAGCCGCACCTCCAGCGGCTGCGCCGGAACGGGTTCCAGGCGCTGCTCCCCGGCATCGAGTCGTGGTTCGCGCTCGGCAACAAGTCGAAGACCCGGCACACCGGGATGGAGAAGGTGACGCAGGTGGCCGAGCACGTGAACCTGATCCTGCGCTACGTGCCGTACGTGCAGACGAACTTCGTGCTGGGGCTCGACAGCGACGAAGGGCCGGAGCCGTTCGAGCTCACCAAGCGCTTCCTCGATCTCGCGCCGGGGGCATTTCCCGCCTACTCGCTCCTGTCCGCGTTCGGCCGGGCGGCGCCGATGAATCTGGAGTACCAGCGGACGGGGCGGGTGCTCCCGTTCCCGTTCACTTTCCTGAACAACAACCACGCGATGAACGTGCGGCCGGTGAACTACGGGTGGCCCGAGTTCTACGACCATCTCGTCAGCCTTACCAGTTACTCGTTCTCCGGGCGCGCCATCCGACGCCGGCTCGGCGCCACGCCCGGCGCGATTCCCCGCTGGATGAACGTGGTGCGGGCGATGTCGTCGGAGGGGTGGGGGCGGACCAAGTACCACACGACGATCCGGCGGCTGCTCGACAGCGATCGGGAGGTGCGGGGGTTCATGGAGGGCGCGACGAGCGAGCTTCCCGCGTTCTACCAGGCGCGGATCCAGCGGGACCTGGGCGACCTGTACCGCCATCTGCCCGGCGGCAGCCTGATGCACGACCCGAATGCGTACCTGAAGAGCGAGGGGAACGGCGCGCCCGTGACCCAGCTCAACGGCGGGCGGCCGCGGCGGCGTGGGGCGGGGGCGTCAGTCGAGCGTGCGGCGGAGGCCGATATCGCGCACTGACGCGCTCCCGCCTCCGCATTGCGGCACGGCGCTACGCGCAACGGCGCCCCGCGAGGAGGCGCCGCTGCGTCCAGCGAATCTGAAATTTGATCGAGCGTCGCTACTCCGGCGCTAAGGAGGATCACTGCGAGCCTGCTCGACGACAGCGCGCTACTCATCATGATCGCCCTCCTGCCATCCGCGGCATGCAGACCTTCCGTCGGCCGGACGCATCGCGCGTCGGCCAGGAAAATCTGCCCCGCGCCGGGATGGTCAGCTAGGGGAAAATCGGCTGCTCCGTAGGGTAAAATGCGACAGGAAACGCGGGTTTCCTGTCGCATTCGCATGTGGTATTGCCACTGCGATCGTTCACAGCCGCAGCCGCGGCGTTCGAGCTACTGCCCCAGCGCCTTGCCCTCATTCGCCATCTCCACGGCGATGGCCGCGCCCAGTCGCGTGCCCCAGCGCAGGCCGAGTTGCTGGCTCTCCTGCGCAACCGCCGGCTGCTCGGCCACCACGTGGCGGCCGACGGGGCTCTCGTAGAACGCCAGCAGATGCTCCAGCTCGGGCTTCGAGAACCGTGCGGCATAGACCGGGGCCAGGCTGTCCACCAGCAACCCCACGTGGGCCCGCGCCCTGGCGACGAAACGATCCCAGAACTCCGCCGGGATGGTGGGACTCTGCGCGCGCTGTGCCGGGAGCGTCAGCTCGATGCTCTTGAGGATGATGGCTTCCGCGCCGCTGGCCTGCACGACGCGTCGCGCGACCTTCAACCGTTCCGGGTCCGGAGCCCCGCTTCCCGCCGGGGCTTGCGCGACGAGGGTGAGGGGCAACGCAACCATGCCCAGGAGGGACAGCACCAGCCGAGACCGCCGAGCGCGGAACGAACTCATCAGTGCCTCGTCAGATGAAGGTGCGGCGGTCTCTGACTTTGCGGGAGCGGCCGCCGGACGAGGGCCGACGTGGCTGGGCGAGGCCATTGGGGCAAGTCCTTGGGCGGAAAGGGAGTAGGCCAGCCCGGGGGGCTAATCTGGCCTGACGGCTCCCGGAGAACCTGCAAGGTCCGTGCAGTCCGTGCGACATGCCATGGGAGAGGGGCGGGACCGGAGGGAGGCAACGTGATGGCGGCTGGGTGAGCCTGCCTCAGCGGCGCCGGTTGGCCTGACTCTCCAGCGCGTTCTTGACCGTCGCCAGCAGGAGGTCTGGTGGAATCGGCTTCTGCAGAAACAGCTGGTCCGTCGGCTCCACATCGGGAAGTCCGACGTCGCGCGGGTGCCCGGATATCCACACGACGGCGAGTGCCGGGTGCCGCCGCGTGAGCTCGCGGCCCAGTTCGCGTCCGCCGATCCCCGGCATGACGAGGTCGGTGACGAGCAGATCGATCGCGCCGCCCACCTCCTCGAAGCAGTCGATGGCCGCTTGTCCGTCCGGGGCCTCAATGACGTCGTAGCCCTCGGCCCGGAGCGTCCGCGCCACGATGCTGCGCACCTGGGGCTCGTCATCAACGACGAGGACGCGCGCGCTCGACGTTCGGGCCGCATCGGCCCTCGACCCGGAAGACGCCGCCGCTGCCGGCTCCGTCGTGAGCGGGAAGAGGATCCGGACCGTCGTCCCTCGGCCCACCACGCTCTCGATCCGGATGTGGCCGCCACTCTGCGAGACGATCCCATCGACGGTCGCGAGCCCGAGCCCGGTGCCGTCGCCGGTCTCCTTCGTGGTATAGAACGGCTCGAAGATACGCGGCAGATGCGCCGGAGCGATGCCCTCGCCCGCGTCACTCACGGTGAGCTCGGCGTACGCACCGGGTTCCACCGGCAGGCCCAGCCGATCAATGAGCTGGCTGGGGCCGACCTCGAGGGTCTCGGTCCGGATCACCACCTGGCCGGCGTCGGACATGGCGTCCCGCGCGTTGATCACGAGGTTCATCAACACCTGGGCGAGCTGGCTCCGGTCCACCCGCACCCACTTCGGCCCGGCGGAGAGGGCCAGATGAATCTCGATGTTGCTGCCGATCAGGCGCTGCAGCAGGGGGTGGGTGTCGATCACGGCCGCGTTCAGGTCGAGCGTCTCGGCATTCAGGACCTGCTGCCGGGCGAACGCTAGCAACTGACGCGTCATGCCGGCCATCCGTTCGGTCGCCTTCTGAATCTGGAGCAGATCGTGCTGCGATGCGGCTCTGAGGCCCGGGTCGCGCGCGACGAAGTGCGCGAACCCGCCCAGCACGTACAGCTGGTTGTTGAAGTCGTGCGCGAGGCCGCCGGCCAGGCGGCCGATGGCCTCCAGCTTGGCAGCCTGGCGCAGCGCCGCCTCCGTCCGCCGCCGCTCGGTGATGTCCCGCATGATCGACGAGGCGGCGATGATAGCGCCGCGCGAGTCACGAATGGGGGATATCGTGAGGGAGACGATGATCTCCGCGCCGTCCTTCCGGCACCGCACGGTCTCGTAATGCGTCACGTGCTCGCCCCTGGCTACCCGCGCGAGAATGCCGCGCTCTTCGTCCTGCAGGGGCTCGGGGACCAGGCGGTTGATCGACGTCCCGACGATCTCCTGCGCGGTGAAGCCGAAGGTCCGCTCCGCCCCCGCGTTCCAGCTCGTGATCCTGCCGTCCAGCGTCTTCGCCAGGATTGCGTCGTCCATCGACTCCACGATCGCGGCGAGCCGGGCGAGGGCCTCCGCCGTCCGATTGCGGTCGCTGACATCGCGCTTGATCGATGACGCTCCGACGATCACGCCCGCCGCGTCGCGCAGGGGTGAGATGGTGAGCTCGATCGAGATGCGCGTACCGTCCTTGCGGATGCGGGTGGTCTCGTAGCGGTCGACGCGCTCACCGCGGGCGATGCGCTCGAGGATACGCCGCTCTTCCTCGTGCCGATCGGGCGGAATCAGGACGTAGATCGGCGCCCCGATCATCTCGGCCGCGGAGTAACCGAAGATCCGCTCCGCCGCCGCGTTCCAGGTCCTGACCGTGCCGTCCAGCATCTTGCTGACGATGCCGTCGTCGGCCGACTCCACGATCGCGGCAAGTCGGGCTGCGGCCAGCGAGCCGGGACCGAGCGCAGACGGGTCCGCGGGCGGATCAGCCAGGTTTCGGGAATCGCTCACCAGTAATGATTTTCACGAGGCTCCCAACCGCTCCGTGACGGATGACCAGATGGTGACCCGCGGCCACCGCGCACGCGCCGGCCGCTCGGGCGAAGAGCGCCGCCCGTCGCGGGTCAGGGTCGACGTGGGTGATGGGTTTCGGTGTCGCTCAGGGCCAGCCTCCGCGCATGGCCGATCGAAACCAAACCGGCGGCTCGCCGGTTACGTCGCTGAGCTCTCTGGGAGAATACGTGTCCGTTACGCACGACATCGACCGCCTCCGTTTCGTGGCCACCGCGGCCGGCGGCGAGGCGGAGCTGCACTACAGCTTCTTTACCGACGGCGTGATCAATCTCGAACACACCGAAGTGCCGACTGCCGCGCGGGGCCTCGGCCTCGCCGACGCGCTGATCCGCGCGGCTCTGGCGTACGCCCGCGCGGAGGGGTACGGCGTCATGGCCACCTGTCCGTTCGCGCAGCGCTGGCTGGCGGCTCATCCCGACGAGCGTCCGCGCAAGGCGTAAAGCGCGGCATTGGGGCGGCCTGGTAGCCGATCGTCGCCAGGGATCGCACGCTCGCCTCCGCCTGGGCCAGGTGCTGCGGGCGAACGGGGGGATCGCCTGACTAGCGTTTGAAGAACTCGCTCAACACGGGCGCGAGGGCCTTTGCCGATACGTTGTGACTCTGACGCTCCAGGGTGCGGTGCTGCGCAAGGGGGATGACGTCCGCGAGCTGCCGTACCGCCTGGCGCAGCACCGGAAAGCTCTTCTCGCCGCCGATCACGAGCGTGGGTATCGTGACGGAGGCCGCCCGCTCGGTGGGCAACGAGTAGTCTCCCATGATCGCGGCGTCGTACGGGAGCGTGTGCGCCACCGCCTTGAGCTTGGACCAGGCCGGGAGCCATCGGAACGCGGCGACGACAATGGCGGGCATGCCGATGACCTGCCCCATGAAGAACTTGACCGCATCGCCACGGCGACCCGCGGCTACCAGCTGCGCAAGCTGCTCCGCGTGATCTCTGGGTGGGCGATGGCCGCCGTCGCCGACCAGGAACGGGGGCTATCGCGTACACGAACGCCGACCCTCCGGCCTCTTGAATGAGGGCGTCGAGATCTTCGATCTCGCGCTCGACCGCATACGGCGCCGTGTCCCCACTGTCACCCCGGCCCCGACGATCGTAGGTGAACACCGTGAAATGCTGCGTGAGGAGAGGGGCCAGTTTCGGCATCGGCCCAAACGATCGATGGCAGAGCGCGCCGTCGATCAGGATGATCGGGGGTCCCTCCCCCGAGCGATCGAAGGCGATGGCGGTGCCGTCGCGTGAACGTACTGTACTCACCGGATCTCCTCGCGCCTACTTTTTCTCGCCAGCGCCCATCGCGCGAAAGCGCTCGACCGCCTCGCTGGGACCGAAATCCTCCAGCTCGAACAGCTGGGGAAAACGCCGCCTCGCCTGGTCGGTCATCGCGATCGCCGAGTTGGCTGCGATGACGGTCGCCGCAGGTCCGTCAGGCAGCCGCGGTTTCGCACGCTTGGCCCTTGCACCGCGGGCTCAGCTCGATCTCCGCCAGTCCCGATCGATCGGGCAGGGGCCTCGGTATCGGCGGCAACGTCTCCCCCGCCGCTGACGCCGGCGTGGCCAGCAGCTTCAGGAGCCGCGATGGGACGTAGATGGTTGGTCGCATGTCCTCTCTCCTCCCGCGCCTGCACTTCGTTCTGGACGGCTGAACCTGGGCTCTACCTACTCGTCGAGCGAGGGGCAGCGAAATCGACACTCCAGCGTACTTTTCTGGCAGCACCGCTAAAGGCCTGAACGTGCCTGCAGACCGGAGGGTTCCTTGGGCGGACCTGGCGCGGACGCGTTTCCGATCACGCCGCCGATCGAGCCGATGCTCGCCAAACTGACCGAGGCCCTGCCTGCCAGCGGGAGCTTTCTCTTCGAGCCGAAGTGGGACGGATTTCGCGCCATCGTCTTTCGCGGCGCGTCCGACGTCTTCATCCAGAGCCGCGACCTGCGGCCGCTCGACCGCTACTTTCCGGAGTTGCACGAGGCGTTGCTCGAGAAGCTGCCCCAACGCTGCGTGATCGACGGCGAGATCGTCATCAAGACACCGCGGGGGCTCGATTTCGATGGGCTGCAGCTCCGGCTGCATCCCGCGGCCTCGCGGGTGGCGAAGCTCGCGAAGGAGATGCCGGCGTCGTTCGTCGGCTTTGACCTGCTGGCAGCCGACGGCCGCAGCCTGATGCCGGCGCCGCAAAGTGAGCGTCGCTCACTCCTCGAGCGGCTGCTCGAAGGCGTCGGCCCGCCGGTCTACCTCACGCCAATGACGCAAGACCGCGCCACCGCGACGCGCTGGCTCGAGCAGTTCGAGGGTGCCGGCCTCGACGGTGTCATCGCGAAGCCGGCGGACAGTCCCTACCAGCCCGGCAAGCGCGCGATGATCAAGGTGAAGCACGTTCGCACCGCCGAGTGCGTCGTGGCCGGGTTCCGCTGGTACAAGACCGGAAAGAACGCGGTAGGCTCGCTACTCCTCGGCCTGTACGACGACCGCGGCGTGTTGCAGCATGTCGGCGTTACTGCGTCGTTCACGCTGGCGATGCGGGGCAACTCGCAGCCGAGCTGGCGCCGCTGCGCGAGAACGCGCTGGAGAATCATCCCTGGCGCGAATGGGCGCAGGAGGACGCGAGCGGCTCAACCGCATGCCCGGTGCGCAGAGCCGCTGGAGCGCGGGCAAGGATCTCTCCTGGGAACCGCTGCGCGTGGAACGGGTGTGCGAGGTGAAGTACGACCACCTGCAGGGCAACCGCTTTCGCCACGCCGCGACCTTCCTGCGCTGGCGGGCGGACAAGCAGCCGGGCGACTGCCGCTACGACCAGCTCGAGGTCACCCGGCCCTACGAGCTCGACCGGGTGTTCTCGTCCGGGTCGAGCGGTTCCTGAGCCGGCCGGAGTGTGGCCGGCACGTGCTGCAGGTTCACCCGGATGCGCGTCCAGGTGGCAAAGCGGCCGCGCATCGAATCGACCAGCACGTCCGCGGGCTCGAGGTGCGCCGCCGCTTCGGGGTGGCGCGCCTTCCAACGCTCGAGCCCTTCGAGCGCGTCCTCCTTGCGCTGCGCCCGGCCGATCTCGATGAGCGGGTGTTCAGGCACGCGGCGCTTGGACGGTTGCACCCGCGCCGGCTCACCGCGCTGCTTCCGGTAGTGCGGCGGCCACGGCGCGTCGCCCAGCCCCTCGCGCTCGTGCCGCGCGGACCGCTCCAGCAGCTGCTCCAGCGATCCGGGATGCCGGTCTAGCCCAGGTGCGGGTCGCCGACGTTCGCGAAGCGCTCGACCATAGTCGCGAGCGTGAAGTCGCCCGGCTCAGCGCTCGCCACCTCGTCCCAGCCAAGCGGCGCCGACACCCGCGCATCGGGGGTGGGCCGCACCGAGTAGGCCGAGGCCACGGTGCGGTCTTTGGCGTTCTGGTTGTAGTCGACGAACACGCCATGGCGCTCCTCCTTCCACCATTTGCTGGTCGCGATGCCCGGCGCGCGCCGCTCGACGTCCCGCGCGAGCGCCAGCGCCGCGCGGCGCACCTGGTCGAAGCTCCAGCGCCGCTCGATGCGAACATTGAGGTGCATACCGCGCGAGCCCGAGGTCTTCGGCCAGCCGACGAGCCCGAAGTCTGTCAGGGTCGCCTTGACCACCTGCGCCACCTCGCGCACCTGGGCCCACGTCACGCCCGGCACCGGATCGAGGTCGATCCGCAGCTCGTCGGGATGGTCGAGGTCGTCGGCGCGCACCGGATGCGGGTGCAGCTCGAGGCAGGCGAGGTTGGCGAGCCAGGCGAGCGCGGCCGCGTCGCGCGCCACCACCTCGTCCGCGCTGCGCCCCGAGGGAAAATGGAGCGACACCACCTCGATCCACGGCGGGCGCGAGGCCGGCGCGCGCTTCTGATAGAAGAACTCGCCGTCGATGCCGTTGGGATACCGCACCAGCATGTTGGGCCGTCCGCCGGCCCCGCGCAGCGCTCCCTCGGCCACCACGAGGTAGTAGCGCGCGAGATCGAGCTTCGTGTATCCCGGCTTCGGAAAGAGCACCTTGCGCGGATTCGAGATGGAGATCTCGCGGCCGTCGACCACGAGCAGTTCGTACTCGCCGCTTCGGTGCCCAGCTGGCTTTTGGCGTGATCCGCTCATAGGCCGAGAGGATAGTTGCGGAACGCGACCCGCGCTCGGGCCGTACGGTACCGTGATCGTGCATCCGGAACCGCAATCCGCCCTATGCCATTGACATGTGACCATATGGTCACATATTTAGCTCGTGACTGCCGATGACCGCGTGTTCAAGGCGCTCGCCGACCCGACCCGTCGCTTCCTGCTCGACCGGCTCTTCGTGCGCGACGGCCGTACGCTCACGCAACTCGAGTCCGAGTTGGATATGACGCGCTTCGGCGTCATGAAGCATCTGCGGGTGCTCGAAGACGCGGGCCTCGTCGTCACCCGCCGGTCGGGCCGGGAGAAGCTGCACTTCCTGAATCCGGTACCCATCCGGTTGATCCACGACCGGTGGATCGACAAGTACACGGAGCGCCGGGTGTCGGCGCTCGCAGACCTCAAGACCAAACTGGAGGAGACGGCATGACAACCGCGATCGAGGCCAAGGTGACCACTCAGGTCTACCGGGTGTTCATCAAGGCGACTCCGCAGGCGATCTGGGATGCGATCACGCAGCCCGAGTGGACGCAGCGGTACGGCTACGGGGGGCGTGGCGAGTACGACCTCCGTCCGGGCGGCACGTACCGGGCCCTGGCACCCGAGGCGATGCGGGCGATGGGGGCGCCGGAGGTGGTCGTCGACGGCGAGGTCGTCGAGGCGGACCCGCCGCGGAAGCTGGTTCAGACGTGGCGTGCCCTGTGGGACCCGGGGCTGGTGGCGGAAGGCCCCAGGCGCGTCACCTGGGAGATCGCTGAGGCCGGGCCCGGCATTACGGCGCTGACCGTGATCCACGAGCTCGAGGGCGCGCCGAAGACGGCGGCGCAGGTCGCCGGGACGACCGATCTCGCGAGTGGTGGCGGTGGGTGGAGCTGGATCCTCAGCGATCTGAAGACGCTGCTCGAGACCGGCAAGTCGCTCGAGAGCTGAGTCGACACGGCAGAGGCCAGAGTGAATTCGTGCTCGAACGCGAGTTCACCCTGGCCTTTCGCCCGAGCCGGGGACCCCCGCGGGCCGCGGCTTCGCCTGCTGGAGCTGCTTTTCGAACCAGTGATGTGCGTATGGCTCGTCGTTGAATGCGCTGACTTCCCGATACCCGCTGCTCCGGTATAGCGATTGCGCCTCGATAAGCGACTTGTTCGTCTCGAGCCGGAGCAGCGGAAGCCGTCGCTCCCGGGCGACATCCTCGAGGCGGTGAAGGATGCGTTTGCCGATGCCGAGACCGCGGGAGGATGCCCCGACCCACATGCGCTTGATCTCGCCGTAGGCCGGGTGGCATTTCAGGGCGCCGCAACCGACCGGTTCGCCGTTCAGCGTGGCCAGGACGAAGAATCCGTGAGGAGGGGTCAGCTCCTCTGCGGCGACCGGGATGCTGAGCGCAGGATCGAACCCGGTATCGAATCGCTCCGCGAGTTCCTCGAAATAGCGGGCAAGACAGTACTGGGCGGCGCGGCTCGTGGGATTCTCCACCTCCAGGCGGACCGCACTGGCGAGCAGCAGCGTCTCAACGGTCCCCATCGCCGACGTGAGTGCGGCGCGTTGTTCCCCAGTGAGCGGCTCGAGCAGGGACGCCGCGGCGGCGTCCGAGCGGCGATTCAACACCGCCAGTTCCTTCCGGCCAGCCGCCGTCAGCACCACGTAACGGACGCGAGCGTCTCCCGGCGCCCGACCCGTGTGGATCAGGCCTTCGGCCTCCAACGCCCGAAGCAGGCGGCTGGTGTAGCCCGAGTCCAGGTCCAACCGGGCGCGAAGCTCTCGAATCTCGATGCCTTCAGTACCGATCTCGAAGAGCAGACGGCACGCCCCGAGCGACCGATGCCGCCCCAGGTAGTGTGCGTCCAGGGCCCCGATCTGGCGGGTCACGGTTCGGTTGAAGCTTCGAATCTGGGCGATCACGTCCATTTGCCTGACATTAGTCAGAGGTTGATCGTCCGGCAAGCGCCACCCGCCGGAGGCAGCGTTCGGGTGTCACATCCGCACCCACTGGTTTGCTCCTCGGCGGGAATCGCGGGAATTCCGCGCGGCCGCGTCAGCCCGCGGCACCAACGGTGGGAAGCGTCGCTGGCCGTGCCGGATATCACCGCGAGCTCCGGGGCTGGTCGTGAACTCTGTGGGGGAACGCATGATGGGAACGCAAGGAGCGCAGGATGAGAACGCGGAGAGTCGTGCTCGGTGTCGCAACGACGCTCGTGCTGGCGTTGGCGGTTGGCTGTGATCGGATGGAGCCGACGGCGCCAGCCGCGGGCGAAGCCCTGGCCCTCAAGACCGCGCAGGGGACCTCGGCGAAGAAGCTGAGTGTCGCGCTGTGCTCACCGGATCAGGCCGGGTTCACGATCGCGTCCACCAATCCCTACTTCCCGCTGGCGCCGGTGGGCCGGCAGTGGATCCTGACGGGAGAGGAGGATGGCGAGTCCATCAGACTGCAGGTCACGGTCCTCAACCAGACCCGGGTGATCGACGGCGTCACTACCCGCGTCATCGAGGAACGCGAGTCGGTGAACGGCGAGCTGTTCGAGGTCACGTGGAACTACTTCGCCCAGGCACCGGACGGGACGATCTGCTACTTCGGAGAGGACGTCGACATCTATGAGGACACCGGCATCTCCCACCAGGGGGCGTGGTGCGCTGCCGCTGGCGACAACCAGCCGGGGATCTTCATGCCCGCCGATCCGCAGCCGGGCATGACGTTCCCGATCGAGGTTGCGCCGGAGGTGGCGGAAGACGAAGGGACGATCGTGGGCATCGGCCCGGTCGAGGTGCCGTTCGGACGGTTCACCGAGACGATTCGGATTCGAGAGTTCAACCCGTTGGACGGCGGCAAGGACCACAAGATCCACGCGGCGGGGACCGGCATCATCGTGGACGGGCCGCTGGCGCTCGAGGACCTGAATCAAACTTCGGGGGTCCCGGAGCAACCGATGCCGACTGACCAGGCCTGCGGTGTGTAGCGCGTCAGCCGCGCGCGTCCCCCTGTGCCGCCGGCTCGGCGAGCACCTCGTAGTGCCTGACCTCCGAGTCGAACCGGACCAGCACCGCACGCGCCTCAGGCTCGACGACCGCGCGCTCGAGCGCCGGGCCGGCGAACGCGCGAATCGCGTCCATCGAGTCCCACAGGGTGAGAACCTGATATTCGACCTCGACGTCCGCGAGGCGTCGCAAGAGATAGAGGCCGCGGAGGCCGGCCAGGCCCTCGAGCTGCAACCGCACCTGGTCCAGGACGTGCCGGGGATAGGCCTCTGCATTGCTGGGACTGGCATAGCCGCGCCAGGCGCGAAGAATCATCGCGAGCTCCTGAGCAGCAATTCTCGAATGGCTGACACCGTCTGGTCGATTTCCCCTTCAGTGTTGTAGTAGTGCGGCGACTTACGGTTGCGCCGAGCGCGGGGCGTCGCGAGCCTGTTCGTCCAGCGACTGGCGGTACAGCTGCTCGCGCGACATGCCGACCAGATCCTCGTCCATCCGCTCCTCCGCAAGCCATTTACGGTTCAGTGGATCCCTTCTCGGCTACATGCGCGGGTCAGGCCGGGCCGGCATCGCCGCGGCCTTCCGCGCACGGATGCTCAGGAGCTTGCGACACGTCGCGTGCACCTCCCCCGCCGCGTTGACCAGCTCGACCGTGAGCTCGCGCTCGGCCTTCCCCGCGTGGTCCACCTCCGCCCGGAGTGCCGCCAGCTCTTCCTCCTGCAGTCGGAACGTGGCGTAAAGCGTCTCGCGCCCGGGGCGGCGAAACTGGATCGTGGCCGCTTTGTCCCAGACGACGTAGCCCGGCCCGAGCGTCTTGATCAGCATCAGCATGTAGACCGGATCCACCGCCCCGTACATGCTACCGCCGAAGATCGTGCCCACGTAGTTCCGCGTGCGCCAGCCCAGGGGAAGGCGGACGCGGACCTCGCGCCAATCGGAAGCGATGTGCGTGATGCGCGCGCCGGTGCCCCGGTAGGCCGGGAACCAGTTGAAGCCCCAGCGCGCCAGCCGGGTCCGCCATGACTCGGGCATACCCCTCACAGTGGCGTGTGCACACTGTCCAAAATTGCCAAACCGGGCGGCGGTGTCGATTTCGCGGCTCCTCGCTCGACGTACAGGTAGAGCCAGGATTCGACCGGCCGAGATCGTCCGGACGCCCGGCTCCGACCCTCGACGGAAGGACGAAGACGATGCGATTCATGATCCTGGTGAAGGCCGACAAGAACAGCGAGGCCGCCATCATGCCCAGCACGGAGCTCCTCGAGGCGATGGGCAAGTACAATGAGGAGTTGGGGAAGGCCGGGGCGCTGCTCGCGGCAGAGGGGCTCCACCCGAGCTCGAAGGGGGCGCGGGTCCGGTTCTCCGGCGACAAGCGGACCGTAGTCGACGGCCCCTTCGCGGAGACCAAGGAGCTGATCGCCGGGTTCTGGCTGATCCAGGTGAAGTCGAAGGAGGAGGCGGTCGAGTGGGTCAAGCGCGTTCCCAATCCCACCGGCGAGCAGTTCGATATCGAGATCCGTCAGGTGTTCGAGGCGGACGACTTCGGGCCGGCGCTCACGCCCGAGCTCCGGGCGCAGGAGGCGCGCCAGCGGGCCGGGATCGCCGCGAAGAAGAAGTAGACGTACCGGCCCGTTGCCGCCATTCCTGTCGGGTTCGGGAGCCGGTTCCGACACAATCGTCGGAACACGCTGGGCGGAGTGCCGGCTCTGGTCCGCATTCCACGCGCCTAACTCGCTGTCGCGGCGAGGCCTGCGGTGGGGCCCGTGCGCGGGCGCTCGCCGGCGTGCCGCTGGAACGCGGCTTGCCCGGAGGTGAGCGGTCTTTCGTTCGATCGTCGCGCCGCAGTGCGGGCGCGCTCGGGGGGGCGGAAGGCCACCTGCACCTCCCGGCGCGTGCGAATGCACGCGTCGGCGAGGTGCGTTCGCATGTGCCTTCATGTGAAGAGGAGCCAGCCGGGTGAGCCTGTCTCGATCGATCCGTGCCATCGGCGTGCTGCTGCCGTTCTCGACCGCGGGAGCTCCGGCGCAGGAGTCGCCCGCCCGGCCCGTCCTCGCCGACGTTCGCGTGGTCGCGAGCGACACGCTCCAGGACGTCGCGGTGACCCGGTTCGAGCGCGGCCGCCCGACGATCTACTACAACCCGACGCTGCTCGCGCACGTCGGCCCCCGGCTCACCCGCTTCTTCTTCGCGCACGAGTACGCGCACGTCGCCCGCGGCCACGCTGGTGGAGCGCTCGGCCCGGCGGATCCGGCGTTCTCGCTGGGCCGGCGGGCGCGGGAGCTGGACGCCGACTGCGACGCCGCCGAACACCTCGCGGCGACCGATCCGGAAGACGTCGAGGCGGCGATCCGCTTCTTCACCCTCGCCGGCGACTTCCGGTTCGACGACCTGCACCCGCGCGGGACGGAGCGGGCCAACCGCATCGCGTTCTGCGCCGGGATCGCCCCGCCCGCGGCGCCCGCCCCCGACCTGATCACGACCGTCACCTGGTCGGCACCGGCCGCCGCCGCCGGCGACTACGGTGAGGCGCGAATCTGGATGGACCAGGTGCCGGTCGGCACGCTGTCCAACTTCCGCGCCGTCACCGGCGCGCTCAGGCTCCGGGGCTTCCCGGCCGGCGTCCACACCTACGTGGTGGTGCTCGAGAGCTGGCACCTGGACGGCGCGCTGCAGCTCACGCCGGGCGGAACGGTGGAAGGCACGGGAACGGTGGAGGCCGCGCCGGGCGACACGCTCGTCGTGGGCTGGATGCCGGGAGGCCCCCCGTCGCTCCGGCAAGCCGCTGAGCCGCCCGCCGGATCACGGCAGCCGCACGCTACGATTCCCAGGATCTTCCCATGAAGCGGCCCGATTTACCGCCAAGCCCGCTGAGCGCCCGCTCGATGTTGCGTGTTCTCGCCTCCGGCGACGTGAGCCGCACCAGACAGCGCAAGATCTCCTTCTTGCGACTGGGTACGAGTGCCTTCCACGCCGCCCGGGCCGCGGCGTCGGCCTCGTCTCTCGGCCTAACCCCATCACCCGAGCCGGCTCTGCACTTGGTAGATCGAGGTGAAGCCGGACTCGAAGCCGTTCCGCGCAGCACGCAGATAGAGACGCCAGACGCGCAGCCGCTCCTCCCCCGCGAGCCGCACGGCCTCGGCGCGATGTTGGTCGAGGCGTCGAGCCCAGTGACGGAGCGTCTCCGCGTAGTCTGCCCCGAACGCCTCGACGTGCTCGGTCACGAAGCCGGCTCGCTCGAGGGCGAGGAGCACCCGGGACAGGTGAAGCGGGTCGGCGTCGGGGAACACGTAGCGCTCCGAGAATGGTCCGGCCTTGGGGTCGGAGTGGCGAAGGCGGGCGATACCGTGGTTGAGCAGGCGGCCACCGCGCCGCATGAGGCTCGCCAGACGATCGGCGTACAACTGGATCCGCTCGACTCCGACGTGCTCGACCATGCCGATGCTGGCGATCGCGTCGAAGCGCTCGCCGGCGAGGTCGCGGTAGTCCAGCACGCGGATGCTCACCCGATCGTCCAGACCAGCCTCGCTCACGCGTGCTCGAGCGAGGGCGGCCTGCGGCTCGGAGAGCGTGATCCCCACGACGTCAGCGCCGTGACGCGCAGCGGCATGGATGGCAAAGCTGCCCCAGCCGCAGCCGATGTCGAGCAAGCGCTGGCCTGCCCCGAGCCCGAGCTTGCGGCAGGTCAGCTCCAGCTTCGCCTCCTGGGCCGACTCCAGCGACTCGCCATCTCTGGAGAAGAAGGCGCAGCTGTACGTCATCGACCGGTCCAAAAACAGCGCGAAGAACTCGTTGCAGACGTCGTAGTGGTGACGGACTGCGCGGGCATCCCTGACCCTCGAGTGCCGCGCGCCGCGCAGACGAAGCTCCGCCGCCGGCGCAGATGGGGGCAGGGTGGCGCCGTTCGCGCGGACCGCAGCGAGGATCAGGCTGACACGGCTCCGGGCGTTGAGGGTTGGCGGCCTCCACCCGTCAAGCACCCGGATCAGAGCGTCGAGATCATCGACCTCGAGCTCGCCTGAGACATACGCTCGAGCGAGGCCGAGTTGTCCCGGCGCGCGAAGAGCGTGCGCCACGGCGCGTGGCGAACGGACCATGAACGTGGGGCCCCCCTCGCGCGTCGCCGGAACGGCCGTTCCGTCCCAGAACTCGATCGCGAAGGGGCGTTCTGGAAACAGCCGCTCTATCTCCCGGCGAAGCGGCGCCGTAGTCGCGACTTTCATCTTCGTCTCCTCAGCCGCCGAACCGAAGACCGAGGCTACATCCTGATCGTCCGCCGGTCGTCTGCTTCGCCGATTTGCCTCTCGTAGGTTGCCGCCACCCGCTGAGCTGAGTCACCTAAACGGACGGATCAAAGGTGCAACGCGTGCGGCGGTGCGAAGACTCTGAAGGTCGCATGGGAACGAAAACCGATCTTTTCGTATAGGCTTCGCGCCATTGGTGTCGAATGAAGTACCCCGAGGTCGTACCCCCGCCGGCGAGCCTCGGGCTTGGTCACGACTCCGTAGAGTCCGGCAGCGCCGGCCGCGAGGTTCAGCCCGACCCTGGCCACAGGGAGCCCCTGACGCCACAGAACCTCTCATGTCAGTACCGCGCGCCTAACGCGCGGCTCGAGGGCGACGTGAAACCAGCCGCGTGCATCCCGCGGCCCTGATCCCTCCCGGAACCGGTGCGCCCCCGCGCCGGTTCTGTGCTTAACGAAAGGATGCCGTATGCTCCCGACCCGCAAGCTTGGACGCCAGGGACTCGAGGTCTCCACCCTCGGCCTCGGCTGCATGGGAATGAGTCAGTCCTACGGCGTGCCCGACGACCGGGAATCCATCGCGACACTCCACCGAGCCATCGAGCTCGGCGTCACGTTCCTCGATACGGCCGAGGCTTACGGCCCCTTCACCAACGAAGAGCTGCTCGGCCGCGCCCTCGAGGGCCGCCGCGACCAGGTCACCCTCGCCACCAAGTTCGGCTTCCGCTTCGAGGACGGCCAGCTCCTCGGCACCGACAGCCGGCCCGAGCACATCCGCGAGGTCGCCGAGGCGTCGCTCCGCCGGCTGGATACCGATCGCATCGATCTCCTCTACCAGCACCGCGTGGACCCCGCTGTCCCGATCGAGGACGTGGTGGGCGCCATGGCTGACCTCGTTCGAGAGGGGAAGGTCCGGTTCCTCGGCCTCTCCGAGGCGGGCGAGGCGACCATCCGCCGCGCGCACGCAGTGCACCCGATCTCGGCGCTCCAGAGCGAGTACTCCCTCTGGGAGCGGAACCTGGAGACGGACATCATCCCGGTCCTCCGTGAGCTCGGGATCGGCCTGGTGGCGTTCAGCCCGCTCGGCCGCGGCTTCCTGACCGGGACCGCGAAGCGGGCCGAGGAGTATCCGGAAGGCGACTACCGGCGGGGAGATCCCCGATTCCAGGGCGCAAACTTCGACGCCAACATGGGGGCGGCGTCGGTCGTCCAGGACCTGGCGCGGCGGAAGGGTGCCACGCCGGCGCAGGTGGCGCTCGCGTGGCTGCTCCATAAGGGCGACGACATCGTGCCCATCCCGGGCACCAAGCGGCGCCGCTACCTGGAGGAGAACGTCGGCGGGGCCCGTCTCGCGCTTGGGTCCACGGAGATCGCGGAGCTCGACTCGGCGCTCGCGCCCGAGGTGGTGGCGGGGCCGAGATACAACGAACTAATGATGACATTCATTGACAGATAGGAGAGAGAAATGAGGATCGGCATCATCGGCGCGGGGCAGATCGGCGGCGCGCTGGCGCGCCGTCTCACCGCGCTCGGGCACGACGTGTCCATCGCCAACTCACGGGGACCGGAGACGCTCGGTCAGCTGGCAAAGGAGACCGGCGCGAAGCCGGTGACGGTCGAGAAAGCCGCTCGCGCGGGGGACGTGGTGATCGTGACCATTCCCCAGAAGAACATCCAGAAGCTGCCGCGCGACCTGTTCAAGGGCGTGCCCGACAAGGTCGTCGTGGTGGACACCGGCAACTACTACCCGCAGCAGCGCGACGGCCGGATCGACCCGATCGAGAACGGCACCACCGAGAGCCGATGGGTTGCCGATCGGCTCGGCCGGCCGGTGGTGAAGGCGTTCAACAACATCTACGCCAACCACCTGCTGGAGCGCGGCAAGCCGAAAGGCGCCGCCGGGCGCATCGCCCTGCCGGTCGCGGGGGACGACAAGCGAGCCAAGGACGTCGTCATCCGGCTGCTCGACGAGCTGGGGTTTGACGGGGTGGACGCCGGGAGCCTGGACGAGTCGTGGCGGCAGCAGCCCGGGACGCCGGTCTACGGGACCGACCTCGACGCCGAGGGGGTGCGCCGCGCGTTGGCCGAGGCGAAGCTGGAGCGCCCGGCGGCGTTACGCGCCACCGCGGGCAGCCCCGCAACCGCCGGCCGCGGCTGACGGATTGCATCAGGGATGCGACAAAGCGCCTGGTACTCTTGCGCCCTGCGCTACCGGGGCGAATACTCGTAATATCAGCATCGATTAGAGCCGCCCCGGGTCATCACTGTGGGCGGCGAGTGTTGTTTTCACCGTTCGGAGGGGCTCGAGCCGGAAACAGCAGCAGAGATAGCCGCGCGGGGCGTTGCGTTCCGCCGATCCCTGGGGACGCGACGCTGCTCGGAAGGCGCGGCTGGGCAGGGGGGTGCTCATGCCCAGACCCAGGTCTCGGGAACAGACCACGGTTCCGGAACACACGGGCCGTGTAGTAGTTCGTTTTGCTCCTGACGTCGTTAACCGGATTGCTCGGCGCGCCCAAGACCAGGCCCTACCAGACCTCGCCGGTCTCGAAGCCGTTGCCGCGGAGTTCGCTCTTGGCGAGCTCGGGGCCATGCTGGACCGGTATCGCGGCGTTCCGTCCTACCCTGCGATCAGGTGGTTCCGGACCGCCGAGAACCTGGCTTGGGAGTCCAGGGCGCGCGAGCGCGACTTCCCACCGCTGCACAGCCTCACCGCCTACTTCGTCCTAGATCCGCGCCGGCGCTTGACTGCCGCCGAGCTCGCCCGCCTCCTGGCCGAGTTGAACTCACGACCGGAGATCGACCTTGCCTATCGCGAGTTGAACCTCAGCACACCACAGGCCTGGGCGGTCGATCCGAGCAACGATCCGCTGGTCGCCCAGCAGGGCTATCTCAACAGCGCTCCTGAAGGGATCGGCGCGAACAGTGCCCTGGTTTGGGGTTCCGTCGATGGGGCTGGTGTCGGTTTCGTGGATCTGGAGAATGGCTGGCATCTCGCTCACCAGGATCTGCCATCACCGGCGAGTGGCCCTAAGCCGATCTTGAATGTGAATGATAAGGATAACGAAGACCACGGCACCGCCGTCCTGGGTATCGTGCTGGGCCAGCCGAACAGAAAAGGGGTCGTCGGTATCGCACCGGGTGCGAACTTTCTGGGAGTGGTTTCACGGGTCGTCAACGTGCAAGACGACGAATGGGACGTCGCCGCCGCCATTCGCGCGGCGGGGACGGTCATGCAGACAGGGGATGTGCTCCTGCTGGAAGCGCAAACGGGGCGTGGTTACCCGATCGAGATCGATGACCTCGCGTTCGATGCGATCCACGATGCAGCCGGAAATGGTATCATCGTGATCGAAGCCGCCGGCAACGGCACCCCCGCAGGAAAGGGTCGCAATCTCGATGACCCTCTGCCCTCGCTGGATGAGGAGTCGAACCCCCGAAGCCTGAATCGCGACGACGAGGCGTTCGTCGATTCAGGGGCCATCATGGTCTCTGCCTGCCATTCGAATGTTGGATCGAAGGGAACCCATCAGCGGATGGCATACGGGGGTTTCGGGTCCCGAATCGACTGCTATGCCTGGGGTGAGGACGTGGTCACGTCCGGCTACGGCGATATGTTCGGGATAGACCCCAAAAAAAAGCGCTATACCTCCCTGTTCGGCGGCACCAGCTCGGCGGCGGCCATCATCGCCGGTGCCGCCATCCTGCTGCAGCAGATGGCCCGGAAGCAGGGCCGCTCCCCGCTGAGCCCGACCGAGCTGCGCACCCTGCTGGCCGATCGGCTACGAGGCACCCCCGTTGAGCGATCGAACCCGGTCAACACCATCGGTGTGATGCCCGATCTGGAAGCGATTGCCGGCAGCTTGTGATAGAATGAGGCCGGTTCTGCGAAGCCAGCAATCGAGGGCCAGGATGCATGGCTGCACCGGTGGTGGATGATCTAGCCCAGCTTCAAGCCGCTCTCTCAGGGCGATACGCCATTGACCGCGAGATCGGCCGGGGAGGAATGGCGCGCGTCTACCTGGCGCGCGACCTCCGCCACGACCGCGACGTGGCGCTCAAGGTCCTCAGGCCGGAGCTCGCCGCGAGCCTGGGCGCCGATCGATTCCTGCGTGAGATCCGGATCGAAGCGAGGTTGCAGCACCCCCATATCCTCCCGCTCCACGATTCGGGGATAGCCGGCGGACGGCTGTACTACGTGATGCCCTACGTCGCGGGCGAGACGCTCCGTGACCGGTTGGGACGGGAAAAGCAGCTCTCCCTCGCTGACGCGGTGCGGATCGCGTGCGAGATCGCGGACGCGCTGAGCCATGCCCACGCCAACAACATCGTGCATCGCGACATCAAGCCGGGAAACATTCTCCTGTCCGGCGGGCACGCCGTCGTTGCCGATTTCGGCATCGCGCGGGCGATGACGGTGGCTGCAGAGGAACAGGTGACCGACGCCGGACTCGCAATCGGGACCGCCGATTACATGAGCCCCGAGCAGGCCAGCGGTGCGTACGGACTCGATGGGCGCAGTGATGTCTATGCACTGGGCTGCGTCTTGTACGAGATGCTCGCCGGAGAGCCACCGTTTCGGGGGAGAACCACGCAGGCGATTCTCGCGCGACACCTGCACGAGCCGCCGCCGCCACTCAGGATAAGGCGACCCAACCTTCCGGAGGCGGTCGAGGACGCGGTCGCAAAGGCACTCGCCAAGGTTCCGGCGGATCGGTTTGCAACGGCCGCCGAGTTCGCCGAGGCACTCCGGGCTGCCGAAGCTTCTGGAGGTCCGTCGAGGGTCCACCGCAGTGCCAGGCGAGCCGGGCCGAGGGTCATTGCGCTCGGCGCGGTAGCCCTGCTCGCCCTGATGGGTGTCTGGGCTTTGCTGCGCGGCCGCAGCCCGGAGCTCGACCGCAACCGTATGGTCGTGTTCCCGTTGGACGAGGCCCTGACGGGGTCGCCCGACGGCAGCGGCGAGGCAGTCGCCACGTACATCGGCTACGCGCTGGAGGGTACCGCGCCGCTACGTTGGCTCGAGGGGCGGGATTTCCTGGACCCCTCCCGGCGGCATGCTACGGGCGCTGTCCCGGCGATGGAGGCACGTCGCATCAGCCGGGCGCAGCGGGCCGGCTTCTACGTCGACGGATCGATCGTGAAGACCCAAGATTCGGTGACGGTCGTGCTGCGTCTGCACGACGTGAGCGGCGACTCGATCCTGCGACGAGCCGGCGCCTCCTCCCGCGCTGCCGATGCCTCACTTCCCCAGCTGGGTCTCGGTGCTCTGGGCCAGCTCCTCCCCGCTCTCCTCGAGCCGGGGCGGAGGGTGGATCTCACCGCGCTGAGCGATCGCCGGCCGACTGCCATCGCGAACTTCCTGCAGGGAGAACGGGAGTACCGGCGGATGCGTTTCGCGCCGGCGCTGGAGCACTACAGAATGGCCGTGGCGGAGGACTCGGCTTTGGCGATCGCGGCACTGAAAGGGGCGCTGGCTGCCACCTGGCCGGGCGTCTCGGACGAGGGTGACCAGCTCATCGCCGTCGCCCTTCGGCACGAGGCCTTTCTGCCGCCGCGGCTGGCGCTGTTCGCTCGCGGATGGCGTCACTATCGCGCAGGCAACGCGGACTCTGCGGCGGCTCATTTCCGCCGCGCGGTAGCCATCGACCCCGGATGGCCAGAGGCGTGGATGGCGCTCGCCGAGGTGTATTACCACCTCGTGCCGCAGGCGCCGTCGCTGGATTCACTCGCCGAAGCAGCCCTGCTCGAGGCGCGACGGGCGGACTCGAGCTTCACGCCGCCGCTCTATCACCTGGCCGAAATCGCCCTGCTGGCCGGAGATCGTTCCGAAGGGGAGGTGCGCCTGGCCCAGCTGCGCCGAGCCGATCCCGACAGCGAATTCAGTCGACGGCTCAGCCTTATGGTGGATTGCGTTCGCAAGGGTCCATCGAGCGTGGCGTGGGGTAGAGCGGCCGAACTCGGACCGTCCGAAGTGCTGGGCACGGCACAAATGCTGGCGGCCCGAGGGGCACAACCGGGCTGCGCGCGTCGGGGATTCGAGGCCGTATTGAGATCTGCCCATACCAAGTATCGCTGGGGTGCCTTGCTGGGCTTGCAGAGCCTCCTTGCCGCCGAAGGACGATCCGACGACCTCGCACGCCTCTTCGCGTCCGGGCCGGCGGCGCAGCTGCCCGCGCGCCGGCTCTATCTGTTGAATGCCGCCGCTGGAACGGGCTTCGAGGCGGAGGCCGCCGCGGTGGCGGCCGAATGGGGGCGGCAATACGACTCGATTTCCGGTCCGACGCTCTGGATGCTCGCCGAGTGGGCGGCGAGTCGAGGAGACGTCGAAGCGCTTCGCTCGATCGCTGCGGTAACTGCCGCACGTGCAGCACACTCCGGTACTCGCGAAGACTCGTTGTTCGCGCGGGTCGTAGCGGCCCACTCGGCCAGGGCGCGGGGTGACAGCGCGGCGGCAATCGGCCTGCTGTCGGCGCTGGTCCCGACGGCCTCGCCGCGGGATCTGATGTGGCAACCCTGGGAAGCGCTCGCGGGCGAGCGGCTTGCCCTCGCGGAGCTGCTATTCGCCCGGGGACGATTGGTCGACGCAGACCGGATTGCCGAGGAGGTTGAGAGTCACCGCGCGATCGTCTACTTGATATACCTCCCCGCCAGCTTGCAGCTCCGGGCGCGCATGGCGGAGGCGATGGGAAGACCCGACCGGGCCGCTATCTACCGCGGCCGCTCGGCAGCGCTCCGCCGCGAGATTCCCGCGTCTTCTGTAACCGGTTCATAACTTCCTCCAGAGGAGACCTCCCATGCCACCCGCCGAAGCCAAGGATGTCAGGAAGCTCACCAGGAGTGTTCAGAAACTCGAACGCTCTATCGCGGATTTGAAGGTGTTCCTGAGAACGAAGGATCTGCCGTGGAAGAGGCAGGTGAAGATCAGGATTGACAGATTGCTACGAGCGGTTGGGCCGGGCGGCCCTCCCCCCGATGTGACCCCCGCGCCTCCGTCACCTCCCCGGTGAGAAGTGTGGACTGTGGTGCGGCAGGCGCGCCGCCACGCACAGGGCGGCGCGCCTCCTACCCGGCGCCCTCACCCATCAGCTTCATCAGCGTGGCCCCGCTGCCCGGCCGTGCAGCGGGGGCTTTCGCCAGAGCTGCCAGCACCGCCGCTTCGAGGTGCTCCGGCACCTCCGGCCGCACCACGCGAATCGACCGCGGCCGCTCGCTGAGATGCCGCGCGCCGATGGCCTGGGCGGTCGGCCCGGTGAACGGGACCTCTCCGGTCAGCATCTCGTAGATGAGGCATCCGAGCGCATAGATGTCGCAGCGCCCGTCGATCTCATTCGCGCCCATCACCTGCTCGGGGCTCATGTACGCCGGCGTGCCGAGGATGAAGCCGCTCGAGGAAATTGGTTCGGTAGCGGATCGGTCGATGGCCCGCGCCAGGCCGAAGTCGCACACCACCGCCCGCTCACGTTCAAGGAGCACGTTCTCCGGCTTTATGTCTCGGTGAAGGACGTTCTTGGAATGGGCGTAGTCGATGGCCGCTGACACCTCCTGAGCGATCGCCACAGCGCGAGGCAAAGCGAATGCGCCCTTCTCATTGAGACGGGTTCGCAGGCTGTCCCCGGAAACGAACGGCATGACGTAGTAGAGCAGCTCGCCCGCTTCACCCATGTCCAGCATGGGTACGATATTCGGGTGCATGAGCGCCTGGAGGATCTCGATCTCGCGGCGAAACCGACTCGGCCCGAGGACGGCGGTCAGCTCCCGACGCAGCACCTTTATGGCCACCGTGCGTGGCTGCCGGAGGTCGTCCGCCCGATACACCGTGGCCATACCGCCGCGACCGATTTCCCCGTGCACGCGATACCGCGCGGCGAGGGCGGCTGTGAGCGCACCCTGGACATCGTGCATGGCGAGGTCCCGGAGGGTCTGGTGCTACGATAGGAGAAGCCCCGACGGTCCGCCAGGCTGGCCACAGGCTCGGTGATGTAGAGCCAAGGACATCGTCATCCGGCTGCTGGACGCCACAGCAGGGCGCCGCTGACCGATTGAGTCAATGATGTGACAAAGGAAGGCTGGCGCGCGGGCGGCATCCTTCCCAGATTCGCTCTCCCATGGCTCCCGCCATGGGCGCACCAATACAAGAGGAGAGGTCTGATGACCAGCAGCCTTACGCAGGAACTCCACAGCTACATCAACGTTGGGCAGGAGAACTCCACACCTATCGAGCTCTACTACGAGGACCACGGGGCCGGCAAGCCGGTCGTGCTGATCCACGGCTGGCCGCTGAGCGGCGCGTCGTGGGAGAAGCAAACCGCGGCCCTTCTCGCGGCCGGCTTCCGGGTGATCACTTACGACCGCCGCGGATTCGGCAGGTCGAGCCAGCCGGCCACCGGCTACGATTACGACACCTTCGCCGACGACCTCAACAAGGTGGTGACGGCGCTCGACCTCCGCGACTTCTCGCTGGTGGGCTTCTCGATGGGGAGCGGCGAAGTGGCCCGCTACATCGGCCGGTACGGCACGGAGCGGGTGCGCAATGTCGTCTTCCTGGCGGGAGTGCCGCCGTTCCTGCTCAAGACCACCGACAATCAGAGCGGCGTGGAGAAAAGCGTCTTCGACGGGATCAAGCAGGCGATCGCCGCGGACCGGCCGGCGTTCCTCACGCAGTTCCTCAACAACTTCTACAACGTCAACGAGCTGGGCGGGAAGCTGATCAGCGACGAGGTCGTCCGGCTGAGCTGGAACGTCGCGGCCGGCGCCTCCCCCAAGGGCACGCTCGACTGCGTCACCGCCTGGTACACCGACTTCCGCAAGGACCTCGCGAAGGTGGACGTGCCGGCGCTGGTGATCCACGGCGACGCCGACCGGATCCTCCCGATCGAGGCCACCGGACGCCGGACGAACGAGCTGGTGAAGGGAAGCCGCCTCGTGGTGGTCGAGGGCGGCCCGCACGGGCTCACCTGGACCCACGCGGACAAGGTGAACGCCGAGCTGGTCAGCTTCCTGAAGTAGCGCTGGGTTGCGCGCTCGTTCCGCCCCAGACCGGGCGGAACGAGCCGCCGCCGGCTCCCTCCGCCTCTCTCCGCCTCCGACGCCACTCGCCGGCGCGCCGCTTCCCCGGCGGGATCGGCGTTCCAGATGTCCACGGCACAGCGCTATTGCCCATCCGACTCTCGGCGCGAGATCGTCATGCCCCAGCCGTGCGCGGTTTGGCCTGAACGCTTCGAGTGGTTCTTGGAACAGTGAGAGCTGACGCCTACGGCGTACCGGCGGCGGCTCTCGGACGAGACGGCGTTCTGACGCGAAGGGGCCGCTCAGGCAGCGGCACGGGGCGCGGCGCACGCCCATGCAGCGGGTTAGGCGGCGCCCTCGGCAGTACGTGCGGGCGGCTTCCCGCCCGAGCGGTCCGGCTTGCGGGCGTACCCGATGTAGGAGACAGAGGTGTCGGGGCTCTCACCCAAGTCCATCGCCCGGACGGCAGCCGCATAGCTGAGGAGCCCTCGTTTGCGCCGGCGCAGAGCGCGGACAAGCCGGAGCGGGCTGGCCCTCGGTTTGAGCCCGGTCAGCCCGCCTGGCACGAGCCCGTGGTTCTCCAGCTCGCGGCGGAGCTCGGCGGGGCGAATGAACTGCTTCCAATCGTGCAGTCGGGGTGGCATGATGGCGGTCCACCGCCACTCCTGGAGCAGCTTGATCACCAGCAGCCGGCTTTGGGGAGTGCGGTTGATGGTATCGTAGAGATAGGTTCCCCCAGGCCTGAGCACGCGCGCGGTTTCGGCGATGACCTGCGGTACGTCGTTCACGTGCTCCAGCACATCGCAGCAGTACACGACGTCGAAGCTCTCGTCCGCAAAGGGGAGGGCCTCCCCCCTCGCACACTGGTATCCGATCGCCAGCCCCTGATCGGCTGCATGCGCCCGCGCGGCTGCCAGCGACTGGCCCGATGGGTCAACCCCCACGACGGAGCAGCCCAGGCGAGCGAACTCCTCCGTCAGGAGTCCGCCGCCGCAGCCGATATCCAGGACGTGCAGGCCCACTGGCGGCAGGCCCAGCGTCTCAACGAGCACCCGCCGCATGTAGCCGAACCGCGCGGGATTGAGGGCGGCAAGCGCGTGCAGGAAGCCCCCCTCCTCCCACCAACTCTCGGCCATCCGATCGTAAATGCTGTTGTCGACAGGCATCGGGACGTGCCACGGGCTTGGCGTCACCAGCGGGCCTCGTGCTCGAACAGGATCTCGTCAAACGCCCGGCGCCGGCCTCGCGGTAGAGCACGCGCTCGCCGTCAAGGTCAGCGGAAGGTGGCGATCTCGCTGAGCGGTTTGCGGTGGAGTCGCGGCACCCGGGCGTCGGTCGCCGGGTAGCCGGTTACCACCAGCATGATCGGCCGCTCGTTCGCGGGGCGCTCGAGCACCTGGCTGAGAAAGCCCATGGGGCTGGGCGTGTGGGTCAGCGCCACCAGCCC
>JBOHSN010000010.1:0-57461 GCA_050733215.1 Gemmatimonadales bacterium
CGCGCCATCGCATTACTGACGCAGCAATCGGCTGACACCAACGCCATCCTGCACGTGACGTGCTGACCGGCGCGCAGGAGCGCGTGACCTGAACGCCAGCGAGCACGGTGCTCATGGCGTCCCGAGCTCCAGGCTCAGCCCGTCGGGGCCGGCGAGGAGCTCGGTCCCGAATTCGGCCGAGCGCTCCGCGATCCGCTGGACAATCCAGTCCCGGTCGCCGCCCCAGGCCATCCGGACCTGCCCGCGCTCGATGTGCACCGGCACGAGATCCAGACGCCCCCTTCCCGAGGGCCCGAGCCGGAGCACGAAGAGGGCGGAGAGATCGTTCCGAACCTCCGGATGGGTCCCGTAGTCGTCCAGAAAATCGCCGGTGTCGTAGAGGATCAGCCCGCCGTCTACGACTTCGATTCCCTGGACCACGTGCGCGCTGTGGCCCCAGAAGACATCCACACCGGCCCCGATCAGGCGACGGGCGAAGTCGCGGAACTCGACCGTGGGACGCCGGCACAGGTTGGGCCCCCAGTGGTAGGAGCAGATCAGGAGATCGGCCTGCCTCCGCGCGTCGGCGAGGACGGGCTCGACGTACTCCAGATCGGCCGGCGACAGCGAGACGGGGGCGTAGTTCAACCCCGGCGCGGTCTCCGTCGCGGCCCATTCCTCCGGATGATCCGCGAACGCCACTACCCCTACCCGGCATCCTTTGGCCGTGAGCTGGGCCGGCGCGCATGCCGCCGCCGCCGTCGGCCCGGCACCCGCGTGGGCGATCCCTGCCCGGTCGAGCACGGCGATGGTCTCGAGCAGTCCTTCCGGCCCGAAGTCGCCGATGTGGTTGTTGGCCAGCGCCGCGAAATCCACTCCGGCGATCCGGAGGGTCTCGACCGCGCTTGGCTCGGCTCGGAAGTGGAACAGCTTGGGCTCGGCGCCGAACCAGCGGTGCGTGTGCGCCGTGAGTGCGCACTCCAGGTTCACGAGAAAGAGGTCGGCGGACCGGATCACCGGCAGCACGTCCCCCCAGGGATAGGCGACCCCGCAGCGTAGGATGACGTCGTTCACCAGCCGGCCGAGCATCACATCCCCCGCCAGAGCCAGCGTCACACCACCGGTTCGGGAGCAGGGCCAGCATCTCGGCATCATCGTGGCGAGCGAGGAGCGAGGCTCCTGATTGCGCCGACTAGAGCGACGCGAGGAATGTGAGCAGCGCCTTGCGATCGGACGCCGAGAGCGCCGCGAACGCATCGCGCGACTTCGTCGCCTCCCCGCCGTGCAGCCGAATCGCCTGCTCGATCGAGCTGGCGCGCCCATCGTGCAGGTAGCGTCGCGCCAGCCGGAGAGCCGCCAGTGGTTCGGTGCGGAACTCGGCCGGGGTCGCGACCAGGCCCTGGCAGATGTCCGCCAGCTCGGAACCCATGTCGTGGAGCAACAAATCGGTGTAGGCAGCGAACTCGCGATTGGCGAGTGCGGCGATCGGGTGATGTCCGGTTCTGAGCGAGGGCACGTGGCACCCGGCGCAACCGATGCTCGAGAATCGCTGCTGCCCCCGCTTCGCCGTACCGTCCAGTGTCTTGGGCGCGGCCGGTGCCAGCGTCCGAACGTAGGCGTCGGTGTGCGCCACCATTTCCTCGCCCACTTCGGGCTCGGGTAACGGGTCCACGCCCGGCGGTATCGCCTTGCCACCGACCGTCCCTTCGCCCGGGAAGTTCGGTACCGTCACGCCCTGCTCGAAGTGAAACGCGCCCTCGGCGAACTCGGCCAGTGTGGGGGTGAGCGCCTTGCGGCCGAACCGGCCGACCCGGCCGTCGAAGAACCGGTTTACCCGTCCCGAAATGCCGTCACCGTTGGCGTCCTCCGGATCGGCCAGCGCGAGGATCGTCGATTCCGGCACGGCGTCAAATAGCCCGAACCCGAAAATGTCCGGCGTCGTGCGCCGGCCTCTGGCGGCCTCCGCCGGGATCGGCTCCGCATCGATCCCCAACGCGGCCGCGAGCGCCGGGGTCACCGAGAGCTGGAAGACCGGCCCGCCCCGCTCCACCAGGGGGTCGCAGAAGCCGTTCGGCCGCAGGATGCTGGCGTTCAGCTGGGTGAAGGACCCGTTGCCCCCCGAGACCGGCTGATTGTGGCAGCTCGCGCAGCCGGTGCCGTTGAAGAGAGGTCCCAATCCCGTCTTGGGAGTGAATTCCCGGTTGAAGACGATGCGGCCCTTCTCGAACCGATCGCGCTCGCTCTTGGTGAGCCCATCGACTGGATTGCCCGCCGCGCGCGACCCGTAACAGCCCGCCGTCGCGAGAAGCCCCGCGAGGAGAGTGATCGCTCCGGCCGTCCCGGCTGGGCGGCTCATGCTCATCTCATCTCGGTCGAGTCCATGAGCTCTTCGATTCGGTCAGCTACGTTGCCCTGCGGTGTTCGCCGGTACTCGATGCGGACGACCCTGCCGGATTCGAGATCGGTGAGCGCAGCCGGTTGGCCCCGAATCACGACCTCGGTGGCTTCATGAACCCGGAATGCCACTAAACGCAATGCGAACGACACGCCGGTGATGACATCCATGGTGCCGGCCCTCAGGTCCATGGATCGGCAGGTCGCGGTCAATACGTTGGGCGTTGAGTCGATGCGTCGGGCCGGCGCCGGCGGCGACGTTTCCCGAGAGGTAGCGCTGCCGCAAGCGAGGAAAGACAGCAGGGTCAGCGTAAGCGCAAACGCGGATGGGAGTGGGGCATGGCTCATACAGACCTCCCTCAGGAGCGAACATAGCAGGCGTCGCCCCCCTGGCGTCAACCGGCACGAGCGACAGGGAGGAACGCCTGTGCTCCGACGCCGCGCCCCGCTCGTCGTGTTCGCCCTCGGCTCGCGCCCGAGTACCTCCGCCGGGAACCCGTCGAGCATCTGCTCTGCTCCCCGGCCGACACCTCCTGGGGTCCCGACACGCTGGTTCAGCCGGACCTCTTCGCCGTGCCCCTGGAGCAGGCCCGGACGCTCGAGTGGTCCCGGATAACCGAGCTGCGGCTCGTTGCCGAGGTGCTGAGCCCGTCGTCCCGGCGCGCCGACCGGTTCACCAAGCGGGGCGAATACCAGCGCCGGGGCGTGCCGGTGTACTGGATCGTGGATCCCGACGATCGGCAGGTGGAGGTCTGGACGCCCGCCGACACGTTCCCGCTCTTCGAGCGGCATCGCCTCACCTGGCATCCCGCCGGTGCGGTCAACGCCTTCGAGCTCCCCCTCTCCGAGCTGTTCAAGCCTCTCTGACCAGCACTTCCCTCACGAAGCGGCGGTCACTCGGGGCCAACGGTCCTGCCCCCATTTTGTAGGGTCCGAAATCCCGGAGGCCACGGCTGGTCGGTGGATGTCGCAAAACCGCCCCTCGTTGTCGCAAATGAGCCCTTGTGGCCAGCGCCTGCCTGTCCCAGAGTGAAAGCCTTCCCGCTGTTGCCCGAATCGCGTGGTGCCGGCCACCGGTCTCGCTGACTGCCGGGCAACGGATCGTACGCCAGTCTTGCCATCGAACGTACCCGACTGGGAGCGCTGAAGGCCCGAAGGGCGTCGCCGAGCTCGCCCCAAGCCGTAGCCCGGTCCGGCGGCAACGCGGCGACCGGCTCCGGTCGGTGGCGGCGGGAGACCAGGACTCCGATGCGGCAATCGAAAACGGGTTTGAGATATCCGAAAGCCCCGGGGGCCAGCCGCCTTCAGGCGGTCTATTCGGAGCTTCAGTCCCTCGCCAATGTCCGGGGCTGCTACATCGGCTGCAAGCGCCGGAAGGGACGCAACACGCGGCGGCTCGCGCTGGTCTGTTGCGTTGAGGCGAAGCTGCCGGCCAGGCGGCTGGCGCGGGCGCACCGGGTCCCGGATCATGTCGAATGGCCGATCACTTCGACCCGATCGGGAACGCTCCCCACCGACGTTCAGGCCGTGGGACACCATGGTTTTCAATCGGCACCACTCGTGCTTGGCCCGGGCGACCTGATTACTCCGCTCGGAATCGGCCAGGTGCCCACAGCGAATCGGGGAACGGCCGGCGTCGCCATGAACCACCCGCTATTCGGGTCGGTGGTGACTACGGCGGCGCACGTGCTAGGCGTCTCCGCCGCCGGGGCCGTGACATTCCCGGTCGGGAGCGAGCCCGCCGTCCAGGTCACCCTCGTCGGGCGCAGCGCGACAGCGATCGTACCAGGATCGGTCCGCCGCGCCGTCGTCGCCGAGAATGCGGACTACGCCATCGTCTCGGCCTCGGGAGCCATCGAGAATCTGTACCTGGATGATGCCCCCTTGGGCGCGCCCCACATCCTGACCAGCGACGACATCGGCTCCTCGTGTTTTGTGCTGTCCGCCCGTGGGCTCATTCCTACGACGGTTCGAGGTGTGAGAGGTGCCCTGCAGATCGGCCCGCTCTTCCTGCGTGACCTGGTCCTGACCGACATGTGCACGGTGGCCGGAGACTCGGGAGCCGCTCTGGTTGACCAGGACTCGCGCATCGTGGGGCTGCTCGAGGGTGTGTGCGAGCTGGAAGGTCGGCGCCATTCGGTGTTCTGCTCCGCGGTTTGGCCCTTCATCGACGAACGCGGCGCATTTCTCTAGGAGGAGCCGAGACCTATGAGGCGAATCGGAAGGGCGCTAATGGCCCTGCTCATGGTTGGACCATCGAGCCGTCTGATAGCGCAGGTCGAGGGCTGCGGCACCGGGACCCTTCTCGTCGTCACATCCAAATCGCTCCAGGTGCCCGCCGAAGCGGATCTGGTCGCGGTACTGGCCAAGGACAGCAGCGTGCTGGCCGAATTACCGACGGTCCCCGCGAGCGGCAAGTGGACGCCCGGTGAGGCCGATATCGCCAAGCTCCTCGAGGCGAAGGCCAAGGATCCTGTGGCGGTTATCGCCTTTGAGAAGAAGGCTCCAGGCGGAAACCAGGTTCTCTGTCGCCGCCCCGAGTGGCGCGCGGAGGGCCTCGCAGGTCCGGCTGACCTCGGGGCCGCCCCGGTGGTGGCAGGCGGGCCCGCGGAGGGCGGGCTCGGGGAAAAGGTGTTCAAGCAGTCGGAGTGCCGCGCCGCCGGCGCGGCGTGGGAGACGGAGCTTCGGCGCCAGGCCCCAGCCGGTCGGTTTACTGGAATCGTCTTCTTCGATGGCGGCGCCGGCGACAACGCCACCCCGTGCTACTACAGCCGGGACTACGGCGTCGTGGGTGACCCGATCTACGTCGCCGTGCTCACCGAGAATCCGCTGAATTGGACCGAGATCTCCTTCGACCCGTGTGCCGCGGAGAGTGCGGCGCCCAACGTGCTGCAGGCCAGCGAAACGTTTCCCACTGGCCTGACTGCGGCACAGCAAACGGCAGGGGAGTATCATCTTGCCACGTTCCTGCCGCGGCGCTGCTATAACACGAGCGTTGACATCACAATCAAAGCACCGACTCTGCCCAGGACCAAGCGCTATCCGCTCAAGCAGTCGGATCGCTATCGCGCGACCCTGCAGGCCGGCGTGCTGTTCACGAAGCAGCACGACCAGGATTTCGGGCTGCGGCCCTCCGCCGTGGGCTCGGCGGACCAAGTCATCTTCAACCAGGGACCCGCTGATCGCGGGCCCGAGTACACGGCCAGCCTAGTACTCTATGCCTTTCCCCGGTACATCGCGTCTCTCTTCGGGGCCGGTGAGGGGTCATATCCCGGCCGCGACGTCCTCCATGAGCAATCGGTGCTGGATCGGCTGGGGCTCGTCCTCGGGGTCGGACTCAAGAACCCGGGGGAGCGCTTCGTGCTGGGCTTTTCGGGGGAGCTGCTCTACGGGGTAAACGCGGTCGGCGTCTGGGAGTTCGCGAGGGTCCGCCAGCTCAATGGCTTCGCGGTCGGCGATCCGTTCGCTGGAGCTCCTGACGCGATACCTACCAACGAGGTGTGGAACACGGACTTCGTGTTCGGTCTTTCAGTCGACATCAGGTACGTCAGCCTGCTTTTCACCGGCAGCCGGTAGCACCGCACGCGATGCCTTGGCCTATGTCCGCGACTTTACCACCGCGCAGCCGATTGCCGGTACTCCCGCTCCTCGCTGTCGGCGCAGCCGCGGTCCTCTACGTTGTCGACACGCCGGCCTTTCGCGTCCAAGGCAGCCGCCCGCTCTGGTATGCAGCCCCACACCATCCGGAGAACGCCATGCGCCAGATGATTCGGGCCTTGGGTCCGGGCCGGTCTCTCGCTCATGAGGCCCCCTCGGCCCTGGTCGCCCTCGTCCTCGCCGAAGCGGTCTACAAGTTCCACTCCTTCACCCTCGAGTGCCTGGCCTTTCTGGCGACCTGGTATGCGATCAGCTGGATTGCCGAGCATGTGTTCCCGGCATCCTCGAAGGGCGACGTCGCCAGATAGCGAGGAGGCTCCATGGTCCGCCGGAAGACGAGGAAAGCGAAGCAATTGCGGCCCGGCGGCGCGGCGCGACCCGTCGCGCTCACCCGGGGTCCGCCCAAGCCAGCGACCCGCGGCGCGGCCGCTCCCCGGCTCTCGAATCACAAGCGTCGGAGCGTCTGGTTCCAAGCCCGCACGGCCTGGCCACTGAGAGAGGCACCGACGGCCGTGCTCGTGCATGAGCGCGGGCGCACCGCGCGGACAGTTCCTCCCGCACCCGGGACCGCGCAATGGCAGCTCGCCGGCCCCACCAACATCGGTGGCCGGATGACGAGCCTGGTGTGCGACCCGGCAAACCCTGACCGCGTGTGGGCCGGTGCGGCCGGTGGCGGCGTGTGGTACTCCGCCGACGCCGGCCGGACGTGGCAGCCCCAGTGGCACGATCAGGATGTCCTCAACGTCGGTGCGCTGGCGCTGGACCCGACCAACCCCGACATCGTCTACTGCGGCACCGGCGAAGCGAACCTCTCGGCTGATTCCTACGCCGGTCTCGGGATATACCGCAGCACCGACGGGGGGAAGACCTGGTCCCTTTTCGCTTCCTCGTCCCAAACGGACATTCCCCGGCGCATCGGCGTCATCGCAATCGATCCGTTCGACTCGCAGCATATCCGCATCGGCGGCGTCGGGTATGACGAGGTGGGGGCCTCTCCCCGAGACCTCGGCGGGATGTACACGTCGTTCGACGGCGGCTCGACCTGGACGCGAGAGACCTTTGTCCTCGCCCAGAACTATTGGTGTCACGCGATCGTATTCCACCCGGCCACCCGGGGAACGATCCTCGCGACCTTCACGGCCCGCGGTCCTCGGAGCGGTATCTATCGCTCGACCGACGGCGGCACGAGCTGGACGCAAGCCGTCGCCGGCCTGCCTCCGCCCGAGCAAACCGGTCGGACCAGCCTCGCCATCAGTCCCTCCAGTCCCAACGTGGTCTACGCCCTCGCGGCCGACCAGTCGAGCAGTTACGCCGACCGGGTCCTCGGCGTGTTCCGGTCGCGCGATGGGGGCACAACGTGGCAGGACCGGACCGGCTCGCACTTCGCGAACGAGAGGCAGATGCAGTACGGCAACACTATCGTGGTACATCCCACAAAGCCCAATCGGGTGCTCTGTGGAGGAGTAGATCTCCACAGCTCGACCAACGGCGGGAGGACCTGGCGGCGCGCGACGCGCTGGAATGTCACCCGGGGGGCCAAGACCTACGCGCACGCGGACCACCACTGCCTGGTCATGCCCGCCAGCGCGGCCGGTCGAGTCTATGACGCGAATGATGGCGGACTCGATGTCAGTGAGGACGGGGGAACGAGCTGGACCAATCGGAGCAACGGCCTTGCCGTGACCATGTTCTACGACATGGACGTGGCCCAGAGCAACCCGGGTGTTTTCGGAGGCGGAGCTCAGGACAACGGGACCTTGGTGACCACGAGCGGACAGCGTGACGACTTCTTCGAGCTGCTGGGCGGCGACGGCGGATGGATCGTTTTCGATCCACACGACGCTGGCCACGTGTACGCCTCGTACTACAACCTCAACATCTACCGCTTCCGCGGGGGCGGCTCCCTCGACGTGTCGCCCACGTCCGACCCGGACGAGCAAGGCTCTGTCTGGATGGCTTACATCGACATGGATCCCGGCAATTCGTCGGTTGTGTTCACCGGATCGCGACGAGTCTGGCGCACGCGAAACGACGGCAGCTCCTGGACCCCGGTGTCCCCGGCGCTGGACGGGAGTCCCATCTCCGCCATCGAGGTCGCTCCAGCGAGCTCGACCCAGGTCTACGTGGGAACGGAGAACGGCGGGCTATTCCGGAGCACCGACGGCGGGAACACGTGGAGCGCGAACCTGGCCGGGTCTCTCCCGGGGTACATGATCACCCGACTCGCCACGAGCCCAGCGGATGCGTCGCTGGTGTATGCGACCATGGCCAACTTCGGGCGATCTCACGTATTCCGCTCGAAGGATGGGGGGACGACCTGGGAGGATGTGGACCGTGGACGGCTGCCGGACGTTCCGCACCACGCCATCGCCATCCCCCAGTCGAGCCCGGCCACGATCTATGTGGCCAACGACGTCGGGGTCTTCGTATCGGCAGATGGGGCGACGACCTGGAAGAATCTCACCCGCAACCTGCCGCACGTCATGGTGGTGGACCTGGTGTACCACGAGGCCGCGAAGACACTCACCGCGGCGACGTATGGCCGGAGCATCTGGCGCTTGCAGGTCTGAGTCGGCGGAGATGGTTCGCGCTAGTCGCGGCGGCCCGAGCGCCGCTCGAACCACTTGGCTCGCTGGGCGAGGTTGTCGCGGGTCTCCCCGACGGACTTGTCGACCGGCGGCAGGCGCGGCTCGGGAGCGGTCCCGGATGGGGTCTTAGGCGGTTCTCGATGCTTCTTGGCACGGCGCCGTTTGGTCACTGGTCCTCCATTACCTACCGCGGTCCGATCCCGGGAGTCTAACAGGAAGTGAGCCATGACGCTCTCGGTTACGTGGATCGGCAGCTCCAACAAGACCGTCGGCCGCGCTGGTCACCGCCCCGAAGCTATCGTCGTCCACATAATGGAAGGGACCCTCGCGGGCACCGACAGTTGGTTCAATACTCCGGAGTCCAGAGTCTCGGCGCACTACGGCGTCGCCAAAGACGGTCGGGTCCATCAATACGTGCACGAGGGGGACACGGCCTACCACGCCGGCCGCGTGTTCGGCTCCGGCTGGCCACTGCTCAAGACGGGCGTGAACCCCAATCTCTACACTATCGGGATCGAGCACGAGGGGAAGGAAGACTCCGAGTGGCCTGATGCCCTTTACGAGGCGAGTGCAGAGCTGGTCGCGGCGGTAGGGAGCCGCTGGGGCATCCTGCTCGACCGCGCGCACGTGATCGGCCACCGGGAGATCTACGCGAAGAAGACCTGCCCCGGCCGAGTCGTCGACCTCGACCACCTGGTCGACCTTGCCGGCTCGGTCGTCCTGTCCGGCCTCACTGCGAACTTCGTCCCCGACGCTGGCGCCACCATCGCGCGCACCGCGCTCAACATCCGGCTGGGTGCGCCCACGTCGGCGGCCGACCGGGTGCGCACCGTGGCGGCGGGCGCGCCGCTACCCTTTGTCGGCTGGACGAGCAGTGGGCAGAGCGTGCACGGCAACCCGCACTGGTACCGCGACGCCGATGGCAACTACTTCTGGGCGGGGGCAACCGACCGGCCGATTCCGGGGGTCGCGCCCTGACCGGGCGAGCTTCCGGCGCACCGGCGAGAACAGCCTGGAGACCGGTCCGCCGGCCTCTACCGATAGGTGACGCTCGCACGCGTGGTGCCCGCCGGTAGGCGCACCTCGTTTGACGAGACCGGCAAGGCTTGCCCGTTCGCAGAGGCCGCAGCGACTCCCGCCCCAAAGCGGCAAGGATACACGAAGCTCACCCTTGCCGGCGGGCTCCAGGAGATGTCGATGTCGATCCGCTTGCCGGGTTGGCTGTGGCGCACGCTGAAATCGATCTGCGTTCCGAAGGCCGTGCGCGCGTTCTCCACGCGGATGAGTTCGGCATTGCCGAGCCACTCGGGTCGGATCCCGGGGGTCAAAAAGATGTGCGGGTCGCCGTCCTCGTCTGCCTCAAAGAAGAGCATGTCTCGCAGGAGCAGGATGAATTCGGCACAGGCCCACCCGTGTGGCATGTCGCCCATGTACCAGGGGCGCCCGGGGATCTCGGAAAAGTTGGTCGCAATCGGGTAGCAGTGCTGCTCGTTCCAAGACCCCAAGGCCACCTGCCAGGGGTCGCCGAGCTGTCCGTCGCGCCGGCTCACCTGGGGGAAGGCCGCGTTGTTGGTCGACCAACTCAGGAGCTGATGCATTCGGTCCAGGTCGCCCAGAAACAAGAAGGCGTGTGCCAGTTGGAGTGTGAGATACGGCCCGAAGCAGTTCCACGCCGAGTCGTGCCGAAATCCGCCACCCACGAAGTGGCTCCAGATGGTCTCGAGGGTATGACGCATGCCTGCATCGATGTCGCCGCCGAGCTTGGCGCCCATGTAGAGCCGGCAGGGCTGGAAGTAGGCTACCGCGCCGATGATCGTGGAGTCGAGTCGGCCGGCGTCTGCCGGACCAGTGGGAATGAAGGTTTCCCAAAAGCCGAGCCGTCGCTGTTCACCCAATACCCACCGCATCGAGTCCGCAGTTGCAGTACGAATGTCGTCATATATGCGCCAGAGCTCGTCTCGCTGAGCCTGAGCCGCACCAATCCGCTGGGCCAGCTGTGCCGCCTCCCACAGCCCCGCAACTGCCCAGATGTCGTCCCAGTAGTGCGGCTTGTCCTTGTCGCCGAGATGTTCGGCGCTCCAGCCGCTGTGCAACAGGCCGAACGGGCTTCGGTTGTCACGCAGCCAACGCGCGCCTTCCAGGACATAGGGATTGAACATTCCGGGCCCGAACGCGAACAGCGGCCCCTTGATCCGGTCGAACCGGCCGATGGACCAGAGAACCTGCCCGTTGCTGTCCCACTCGCGGTCATTCTTCTCGTGCTCCCTGCCGAAGAAGCCGTTCAGCGAGACCGGCCCTAGCCGCTCGGCTCCTCGGTTGAAGGCGTGCCGATAGTGGGTGCCGAACTGGGCTTCAGCCAGCTCCTCCTGGCCGACCAAGGCGCAAGCAATTCCCTCCACCGAGGAATCCCGGATCCAGAAGGAGTCGTAAATCGTCGGCCCTGGATGGATCTCACCTGAATCGGCCAGGATGAGCAGATGAGAACGACACAGCGTCTCCTGTCGATCGAGCGATTCCAGGCTGGGTGGAAGCTGAAGACGCAGGCCGGACTGGAACAGGCGAAAGGCCCAGCTGGCGGTAATCCAACTCTCCAGATCATCCGCGTGGGCGGCGCTCATCGCCTGCAAGTCACTCACCGTCGTAAAGTTGCCGACGGGAAGTCTCAAGTCCATCGAGAAGGTCCGATTGGCTGGAGTCAGCTGAATGGGCCAGGCAAACACCCCGTGACAGAGGCCGGCGATCTGATCGGTGGCCATCGCGAGGCCATTGAGGTGGCCATCCCGAACGAGTTCCACATAGGGGTTATTTGCGAGATAGAACTCCGGGTCCGTCGACCCGCCGTTCCCGTACACGCCGACCTGCCCTGGAGCGACATCGAACGATGGCCCCCAGGTCGCGTTGACTTCGACGCGCTGGTCGGAGGCGATGTACCGTAGGAAGCTGAGCCGCCGGTCGGAGAGGAACCGTCCAGCGCTGTCGTGTCGCTGAAAGCCAGTCGGGCCTGCCGGCGAGACGCCGATGCACAGCCAGGCGTTCCTGGGCGCGTCTACGGTCAACTCCGCCCGGAGCCGGACCAGCACGAAACTGCGGTTGTCCGCCGCCGAGAGCTGAGTCGCGAACACCTTCTCACGCACGGTGATTCCGGTGCCTGAACGGTACGTGGTCAGGATCATTGGAAGCGAGTCTTCCACCAGCGTTTGGCTGAGAGAAGATGCTCGTCCGTCCAGCCCAGCTTGCTGGGGGAAGTAGATCTCACGGGTAATCGGGTCGAACAGGAGGAAGTTCAGGGCGTACTGGTCGTAGACCGGCTCGACCTCCCCGGCCTGGCCGACCAGGCTCTCCAGATCCTGGTTCGGCTCACCGACCAGGTTCCAATAGCGATAGTTCGCGTTAGATGCGAACGCCGCCTCCTTTGAATCGAACAGGCCGCTATCAAAGGCGTCTGTCCAATGGCGGAAGTTCTGCTGCACCCACCAGGGGAAGGGGTAGGGCAGCCCGCGGGCGTGGGCGCGCCACATGAACTCGTAGAACATCCACTCATGGGGTTGTGGCATCCCGCACCGCGAGTTCTCCCGAGTTGGTTCGGGGATGACAGCGAGCAATGCCCCAATGTGACGGAGCGATCGAGAATGGCAAGGCTGTACCTCAGGGTACAAACCTTCATGCAGATCCAAGTTGGGCCACCGGATCTATTCCGCGCGCCGGAGCCATGAGCAACACTCGTCACCTACCTGGGCGCGGGCGTGAAGAGGATCAAGGTCGTGCTGGCACAGATGCCACCCCTACTCCGCGACATCGTAAGAGACGCCGTGGCGAGCCAGCCTGACATGGACATCGTGGCCGAACCGGGCGAGTGGGACGAGTTGCCGGGGGCTCGTGGGGGAACGGATGTCGTGATCATCGGTGCGCGTCGACCCGACGATTCGGGAGCCGCGACCCGTGTGTTCGGAGCGTCGACCGGGCAGTTGGTGTTGGCCATCGCGCTCAACGGGCGCAGCGCCGCTATGTGGCAGCTGCAGCCGCACAAGGTTCCACTCGGCGAAGTGTCTGCGAAATCGTTGGTAGCGGCGATTCGCGCTCGGGTTGGCGGCTCGTGAGCCGGCACTCGGGACAGCAGGTTGCTCGGCATCAACCCGTTGGGACACGAAGCCCCTCGACATCATCGCGGGCTGCCTCGCGGCGGCCTCATGGCTGTATGGCGCAGGAGAGGAGAAAGAGCCAATGCCTGTGAAACCAACTTTCCCAGGTGTTTACATCGAGGAAGTACCCAGCGGCGTCCGCACCATCGTTGGGGTCGCGACCTCGGTCGGCGCGTTCATCGACTACTTCGCCCGCGGCCCCATGAGCCGTGCCATCCAGATCTTCAGCTTCGCCGATTTGGAGCGGGAGTTCGGCGGTCTCGATGCTCAGAGTGAAGCCAGCTACGCCATCCAGCAGTTTTTCCTCAATGGCGGAAGCGAAGCCTGGGTGGTCCGCGTCGGTGCGGCGGGTAGCTTTGCCACGGCCCGAATCGAGCTGCTCGATGGTGTCGGTGGCGCAGGCTCCCTGCGGGTCGAGGCAGGACGCCTCATCAAAGGCGCTTCCGTGCCCGATCCCGGCGCCTGGGGAAACTTTGTCCGTCTCGATGTCGACTACGATACCACCGATCCTGCCAATCTCTTCAATCTGACCGTGTCAGAAGTCTCGCCGGTGGGCACTCAGCCGGTCCTGCGCACCGAAACGTTCCGCAACCTGACCATGACCGCCGGAGCTAGCAACTCGGCGGTTGATGTGATCAACGAACGCTCGCGGATCGTCCAAGCGAGTTCTCTAGGCGCGAACCGCCCGGCTCAAACCGGCACAGTGGGCGACGTGCTGGTCCTTGGCACGGTCACGGGCACCGCCGCGCCGTTCCAGTTCCAGGCCCAGCTCACCGGCGAACCAGCGCCACGCACAGTTACCCTTGCGCGACAACCAACCAGCCTCCAGGACGCTCGAGGCCTGCTCGAGGCCGCCTTGCGCGCGGCTAACACGAACGATCCGCGCTACACCAATGCAACCGTCCAGCTGGTCGGCGGCCGCTTCCGCGTCTTGACCGGCCGGGCCGGTGATCCGGCCACGCCGGGGAGCTCCTTCAATCCTGAGATCATCATCACTTTCACCGAGCTCGCGGGCACCACAGCTGCCGATCTGGGTCTGTTGGGCCCCCCTGCCAACGCCCAACTCAACGTCCAACAGTATTCGGTAGGGCTGGGCGCCGCGGGGGCCCAGGCCAATAACGTCCCCGGAGTCAACGGTAACCTTCCCGACGCCAACGACATTGTGGGCGTGCGCGCGACCAAGACTGGCCTGTTCGCCCTGGAGGACGTCAGCCTCTTCAACATCCTATGTATCCCCATAGCGGCGGTTGTGGGTGTCGCGAACGCAGCGGCGCTGGTCAACATCTACAGCAACGCTGAAGCCTACTGCCTGGAGCGGCGCGCTTTCCTCATCGTCGACATCCCCTCCACCGTCGACACCGTGCAGGGAATGAAAGATTGGCTCGACACCAACGCCAATCTGCGCAACCGCAATGCGGCAGTCTATTTCCCCCGGCTCCGCATCGCCGATCCGCTTAACGACTTCCGCCTGCGGGACTTCGCCCCCAGTGGCACAGTAGCTGGCATCTACGCCCGAACCGACAACGACCGAGGCGTGTGGAAGGCACCAGCGGGAATCGACACCACGCTCCGCAACGTGAACGAGCTGAGCTACGTCCTCACCGATGCGGAGAATGGGACCTTGAACCCGCTCGGCATCGATTGTCTGCGCAACTTCCCGATTTTTGGCAGTATCGCCTGGGGCGCTCGCACCCTGGACGGCGCCGACGTCCAGGCGTCCGAGTGGAAGTATCTCCCCGTCCGCCGATTCGCGTTGTTTCTCGAGGAGAGTCTCTACCGCGGCACGAAATGGGTCGTCTTCGAGCCGAACGACGAGCCACTCTGGGCACAGATCCGTCTCAACGTGGGCGCGTTCATGCAGACCTTGTTCCGCCAGGGAGCATTCCAGGGTCAGACGCCGCGCGAGGCCTATTTCGTCAAGTGCGACAAAGAAACCACCACTCAAGACGACATCAACAATGGCATTGTGAACATCCTGGTTGGCTTTGCGCCGCTCAAGCCCGCTGAATTCGTGATCATCAAGATCAGTCAGATCGCGGGCCAGATCCAGGTCTAAGGAGACAGCGCCATGGCGCAGTTCACCGTCAACGCGAACCGGTTCGATCCTTACAAGAACTTCAAGTTCCGCGTCAAGTGGGACGGACGCTACGTCGCCGGTGTGAGCAAGGTTGGTGCCCTCAAGCGATCCACCGAGATGGTGGAGCATCGCGAAGGAGGTGATCCCAGCACCAGCCGCAAATCGCCCGGACGGACCAAGTACGAAGCAGTAACGCTCGAACGCGGGGTCACCCATGATCTGGAATTCGAGCGTTGGGCGAACAAGGTCTGGAACTTCGGCGCCGGTCTCGGCTTGGAGGTTTCCCTCAAGGATTTCCGGAAGGACATCAGCATCGAGGTCTACAACGAAGCTGGCCAGAAGGTCCTCGCCTACAACCTCTTCCGCTGCTGGGTCTCGGAATTCCAGTCGCTTCCCGATCTGGACGCCAACGCCAACGCCATCGCCATCCAAACCATGAAGCTCGAAAACGAGGGCTGGGAGCGGGACGTGAGCGTGGTCGAGCCGACGGAACCCACCTTCACGGAACCGGCGTGATCACCCCGAGCGGGGCGGGCTGAGTCCATGAGCGACACGTATGTCGCCAGCATCCCTCGAGGATACTGGGTGAACGGCGCGTGCTGCCGCGAAGCCGTGCTACGCGAGCCCACCGGGGAAGACCAGGCCTTCCTGACGGAAGCGGCCCCGACGTTGCTCCCGGCCCAGTGGGCGACGGAGGTGCTGGCGCGGTGCCTCACCAGGCTAGGGACCCCGGAGCCAGTCACCCGGGATGCCGTCCGGTCATTGAGCGTTGGCGACCGTGAGGCCCTGCTGCTCCAGTTGCGACGGCTTACCTCTGGTGACCGCCTGCAGTGCCTCCTGACTTGCCCGTCCCCGGATTGCGGGGAAGAACTCGACCTCGATCTGAAGGTCTCCGACCTGCTGCTGCCGTGCTACGGCAGGGCATGGGAGGACGGGGCCCAGGAACGCCATGAGGTCCGGGTGCGGGACGGAGACGCCGCCCACCTGGTCCGCTTCCGATTGCCGACCGGGTCAGACCACGAAGCGGCAGCCCTACTGGCTCGAACCGACTTGACCGCGGCAGCCGATCTGCTGCTGCGCCGCTGCGTCGAATCAGTCGTCTCCGCCGATGGCGTCCCGATCGATGGAATTCCCGAGGTCCTGTTCGAGCCGGTGTCCACCCGGATGGCCGAGCTCGATCCACAGGCAGAATTGACTCTCCGGATCAACTGTCCGGCTTGTGGCCGCACCTTTGCCGCAGTTTTCGATGCCGCCAGCTACTTGTTCCAGGAACTCCAGGCTGGAATGCGCCACCTCTACCACGAGGTTCATCTCCTGGCGTTCCACTATCACTGGAACCCTTCGGAAATCCTGGGGATGAGCAGTCGGATGCGCCGTCGCTACCTCGAGCTCCTGGAGGAGGAACTGTCGGAGCGAGGTAGCCGATGAGCGGCTTCCTGCTCAATCTGGCGCGGCGCGGCGCGGGTCTACCGCTGACCTCGATCCGGGCTCCACAGCCCGGCCCGTTCGAAGTGGAACTTCGCACGCCGGAACCGGGCGCGATCGAGCTGAGCCCCGAGCCGCGGTCAGATGGACCGCAGGAGGCGTCGCCGCCGCCGGAGGCGAGCGCCGAGACGGCACCCGAGAGACGCTCCCAACTTGCGGTCCAGACTTTTCCGGCGCCGGCGCGGCCCTCGCCGCCAGCGCGGGCCTCGCCGCCCGCGCGGCCCTCGCCGCCGATCTCTTCCCCGCGGCCCGCCAGGCCCGCGCCGCCCGCCGCGCGGATCCCGTTGCCCGAGACAGGGTCGCCCCCGGCGCCGGGGGCGCTTCAGTCCGCACCGGGACCCGAACCGACGGCTCCGTCGGCGCCGCCAGCGGCACTGCCGGCCCCAACCCAGCCGCTCGCGCCACGGCCTGGTGAAGACGCGAGGGAACCCGCGCTCGAACCTCCGCGGCCGGTTCTATCGCTGCAGTCTGCCCCGGCCGCCGCAGCCTCGGTCCCCGGCGCTGTCAGTGTCGTGGGCGAAGAGCGTAACCGCCCCCTGGTGGCTGTCGAGGAGCAGTCGCCGCCGCTGCCCGCTGTCCGGGCGGCGCTGGCGGAATTCCCCGCGCCATTCCGGTTCCCGAGGGTTGCTCCCGGTCCCTCGCTGTCGAGCCCAGCCCCACTACCAATTCACGTGCGCATCGGTCGCGTCGAGGTACGTGGCACGCCGCCCCAGGCGCCGTCACCTGCCGCGGCGGCGGGACCGGCTCCGGTCGGTTTCGCCAGTTACGGGCGCATCCGGACGTATCGGAACTGGCCACGATGAGCAACTTTCTCGCCATCGGCGGTGTGAGCGGATCACTTCAGGCCCTCCTGCGCGATCGCATGGAGTTGCCGCAGGGCATGGTCCGCGCGGACTTGCAGGTGACGGTGAGCCTCCCGCAGCCGGAGGATGCACAGGCGGCGGAAGCACCCCGGGTGAATCTGTTCCTTTACCGCGTCAGCGAGAACGGCGCGCTCAAGAACCAGATGATCCCCGGGCAAGGCCATCCGAGCGAGTACGGGCATCCGCCCCTCAGCCTGGTTCTCCACTATCTGATCACGGCCTACGGCGCCACCGACGATAACGGCGTGCTCAACGAAACGCGCGCCCATTTTCTCCTGGGCAGCGCCATGCGCGTGCTCCACGATTACCCGGTGATCACCGACAAGCTGGTCACCATCCAGCTGCCCCCAGGGCAAACCATTCTCCATCAGAGCCTGCGCGGCGAGTTCGAGCAGGTCAAACTGTGCCTCGACCCGATCAGCCTCGAGGACCTCTCCAAGGTCTGGACGGCGCTCACCCGCCCGTACCGTCTCTCCGCCGCCTACTCGGTGAGCGTGGTCCAGATCGAGAGCCGTCGCCTCAAGACGCTGGCCGCCCCGGTCGAAACCCGCCGCATCCACATGGTCGTTTCTCGGCGGCCCCAGGTTTCCACCGTGTACCGCACCCCGGTCCTGCCCGGTGAGGTGATCGGCGACATCCGGGCCCACGTGCTGCAAGAGATCACGATCGAAGGGCAGAATTTCCGAGCCCCGCGAACCTGGGTCAAGCTGGGCAGCCTCGAGCCGATCGGGGTGCAGCCCGCGTCCGATGAAGAGATCCGCATCGTCGTACCCAATGATACGTACCCGGTCGACGCCGATCACCCGGTTGCACGCCCTATCCCGGTAGACGACCAGCTCCGGCCCGGACCCCAGACGGTCGAGGTGCAGACGTCGCGTCCGACCGAGGTCGTGGAGGGAGGCTTGGACAACGGTGTTGTCGTGCAGGACAACCGACGCGAGGGGTCGAATCAGGGCGTCTTCATGCTCACGCCGGAGGTGACCGGCGTAAACCCTGGCCTGGGCGGCGCCAACGCGCTGCTCACCGTGAACGGGAGACGTCTCTATCGACCCCCCGTGAAAAGCGTCGTGCTGGTGGGCGACGTTTCGATTCCCGTTCGTGAGCCCGGACCGGGCGATCCCTGGGCCGCGCCGTCCGACGTCTCGGTTGAAATACCGCTCGGCGCTCTCGCCCTCACGACGCCGCCGACTCCTCCGGGGATCTACGCCGTGCGCGCCATGGTCAACGGCGCGCAGAGTATGGAACCCGTGACGTTCACGTTGACATGAGTACGCCGCCGCTACCGACGCGGGAGCGCACCGCCGCGGCGACCTGGGCCGCCGCCAATCAAGCCTATCTCTGGGCGGAGCTGCGCCGGCTCCAGCTTCTGCTGCAGCGCAAGGTGCGTTGGCTGCGTCGTGGCTGGCAGCAGGACCCGCTGGCCAGCAGTCGGGGACTGGTCATCAGCGACGCGCTCGCGGACCGGCTGCTGGACGGCGAGGACGCGGCATCCGAGCTCCGGTTTTACCGCGAGGACGCCGAATCGGCGGCCATTACCCGGTCTCTGAGCGAGCTGCAGGACGAGCTCGAGCGCCGGCGCCAAGACCTCACCGAGGCGGGCGTGCCCGCGCTCGAGGTGCTCGCGCGCCTGTTCGGTCTCACGTCCTTCGATCGCGACCTGCTGCTGCTGTGCCTGGCGCCGGAGGAGGATCCGACGTTCGGGGCTCTGTATGCGTATGCGCAAGACGATGCCCAGGCGCGGTACCCAACGGTGCACCTGGCACTGAGCCTGCTCTGCGCCGAGCCCACCGAGCGCGAGGTTGCTCGTGGCTCGCTGCTTGTCTCGGCGCCGCTGCGGCGCTTTCGGCTGGTGACCTTCGCCGACGGTCCCTCGGTCGTGCCCCGGTCGCTGCGGCCGTTGCGCCTCGACGAACGCGTAACCGACTACCTGATGGGCGTCAATCGACTCGACGAGAACGTCGCGCACCTGCTGCGTCCGGTTCGGCCCGTACCGGTGGCAGGGGTTCACCGTGACTTGGTGGACGGGCTCGTTCGCTGGGCCTATTCCGTCGCCGCCGGCGAGCCATGGCCACCCTTCAACCTCACCGGTGGTCCGGGGGTGGGTAAGCAGGCAGTGGCTCGGGAGTTCTGTGCTCGCATCGGGCTGTACCTCTACGCGCTGGACCCGAAGCGGCTGCCGGTGCAGGACTCGGAGCGTCACGATCTGCTCCATCTGCTCGAGCGGGAAGCCGCCCTCTCACGGTTTGCCCTGTACCTCGATGCGACCGACCTGGAGCCAGGCGACCGGGCCGCCCTGATGGCCACGCGCGACTGGATCGAGCGTTCCAACGGAGTCGTGTTTGTGGGGAGTCGGGAGCGGTGGCACTTGGAGCGGCATGCGATTCACGTCGCCGTCCCCAAGCCGGACCTCGCCGCCCAGCGCTCGCTCTGGATCGAGTCCCTGGAAGCGGTGTCGCAGTCGCTGGACGGGAGAATCGAAGGGATCGTGCAGCAGTTCGATCTGGGGCCTCAGGCCATTCCGCAGGCCGTGAGCGCCGCAATCAGCAAGGCACGCCAGCGCTCCACGGGCGACGGCACCCTCGCTGCCGCGGACCTATGGAATGCATGCCGGGAGCAGGTTGCCTCGCGTCTAGGTGACCTGGCCCAGCGGCTCGACCCCTGCTACACGTGGGACGACATCGTCCTGCCCGACGATGCTCTGCGCCAATTGCGAGAGATCGCCGATCAGGTGGCAGCTCGTCCTCAGGTGTACGAGACCTGGGGTTTCGGGGCGCGCCTCCCGCGCGGCCGCGGCATCAGTGCGCTCTTCTCGGGCCCCAGTGGAACCGGCAAGACGATGGCGGCCGAGATCCTCGCCGGCCACCTACAGCTCGATGTCTATCGCATCGATCTGGCCGGGGTCGTCAGCAAATACATCGGCGAGACGGAGAAGAACCTTCGCAACGTGTTCGACGCCTCGGAGCAGAGCGGCGCGATCCTGCTGTTCGACGAGGCCGACGCGCTCTTCGGCAAGCGGAGTGAGGTCAAGGACAGTCATGATCGCTACGCCAACATCGAGGTCAACTACCTGCTGCAACGCATGGAGGACTACCGCGGCCTGGCGATTCTGTGTACCAACCGGCGTTCGGCGCTCGATCGGGCGTTCCTGCGTCGGTTGCGCTTCCTGGTGGAGTTCCCCTTTCCCGATTCCGAGCACCGCCGCTTGATCTGGCGGAAGGTCTTCCCGCCGGGCGCTCCGTTGGCGTCGCTCGATCTGGATGCCCTCTCTCGGCTCGAGATAGCCGGCGGGAACATCCGCAACATCGCGCTGAACGCGGCCTTCCTGGCCGCTGGGCAGGGCACGAGCATCGCGATGGCGCACGTGCTTCACGCGGCGCGCCGCGAGTACGCCAAGATCGACAAGCTGCTAACGGAGGCTGAGTTCGGGCCTCACTACAGGCTGATGAAGACATGAACGGCGGCGCACACATCATCGACATCGACAGTATCGTCCTGACCGGTGTCAGCCTCCATCGCGGGGACTCTCTGCGCGCTTCCATCGAACGCGCAGTGGCGCGGCGCCTGCGTGAGGCTGGCCTACCGCAGCCGTTGGTCGCGGCGAACCACGGGATCAGCGTCGCGGGCGAAGTCGCGCATTCCGTGACCCAAGTCGTCCGAGGGCGGGAGAGCTGATCGCATGCGGTCCCAGGAGGTTATGTCGCTAAGAAGGAACAAGAGTGGCAACCCGCTCCGGGCTTGCCGGGCCGCGTCCCAGGCGGCGAGCCCCAAGCCCCGCGTCGTCGGCAATCAAGTGGCGCAGCACCGGCTGCTTCAAACGAAGCTGGCTATCAGCCGACCGGGCGACCGCCTGGAAAGGGAGGCGGATCGAGTCGCGGGCGCTGTGATAGGGATGCCTGTCGGCTCGGACGCTCGACCGGCCCAGTCCAGCACGCCGCGCCTCCTGCAAAGGATTTGCCCGGATTGCGACGATGGGTTGCAACCCAGGCCGAGCCCACGGGGTGTGGCGGACACCGGGATCGAACATGCAACCGGTGGAGGACGGCCACTCTCCGTCTCCGAACGCCAGTTCTTCGAACCGCGCTTCGGTCAGGATTTCGGCCACGTGCGCATCCATGCCGACGCACGTGCAGCCGACTCCGCGCGGTCGGTGAACGCGCTCGCTTACACGATTGGAAGTCACATCACCTTCGGCGAAGGCCAGTACCAGCCGGGAACGACGAAAGGGAGGACGCTGCTGGCGCACGAGCTGACCCACACGGTCCAGCAGCGCGCAGCAAGTGGGCCCAGCCTGCAACGCACCATCGGCGACGGTCACGACCTCACGTCGCCACGATTCTCGGGCGACCTCGTTCTGGAAGCAGTCTATGACGGGGAACGGTTGCTCCGCGCTGACCCGGGAGGCGGCGTTGGTAGCAGGGGACCGGCAGTCGCCAAGATCCAGAAGGCACTCGTCGATGCGGGCTTCTCACTACCGCGCTTCGGGGTGGACGGAAAGTTCGGCCCGGAAACCAAAGCGGCAGTCAGCGACCTCCAGCACGCCTCCGGGCTGACGGGCGCGGCCCTTGACGGCATCGTTGGTCCGACCACCATGGGCTGGCTCGACCAGCGGTTTTCTGCCGGGCCGACTCCCGCGGGCACTACGCCAAGCGCGACCACGGGCTGCGGGACCATCAAGTCGGTAAACATCGACATGGTGTCGCTCGATGGTTCCACGCGGAATCCGATCGTGGATCTGGAGCGCGCCAACACGATCTTCAACCAATGCTGCGTGCGATTCACGCTTGGGGGCGGAGGATCGGAGGGAGCCGCGCGGACGACGGCGCTGCTCGGAGGCGATACCGATCTCGCACAGTCCCCGACTTGCGGGACGGCGACGGCCGAGGAAACCGCTCTGTTCAGTGGAGCGACGGCGGACTTTGGATTGTCGAGTCGCGTCCGGGCCTTCTTGGTGGCCTCGGTGAATAGCGGGGCGCCGTCTTACAGTGTTCCGCCTTTCTGCGCAACGGGGGCGGCTGCCGGGCTGAGAGACATGGCTGTGGTCGCCAATTCCGCTTCCGTACGCGGCCTGGCACACGAGTTAGGACACGTGCTTCTGAACTCCGGTGTCCACCCCGCGGACCCGCTCAACCTGATGAGCCCCGTGGCGACTCCCCCAGGGGAGCAACTGACGGCACCACAGTGCGCAACCATTTTCGCAAACGCCTAGTGAGCATTGCCGAGGGCGGCTCCGTAGCGCTGCGCGGTAGCGGTCGGTGGGCTCGGGGTCGCCGTGGATGGCATCGGGCGCCCGATCGCGCCCAGGGAAGCCGACGCGCTCGGGGGAGCAGCGGGCGGCTCGCAGGAGCTGCACGGACGATCACAGAAGCGGGTCGCCAGCGAAAGGTAGAGCGCTGATGCACGGAGTGGTACGCCTCGCCGGCTGCTGCAGCCAGTCTGTAAGCGGGCTACGCATCGCCCGTCCCGGAGTGCGCAGCGTGCCCCGGCCGGGTGCAGGCAACCAGGCCATGCAGCGGCTGCTGCTCTCGCAAGGAGTCCAGGCCAAGCTGGCTGTTAGCACCTCGGGGGATAAAGCTGAGCAGGAGGCTGACCGCGTAGCGGCGGCCGTGATGGCGACACCGCAGCGACCGCTTCGGACTGCAGCGATGCGGCTTCCAGGGTCAGGGGCGGCGGTGCAGCACGACTGCAAGCGGTGCGAACCCCTGAGTCAGCCTGCCGCGCCTGTCGAGTCGCAGGCCTGCTCCACCCTCATGACGAAGGGCATCGGCGGGCAATCGTGCGACTCCGCCCCGGAGGGGGAGCGTGAAGAAGAGGGGGGTGATGAGGTCATGCGCCGGTCCCTTCCCGGCGCGGTGCGCCGGGGGGCTGCGAAGCTCCAGGGCCAGCTCCTCGAGGCGGCGGGCGCTGGCAATCCGCTCCCCCACGGCGTGCGCTCATTCATGGAGGCGCGGTTCGGCGCGGACTTCCGCGGGGTCCGCGTCCACACGGACGGCAACGCTGCCCGGATGGCGGCGCAGCTGAGCGCGGCAGCCTTCACGTATGGTCGCGACATCTACTTTGACCCGGCCCACTATCACCCCGACGCGCGCGGCGGCAGAGAACTGCTCGCCCACGAGTTGACGCACGTCCTGCAGCAGGGCGACGGGCGAGTCTCGATCCACACGTCAGGCGCAAACGTCGCCGTCGGGAACAGGCCCGTACAGTGCTACAAGCTCAAGGACTTCCCCCCGGACAAAGAGAGCCGGATGCACACTGCGATAGCGTCCGCCAAGACCAACGTGGCGATGTGCGACTACCTGACCGTGCTGGGGAAAGTGGACATTCTGGATGCCTTGGACGGCGTGCGATACGACTATGTGCCTGACCTCGGGTTGTGCGGGTGGACCTTCCCGAGCTCGTGGTACATCGAAGTCGGGGAAGATGCCTTTGACGGCGACAAGTGTTGTTACCTGTCCTCTACATTGGCGCACGAGGCCTCTCATGTCATGTGGAGGACGGAGAGCGCTGCGCGCAAGATAGAGTGCAAGTGCTTTGGATGCAGCTGTTGAGCAAGAGCCGGCAGAGCCGGGGACCGATGCCAACGAGCCCAGGGCTGCCCCATGATCTCGGCCTCGCTGCGAGTCGTGCGGTGCTGTACGCCCGGGCGGCCAGCCGAGTCCAGGAGGCCGATGACAGCACGAACGATCGGGCCTTCAGGATCGCCATTGACCGCGGCGCACGACGTTGCGCGTGCCATCACGCAAGCCGTTAGGGCAACCACACAGCCGCATGCCTACCGCAGAGCACGCAGTAAGTACCAGCACCCCCACGGTGAGCCCGTTGCGCGCAGCGCGCACTGAATCGCACGCCACTGGCGCACCGCCGGCCCTCATGAGCAACCAGGCTATGCAGCGACGGCTGTTTCAGGCCAAGCTCACGGTGAATCAGCCAGGAGACCGCTTCGAGCAAGAGGCTGACAGAGTAGCGGAGGCCGTGCTGCACAAGCCGGACCTCCGGTCGACGGACGGCCTGCGGCACGCCAGCCCGACCTCTGCCCCCGGGTTGCAACGCATGTGCGCTGAATGCGAGGAGGAGCTGCACGGCTCGGCGACCGGTATCCAGCGTGCCTGCTCGGAATGTGAAGAGGAATCCAAGAAGGCCGGCGAGAGCGTGGGACGTTTGCAGGCGAAGGAAATGCCGGGGCGAAGACCGGAAGTCACCCCACGTGTTCAGGTGCAGGTCGACGCCTTGCGTGGCGGGGGCCATCCTTTACCAGAATCGGAGCGCAGCTTTTTCGAGTCTCGCTTCGGCGTCGATTTCGCCGATGTCCGGATCCACACGGACGCTCAGGCTTCCGAATCCGCCCGTGCAGTAAACGCGTTGGCCTACACCGTCGACAATCACATCGTGCTCGGCAGCGGGCGATACGCCCCCGGTACAGCCTTCGGACGACGGCTACTCGCGCATGAGCTGGCCCATGTCGTCCAACAGACCGGTTCTAAGCAACTGCCACGCGCAGCGCCCGCGCACGAGGCCGCCACGGGCACACGGGCTGTCGAGGGCGGTGGAGGGGGCACAGTTGGGCTCGCATCGCCGCTTCCGAACAGCGGGAGATCTATTCTGCGGGCCGCTTGTCCGAAGCCACCGACGCATCTTGGCGATACCCCCGTTCCTGCCGACCAAGACTGCGAGGAACGCGCCGACACCGTATTCGGTGAGATGTTCTTCTTTTGCACCGATAGCGACGCTCTAACGGACGAGAGTGAGACTCGGCTCCTCGAATTCGTTCCCGGCCTCCAAAGGTTGCCTGTCGTGGAGGTTCACGGGTACGCCAGTCCGGAAGGGCCAGCAGGAAGGGAGGTGCCCTACAACTTGAACCTCTCATGCCACCGGGCCCGGAGCGTCGCAGACCTGTTGGTCAGAAATGGGGTGATGAGCAGCAGGGTCCAAACGTTCAAGCACGGTGGGACCACCGCATTTGGCCCACGCAGCCGCAATCGGGTGGCCGTGATTCCGGGCGCCGAGCCCGTGACGCCCGGTCCTTTGCACACCCGTTTCAGGGTAGCTGCGGTGAGCTTCTTGGCGTGCGCTCCCTGCAACCCATTTACCGACGACGGGGCAGTGATCACCAGTCCGCTCCGCCCGCCGACGGCGGAGCCTCCCTCTGGGTCAAGTTTTCGCATGAAGCATTGGATCGAAGCGGAAGTCGTCTCGAGTGACGGAAGCCAGATCAGCTCCAGCAGCGTCGTGGATGCCGGCCAGGAAGTCGGCCAGAGTGGGTTTTGCGGAAAGACCGATCCCGCTGCCGTCGTATCAAAGACCGGGCCGCTGGGGCCCGTGGGGAGTTCGGATCCTGTGCACGGCGAGGTGATGGAATGGGAGAGCGACTTCGTTACGCGGGTCAACGCGGATGTGCCGTGCACGTTGCCAGACGCACCCTGTGGCCCGCTGGGCAAGAACCCGATGATACCGCCCATCAGCAACCGCTTCCGGATGCGGATCTTCGCCGACGGCACCACCGACAGCGCATTTGTCTCTGCGAGCACCTTTCCGTTCCATCACCTTTACGAGAACGGCAGCGTGAAGATGTTTGCCGGCCAGCCGGTGCGGCCGGAGATCGACTTCGATTCTTGGGCGACATCCACCGGCGTCTCGTTGAGGGAGGCCGACATTGGGTTCAAGGCCCTCATACGGGCGTGTTGTAACGGAGGGCGGCTCCCCGGCTGTCTGTGCACCTGTTCCGGTGGGTCGACAGACGTTTTTTCCGGTCTGCCATTCGGGATCGACCCCACCCAAAACTTCATGGCGTGCCTCGGGGTCGCTGGAGGACTGGCACTCCGGTCCTGTCCGATCTCGTGTCAGCCGGCGGGTACTGCATGCCCGACGCCGAAGCTGGCGCCGAATCCCCCGAGGGTGCCCTGATGGCGTACTGCGCCAGGGACTTTGACCCAACCCTCAGGCGGCGTGGCGATTGGCCTCGCAGTCGGGCTCCGGGGCCCGAGCGGCCCGCGGACATAGGAAGAGGTGATTGACGTGTCTGGGCTGGCGCGGCAGACCTCGACGAAGGGCGGCCAGACCGCCGTCGTGCTTCACTCAAGCGAGGCACGCCGTTGTCCAGCGCCCGCGCGACGGTGGAGTTCCGGCAATCAGGTTCTGCAGCGGCTGCTGCGGACCGAAACGATCCAGCCCAAGCTCACGATCAACCAGCCGGGCGATGAGTTCGAGCGCGAGGCGGACCGCGTCGCCGACACGGTGATGCGGATGTCGGTCACCGGCATCGGTGATCCGCCTGATATCCAGCGGCTATGCTCGGCCTGCGAGGCAGAGCAGGAACCGCCCGTCGTCCAGCGCATGTGCACCGAGTGTAAAGAAGAGCTCCATCGAAAGCCGCGCCCGGGCGGTGAGCAAGCCCCGACCATCCCCCCCGCCCAGGAGGCGCAAGTCGTTGCCCTGCGGGAGGGCGGGCTACCGCTGTCGAAATCCGTACGGGCCTTCTTCGAGCCTCGGTTCGGTCGCGACTTCAGCGACGTCCGTATACACGCCGGCCAAGCCGCAGCCGAGACTGTCGGTGCCATCAATGCGCTGGCATACACCGCGGGCAACCACATCGTCTTCGGCGCCGGCCAGTACGCCCCACATACCGACGCCGGCAAGCGTCTGCTGGCCCACGAGCTGGCCCACACCATCCAGCAGGGTTCCGCAGCATCGTCGGTCCAGCGTCTCGGCGATCTCACCAAAGTGCCGGCCGGCCTGGGTTGCCCCATCGCTACGGATAGCCCTTCATCGGTCATAAGCGAGTTCCTGTTCCCCAACTCGGGGACTACGCTGACTGCCGCTCAGCAGGCGTCCGTAGAAGCCTTCATCGTCAGCTGGCGTGCGGCCGGGGGCAGCTCCACCGTCCGGGTCGACGGCTTTGCGAGCCACGCCGGGTCCGATGAGCTCAACTGGCGCCTCTCCTGCGACCGCGCTCGAGCCGTCATCGACGAGCTTGGGCACCCTTCTTCCGGAAGGGCCCCCGGCATACCTGCCAGCCTCCTGACCCTGTTTGCTCAGGGTGAGACTGGTGAGTTTTCGAAGCTGACGGGTGCTGATCGTGACGGACCGAACCGGCGTGCGACCATCAGCTCGCTCATTCCGCCGGCACCCGCTTGCCCTTCGATCACGTGTCCCTTCGCGCCGACCCAGCCGCCTCTCCCCAGCCCGCCCGTTCCGCCGCCGGAACCTCAGCGCATTAATCCGGGAATCACGAGTGGGGCACTGTGCCGTGGAGCCTGCGGTGCGGATTGTCCGAGCACCTGCAGGTCGGGCGCCCACATCGTTCGCTGCATCACGGACGCGAAGAGCGGCTGCCACGCCACGTGCACCTACACGAACGTTCTCCTCTGCTCGACCCATGAGGCCTGCCGTACGCATGATGCCTGCTACGATGCCTGCGCGGTCGGCCGGGAACTTGGCCTTTGCAGTTGTCCCGCGCGCGCGTGCCTCGCAGGCACGACTACTTGCACCAATCCGTGCCACTGCGCCTGCGATCATGGGTGCTGCAGTGCGCATGGTGCATCGGACTGCCTCGGCTGGGCTCGCGGGGCCACCAGTCCCAGCGACGGGACGTTTACCTATGCGGCGGCCGCCACGGCCGGCCCTGCTTCGCCTGGGCCGTGTCCACCATGAATGACGCTGCGGAGAGATAGTTGATGACCTCTGACTTCCCGCGCAGTCCCAAGCTGCTCAAGGGCGCCCTCGTCGTCTACGAGTCCCAAAAGGCAGGGCCGCCGCCGCGCGTGATCGTGTTTCAATACAACTCCGAGCAGCTCAGCCGCTCGCTGGCACACCGCGCGGCGCCACCCGATCCCAGCAACGTAGGCGGCGCGCGCGAAGACTCGTTCCGTGTCCTCGGACCGCCGGTCGAGACGATCAACCTGTCGGTCGTGCTCGACGCGGCCGATCAGTTGGAGCAACCGGACCAGAATCCTGAGGTCGCCGCCAACGGTTTGCACCCGGCGCTGGCCGCCCTCGAGTTGCTGCTCTATCCACCGAGCACGCAGGTCCTGCTCAATCGCAACCTCGCACAGGCCGGGCGAGTCCAGGTGTGTCCCGCCGATCTCCCGCTGACCCTGCTCGTGTGGGGGAAGCCGCGCGCCGTTCCCGTGCGCCTGACCAGCTTCTCCATCGCCGAAGAAGCCTTCGACCCGGCGCTCAATCCCATCCGGGCCAAGGTCGATCTGGGCATGCGGGTCCTGACCTACATGGAGCTTAAGGAAGACACGCTTGGGTTCGGCGCCTATGTCGCCTATCAGGCGCAAAAGGAGGCGCTGGCGCGCCTGGTACGCCCCGGCGAATCGGCCAACGCGATTCGCGGGCTGATCCCGATTTGAGGGGGGTCGATGTTCTTCAAGGGCAGTCGCTACGAAAGCGTGGCCACCGGCAGCATCAGCGACGGTCAGGGCCGGCTGGTCCTGTTCAAGAAGGTCCGCTTCATTCCCGACACTCCCGCCCAACTGGCGCTGGTCGTCGCTCAGGGCGAGCGGCTCGATCAGATCGCGCATCGCATCTACCAGGATCCCGAGCTCTTCTGGCTGATCTGCGATGCCAACCGGGCGCTCTGGCCGGGCGACCTGGTCGCCGAGGCCGGGCGGGTCATTCGCGTTCCGCCGTCGGAGGGATGAGCCTTGCCGGCCGTCACCTACACGCTGTCGATCGACGGCGTCCCCGCCAGCGAGGATCTGCTGCAAGCGATCCAGCAGATCGAGGTGGAGGACCATGCGGCGATGGCCGACATGCTCCGCCTCCGGGTCGTCATCGGCATCAAGGACGGCTGCGCCGGATGGTCCTTCGTCGATGACCGCGTCTTCGGCCGGCTGGCCAATGCGCGCCTCTCGGTGGCCGTGGGCAGCGGCCGGGCCGAAACCCTGATCAACGCTTTCATCATCGAGACCAACGCCAGCTTCGCCAATCAGCCCGGCACGTCCGTTCTGAACGTCGTGGCGATGGATCCCACGGTCCTGATGAACCTCGAGGAAAAGGTCAAGCGCTGGCCCAACATGGCCGATAGCGATGTCGCCAACGCCGTCTTCTCCTCGCCCGACTACAAGTTCACGCCCATCGTCGACGTGACGAAGTGGAAGCGTCAGGAGAACGAGCAGACCCTGATGCAGCGCGGCACCGACATCCAGTTCTTGCAGCAGCTCGCCCAACGCAACGGGTTCGAGTGTTACGTGGAAACCAATGGCAGGACCGGCCAGGTCGAGGGCCATTTCCACGCGCCCCGCCTGGACCAACCTCCGCAGGGCGTGCTGTCGGTCAACCTGCGCGACGCCACGAACGTGAACACTTTCAGCGCCCGCTACGACATGCTGAGGCCGGCCACTGCCCAGGCGACCAACCTGGATATCGCGAGCCGCTCCGACCAGCAGGCGCGGGTCACCGCCAGCGCGCTCTCCTCGCTTGGTAAGAACACTGCGCTCGAAGCTCAGCACCAGCGCCGCGTCCTCCCCAGCCAGACGGGGCTCGCGCGCACCGGTGAGCTGCAGGCCTATGCCCAGGCGCTGGTGGACCAGTCCGCGCTCGCCATCACGGCCGATGGCGAGTTGAACACGGTGGCCTACGGTGGCATCCTGCGCGCCAAACGCCCCGTGCTGGTGCGCGGCGCCGGCCAGCAGTTCAGCGGGACCTACTACGTCGAACGGGTCCACCACGTGCTGACCGCGGATTCGTACAAGCAGAGTTTTACGCTGCGGCGGAACGCCCTGGGGTTGTCCGGCAGGGAATCTTTCGTGGAGAACAACGCGTTGCCGGCATAGCGCGGCCGCAGGGGAGCACCATCGACGATGGACACGCTGACGGAGATCGGACAGTCGCCGGACCAGCGCAGCAGCGGCCGGTTCTTCGGCAAGTACCGCGGTTTGGTCACCGACAACCAGGACCCCCAGAGTCGGGGCCGGATCAAAGCGCAGGTTCACGAGGTGTTTCTCGACGTCGAGACCGGCTGGGCCCTTCCCGCAGCCCCATACGCGGGCGACGGCGTCGGCGTCTACACCGTGCCGGCAGTCGGGGCCGGCGTGTGGATCGAGTTCGAGGCCGGTGACGTGTCGAATCCCGTCTGGACTGGTTGCTGGTGGGGAGATGGCCAGGTGCCGAAGGACGAGACCGGCTCGGACTCCACGCCGTCACGCAAGATCGTCCGCACCGACGAGGGGCTTCTGCTGGCGCTCGACGACGGCGGCAAGACCATCACGTTGAGCGATTCCAACGGCAGCAATCTGCTCAAGCTCGAGGTGCAGCAAGGCCAGATCAAGCTGCAGGCCGGGACCAAGGTCGTCGTCGAAGCGCCCCAGATCGAGCTGGTACAGAACGCCACGCACCCTCTGGTTTTCGGTGACCAGCTGCTCACGTACCTAAACCAGCTAGTCACCATGTTCAACGCTCACGTGCATCCGGGCGAACTGGCGGCCGGTATCATCCCGGTGACGCCGGCCCCACCGGTTCCGTTCTTCCCTTCGGCCACGCCGAGCCTGCTCTCGACGCGTGTGAAGTGTGGATGAGAGGACGCGATGCCCACCAAACTCTTTGCCGGGCGGCTGGCAAGCTTCGACGCCGAGGACAGCATGGCGCGGTCGATCGAGAGCGCGCTGGCTACGCTCCTGGGGCCGTTACCCTCGGCGCCGCCAAACCTGGTGGACGATCGCCGTAAGCTGTTCATCGCAATCGCCCGGGGCGTGATCAACCACCTCGAGAGCCGCGAGGCGGCCCTGAGGATCGAGTTCAACGTAGGCTTCTTTCACGTGAGCACGCATCCCAACATCGACGTCGACCACACGGTCTAGCCATGTCTCTGTATCTCGACTTCCCGTTTCACATCGATGGCCGCGGCCGCGCCGCCGAGACCGGGGAGGACGACCACATCCGCGACATGATCCGGCAAGTCCTGTTTACCGATCCCGGCGAGCGCGTCAACCGCCTCGATTTCGGCTGCGGCCTCAAACAGCTCGTGTTCAGGCCCAACAGCGACGCCTTGGCTGCCGCAACGCAATTGCTCGTGCAGGGATCGCTCCAGCGTTGGCTCGACGCCGTCATCCAGGTCGAGTCGGTCGAGGTGGAGGCGGTGGAATCGGAGCTGCGCGTGAGCATCGCCTATAGCAAGCGGTCGGGAGGCGGCACCCGGCTCGACGTCTTCACTCAGGCCGGACCGGTCTAGGAGAGGGCAGCCATGCCATCGATCCTGGAGCTCGGCCCGGTATGTCGCGACGCCCAGCGGCGTGCCGACATTTTGGCCCATCCGGTTCTGAACGGCATCGACTTCGTCGAGTACGAACGCCGCGTACCGCCGCTGCAGCCGCACGTCCTGGTCGTCACCTTCCTCAAGCCGCTGCCCGACCCGCCCAACTCCGACCCCGATGGGGCCTACGGCCTCACGCTGGCGCAGAACCTCGGCCTCGTGCTCGTCGTAGGAGGCACACGGGTAGTCGGGATCCGACCCCTTCAAGTCACGCTGGTCGGCGGCCGGCTGGAGATCCCGGTCACCGAGGAAGGCGATTTCTCGGACTACATACTGGCGCTCGGCTGGAGCCTGCAACCGGACGGCACGTTGCACCAGGACATCCCGGCTCTCGATCTCCGTTTTTCGATCGCCCCGGTGAACTTCAAGGCCGGGTGCCCGGTCGACTTCGATTGCCGCCGGCCGGAGATCTGCCCGCCCGAGCGCCCCGTCGAGCCACTCATCGACTATCTGGCCAAGGACTACGCCAGCTTCCGCCGGCAGTTGCTCGACCTCATTCCGCAGCTCAATCCGGGCTGGCTCGAGCGCAACCCCTCCGACCTGGGGATCGCGCTTCTCGAGCTCCTGGCCTACGAGGGGGATCAACTCAGCTATTTCCAGGACGCCGTCGCCAACGAGGCGTACCTCGACACGGTCCGGCGACGAAGCTCCGCCAGGAAGCATGCCCGTCTAGTCGACTATCGCATGCACGACGGGCGGAATGCCTGGGCGTTCGTGCACCTGGCGGTGGGCAGCGTGGGGACCGTTCCCATGCACACGAAGCTGCTCAGCCGGATCACCGCGCCGCTGCGCGGCGGCAGCGCGCCGCCGGCTACGGTGATCCCAGCGGCCGCAGTCCCGGACGCGACGCTCGACGGGGATCCTGCGCTCGCGCAGGTGCGTGTGTTCGAGACCACCTTCCCGCTAAACGTGCGTCCCGAGAACAACACCATCTTGCTGCACACCTGGGGCGACCTGGAATGCTGTCTGCCGACGGGCACTCGGATAGCCTACCTCTACGTTCTCGCCGCGGGCGGCGGCGGCGGCGGCCAGCGCCAGGCGTCGCTGCCCGTTCTTGCTCCCGGCGACTTCGTTCTGCTCGAGGAAATCCTGGGACCGACGACCGGGGACAGCGCCGATGCCGATCCGCTCCATCGGCAGGTCGTTCAGCTCGAGGACGTGCGGCCGACCAGCGATCCCGCCTACCGCGATTTGTTGACATCGGGCGCACGGCTGCAGGGGTTTCGCGCCGGCGACACGCCGTTGCCGCTGTTGCGCGTGGTGTGGCGCCGTGCTGACGCGCTCCGATTCCCGCTCTGCCTCTCGGCGCGGATCCCAGGGCAGGATCCGCTGCTCAACGTCTCGGTGGCGCGCGGCAATATCGTCCTGGCCGACCACGGGCGCACGATTCGACTGCAGTCCGCCAACGGAGATTTCGCGCCTCAGCTCCCGGTCCCACCGGACAAGCGGTATCGCTTCCGCCTGCCGAGAGGGCCGCTGACCATGCAGTGCCAGCCCGATGACGTCTCCTACGACCCCGCCGCCGCGACACTGCTCACGCCGCGTCCGGACTTGACCTGCGGGGTCCGCGAAGCGAAACCCGCCATAGCCCTCCTGATCGACTTCCCGACCGATCCCGGGCAACTCTGGGAGCCGGTGCCGGACCTTCTCGACAGCTCCGAGTTCTCTCGCCATTTCACCGTCGAGGTCGATGACGAAGGCCGCCCGACCATCCGGTTCGGGGACGATGAGTACGGGGCGCGCCCGGTGGGCGCGACCGCTTTTACGGCCGTCTACCGCATCGGAAACGGCCGCGCCGGCAACGTGGGGGCCGAAGCGCTGGCCCATGCCGTGCAACCGACGGTCGCCCCGCTCTGGCCAGTGGTCCAGTTCGTACGTAATCCACTGGCGGCCCAAGGAGGGACCGATCCCGAAAGCATCGAGGAAGTCCGTCAGCTCGCTCCGGCCGCATTCCGCGCCGAGCAGTTCCGAGCCGTGGTCGAGGCCGACTATACAGCGGCTGCCAAGAGGCTTCCCGAGGTGGCTGGCGCCGTAGCCAGCTTTCGCTGGACCGGGAGCTGGCACACGGTCTTCGTCGGCGTCGATCCTCGTGACCCCAACGACCTCATTACCGAGCCGGGCGGACGCACGCGCCTTGCACCGGACCTGGCGCGCCGGGTGGGGGCGTTCCTGACCCGCTACAAGCTGGCCGGCTACGACCTCGAGATCCGCTCGGGGGAGTACGTCCCGCTGGACCTCGCGTTTGAGCTTTGCGTCGAGCCCGGCTACTTCCGCGGCGACGTCGTGGAGGCCGTGCGCGAGGCCCTCAGCAATCGCACCAACCGTGACCGGAGCCGCGGTTTCTTTCACCCCGACAATTTCACGTTCGGGCAGGCGGTCTACCTCAGCGAGATCTACGCCGCCATCGAGGGAGTCCAAGGGGTCCAGGCTGCATTCGTCACGGGGTTCCACCGCTTCGGTAAGGCCGACAACGGTGAGCTGGCCACGGGCGTCCTTCCGATCGGGCCGTGGGAGATCGCGCGCCTGGACAACGACCCTGCTTTCATGGAGAACGGGGTGCTGCGGATCACCGCGGGAGGTGGCAAGTGACGGCCTCCACCTGCGGCTGCTGCGAGCTTCCCGCCACGACGCCACTCGAGGCGACCAACCGGCCGGGCCTTTCGGCGATCGTATTCCGGACCGGGACGTATGCCACGTTTCGCCTCTCGATGCTCCAGCGGATCGCGCGGGCGGGGGCGCTCTCCGCTCTCCGGACTCGCCGGGACGACGACTACGCGATCACCCTGTTCGACATGTGGGCCACCGTCGCGGACGTCCTGACCTTCTATCAGGAGCGCATAGCCAACGAAGGCTTTCTGCGCACCGCCCGCCTGCGCGACTCGATCCTGCGCATGGCCCGGCTGCTCGACTACCAGTTGCGGCCTGGCGTCGCCGCCACCACGCTGCTGGCCTTCAGCCTGGACAAAGGGGCTTCCCTGCAGATCCCGGTCGGCCTACGGGTCCAAAGCGTCCCGGGCGAGGACGAGAAGCCTCAGACCTACGAGACGCTGGAATCCAGCCTCGCTGATGCCCGCTTGAATCGGATGCGGATTCTCCCGGCCCCCGAGGGATTCAACCCGCTGGCCAAGGGAAACACGTCGGCCATCCTCGCACCGGGCCCCGCTGGCCTCGCCGGCGCAGCGGCGCTGTCACCGGGCGACCGCCTTCTCCTCTTCGAGCCGACCACGGGCCATCTCGAGGAGCTCGCCGTGCGCGATCTCCGCGTGGATGAAGACCACTTCATCCTCACCTGGTCGGGCCCGATTCAGGCCTCGAACTGGGACGTGACTGCCCGCGCCTACGCTGTCAATCGCACGTTCCGCCTCTTCGGGTACAACACGCCGCAGCAATACATGGAGGCGACCGAGACACCGCCGCCCCCGTCCGGCCACTTCGTCTGGACGCTTCGGACCTTTGCCCCTGCCGACTACGCCACGCCCTTCGGCAACGTCCTAGAGCTGGATTCCAAGTATGAGGGTATCGCCGCCGGGTCGCGGCTCCTCGTCGCCCAGCCGGGGTCCATCACCCTGGTGACGGTCACCACCGTCGGGCAGGGACAGGCCACCTTCATCGCCCCGGGTGCCTCCACCTCACCGTTCCAGGACACGGTCACCCGTCTCACCTTGGACTCGGCGCTGGCGATCACGGACCGGCGCGCCACGCTCCTTTACGAGGTGAAAAGTCCCCGGATCCGTTTCTGGGGCTACCGCTACCCCGACGCCATGGGCGGAGCCACAGTCAACATCCCCGCGCGCCGCCTTGACACTCAGACCGCCGAGATCGGCCGCGCGATCCAGAACAACGCGTATACCCGAGGCGCCGAGCTTCCCGTCACGACGATCGACGCAGGCCGCAAGGTCGTGCTGCTCGACTCGGCGCAGTCGCCCTCCGCGGCCATCATCACGGCCGTCGCCGTCATCGGTCTCGACGTGACCGTCACCACTACGCCGGACGACCTGACGACCGCCCTCGAATTGCTCCTCGATCCGGAAAGTGCCCAGCAGGTCATTGGCCTGCAGTCGGCCGCGCTCCCTGCTTCTTTCTCGCTCACCAGTACGGCGCCCGAGTTGAGCGTCACTATCGGCTCGCTGCCCCCGCGCATCATCACGCTGGGCGCCGCGCCGATCACCATCGCGGCTGCTGCCTCCGCGTTACAGGCCGCTCTGGCCGCCTCGCTCCCGACTGTGCCCGAATTCACCGAGAGTCGCGTGCTGAGCGTGGACGATAGGTTGCTGGTGCTGCCGGGCGTGCCCGGCGTGCAGCTCAGCGTGGCCCCGACACCTGGCGACCAGACCACTGCTGCCGAGCTCGGATTGGCAGGCCCGGATGCATTCCGGGTCGATGGCCTCTTCTCCGGCGACTTGTCGACCTTCCCGGCGGTCTCGAGCGCCCTGTGCAAGCTCTCGGTGACCCTCGGCCCGATCGGCCCCCACGCCGTCTCGCTCGCCTCGGCCCCCGCTACGCTGGCAGTCGCCCGTACCCTGCTGGAGCAGGCGATCCGGGCCGCCGACCCCGCGCCGGCGTTTCGCCAGGCGCGGGTGCTAGTGGAGGGTTCGCGCCTTCTCGTCCTTCCCGGGACGGCTGGCTCGCCGATCCAGGAATACGTCGCGGTCACCCTGCGCCCCGAATCGCCGTTCCAGCTCGAAGCCGCCTCCGCGGCGCTGCTCGGCAACGTGGCCCTGGCGAGTCATGGTGAGAAGGTGAGCGACGAAGTGCTCGGCGACGGTGACGCCTCCGCGGCGTTCCAGGACTTCGAGCTGCAAAAGAAACCGCTGACCTACACGCCGAGTGCCGGCCCCGGCGGCGTGGACTCCACGCTCAAGGTGCTGGTGAGTGACGTGCTGTGGTCTGAGGTTCCCACGTTGTTCGGACAGGGCCCCACCGCAGAGGTCTACACCACCCGTCTTGCCGATGACGGCACGGTCTCGGTTCGGTTTGGCGACGGCCGCACCGGGGCCCGGCTTCCGTCGGGACGCGGCAACGTAGCCGCCAACTACCGCCACGGATCGGGGCTCCCCGGCCGCGTGGCGGCCGGCTCGCTCAGGTCGCCGCTCGACATGCCGGTGGGGCTCAAGTCCATCACCAATCCAGCCGCCGCGACTGGAGGGGCGGACCCCGAATCGATCGAGCAGGCACGGCAGAACGCGCCCACCACGGTGCGGACCTTCGGCCGAGCCGTCTCGCTGCGCGACTTCGAGGATCTGGTTCGCTCCTCCGGCGAGGTCGCGAAGGCGCTCGCCACCTGGGTCTGGAACGGCGAGGCCCGCGCGGTCCACCTCACGATCGCCGCTCAACGAGGCCAGCTCTTCACGGACAGCGATCTCGCGCGCATTCACGCGAGTCTCAACGCGGGTCGCGACCCCAACCACGTTCTCTTTGTCGCCAACTTCGTTCGGGTACCCGTCGTGATCGCGGCGACAGTGCGGGTCGAGCCGGATCGCGTGGGCAAGCGAGTCGGCGCCGCCGCCCGGGCGGCCCTGCTCGATGCGCTTGCGTTCGACACGCTGAGCTTCGGCCAGCCGCTCGCCCTCAGCGAGATCTACCGCATCCTGCAGCAGGTCCCCGGCGTCGAGTCGGTCGACATCGACCTGTTCCAATTCAAGGACCGGACACCAGCGTTCCTGATCAGCCGCGGCGCGACCGCCGATCCGCTGCAGCGCAGCTTGCGGGTCTTCGCCGCTCGGCCTAACCCGCGCCCGCGGCCGCCCGCCGTGCTGCCGGCCGAGCTGGCAGTCATCGAGACGGCGGCGGACGACGTTCAAATCACGCCTTCGGGCGGCTTGCCGGGGTAGCAGGAATCTATGACCAACGGCGTCGGGGATCCGGATCGACTCTACAGGCTCATGCCCGTGGTGTACCGCGAGCGAGACGAGAAAGAGGGGCACCCTCTGCGCGAGCTGCTGCGCCTCGTCTCCGAGCAGGCGGACATCGTCCATTCCGACATCGAGCTCCTCTGGGACAACTTCTTCATCGAAACGTGTCAACGCTGGGCCATCCCCTATATCGGCGACCTGGTCAGCAACAACCTGTTGCACGACGCTCAGGGCCTGAACGCCCCGGACACCGCCCGGCAGCGGTTTCCCGACCTCGCCGGCCCCGATCTACGCCCTACCAACGCGATCCGTACCCGCGCCGATGTGGCCAAGACCATTTACTACCGTCGGCGCAAGGGTACGCTGCCGATGCTCGAGGAGCTGGCACGCGACGTCACCGGCTGGGCCGCCCATGCCGTCGAGTTCTTCGAGCTGCTGACCTGGAGCCAAAATCTCAATCATCTCAGGCTGTTCAGTACCGGCTGTCCCGACCTGCGGGACCCGGAGGCCGTCGACCGGCTCGACGGGCCGTTCGATTTCATGAGCCACACCGTCGATGTGCGTTACCCGCGGCAGCGTGAAGGATGGTACAACATCCGGAACATCGGATTCTTCCTCTGGCGCCTCCGGAGCTACCCGGCGGAGCAGGTCGTGGCGCGGGTGGGTGCGCAGCCCTGGCAGTATCACTTCAGCCCGGTGGGCAACCCGGCACCGCTCTTCTCGCGACTCCGCCGCGAAGGGGACGAGGCCGGCCTGGCCACCGAGCTTCATGTTCCCGGTCCGATTCGCCCGGCCGCGTTCTACCGGGACGTCTCCCGGTTGCAGTCGCTCACCCCTCCGCTGCCGGATTTCACCGACTTCTACGGTCTGTTCGCGCCATTTCCAGGAAGCCTCATGGTTCCGAACGGGGACGCGAGCCTCGTCATCATTCGGGACGGCGTCCCTGTACCGCCCGGCCAGATCCGATGCCGTGATCTGGAGAACTGGTCTCAGCCGGTCGGCAACGTCGTCGGCGTCGATGTCTGCCGCGGCCGGATGGCTTTCGGCACGACGTTCGTTCCTGCACAGGGGGTCGATGTCTTCTATCACTACGGCTTCAGTGCGGACCTGGGCGGCGGGCCCTATCAGCGGAGCAAGTGGCTGGTCGATTCTGAGGTGCCAGCCCGACGCTTCGACGTCCGCGAAAACGGAGTCGTTCCCGAGTTCCCCACGATCGACGCGGCGCTGAATGCGTGGGTCTTGGCGGGTCGTCCGGACGCGGTCATCATGATCCTCGACAACCGCACCTATACGCTGGCTTCGCCACTGTCTCTCGCGGACGACAGTTTTCTGGTGATCCAGGCTGCCGATCGCAAGCGCCCGCACATCATACCTGACGGAGGCGAGCTGCAGGTCACCGGCGATCATCCTGGCGCGGAGTTGACGCTGAGCGGCCTCTTGGTCGAAGGGGCCGTGCACCTGACGGGCGAAACCCAGCGTCTGCGCCTGCTCCACACCACGCTGGTTCCCGGTCGATCCTTACGTGAGGACGGAACCCCTTCGAGCCAGCTGCCAAGCGTCACGGTGGAAGGCACCGACGTGGCAGGCGACCCCATTAACGCTGCCTTCCGGCTGCAGATCGCTTTCGCCATCACGGGGCCGTTGCGCCTGCCGGGCCACGCCGACAGCCTGGTTCTGCTCGACTCGATCGTCGACGGTCTCGGAAGCGCGGCCGTCGCCGCCACCGGCACGAACGACGAGCCCGGTCCGCCGGGCACGCTCGAGCGCGTCACGATCTTCGGGCGGTCCTTCTTCCGGAAGCTGCCCCTAGCGAGCGAAGTCATCTTCAGCGAGCCGGTGGACTCCGCCCAGCAACAGAGCGGCTGCGTTCGGTTCAGCTTCGTGCCTGACGGCTCGGTTACACCCCGCCGCTACCGCTGTCAGCCGGACCTCGAAGTCGCCGTCCGGATCGAGCGGGCCGAACGCAGCGGCGCGCTGACTCCGGCTCAGCGGAGCGCCATCGTCGCGCAGGTCCTCGCCCGGATGGCCCCGTCGTTCACCTCGATCCACTACGGAGCGCCCGGCTATGCGCAGCTCCGTCTGAGCTGCCCGATCGAGATCCGTACTGGGGCCGAGGATGGGTCGGAGATGGGCGTATTCTGTCACTTGAAGCAACCTCAGCGGGAAAGCAACCTGCGCATCCGGTTGGAGGAATATCTGCCGTTCGGTTTGGAGCCCGGAGTCATTTACATCACTTGATGCGGGGTACGGCAATGAGCGGGGATTACACGAAATTCACCTTTCAGCCGACGAAAGACTACTCGGGAGTCCTCAAGCAGCAGGGGCGGGTGGATCTCGACGCCGACTGGAACGAGCTGATCGAAATCGTGGACCGGCGCTGGCGCTCCGAGACGATCGACATCGTCGGCCACTGCGTCGTCCCCAACACGACCCCGGATGCCTTTCTCATCATCCCGACGGGCTCGGGAACCTTCGACATCGGGATCGGTCGCATGTATGTCGACGGCATGCAGGTCGAGAACCACGGACTCCCGCCGGCCGACTACCAGGCGGACCTGGGTGAGCTGCGGGGCGCTCTGGCGGTGCCCTACGACGACCAGCCGTACCTGCCCGCCCCGCTGCCACCGGCGCTTTCCGGGACTCCCGATACCACGGACCTCGTCTATCTGGACGTTTGGCAGCGCGACGTCACGGCCATCGAGGATCCCACGATCCGCGAGATCGCCCTGGGCGGTCCCGACACGGCGACGAGGGTGCAGTCGGTCTGGCAAGTCCGCGTCCTCGAGGACACCGGCGACCACGGCTGCGGCGATGACATCGAGCGGTGGGACCAAGCCGTCGCGCCTTCCGGCGGTCGCCTCACGACCTCGGCGGTACCGCCGCCGGCGAGTGATGATCCCTGCATCATTTCTCCGACCGGCGGCTACCGCGGGCTGGAGAACCGGCTGTATCGCGTCGAGATCCACGCGGTCGGACCGATCGGTGGAGGCGCCAAGTTCAAGTGGTCGCGCAACAACGCCACGATTGCGTCCTCCGTGAGCGCCATTCCGTCGACCACGCAGGTCACGGTCCAGCAGATTGGCCGTGATCGGGTGCTGCGCTTCGACATCGGCAACTGGATCGAGATCACCGACGACTTTCGCGAATTTCAGGGCCTGGCCGGTCACATGGCGCAGATCACGGCCATCGACGAGGCCAATCGCGTTCTGACGTTTGCGCCGGCTATTCCCGGCACCATCACCTTCGATCCGACCGACGCCTCGCGGCACACCCGCGTCCGCCGCTGGGACCAGTCTCAGAACGTGGATGCCAGCGGCCTCCTCGACGTGGCGGCGGGCCCGTTGGACATAGAGGACGGGATTCGCGTCGCGTTCGCTCTGCCGGCTGGCAACTTCAAGGTCGGTGACTACTGGGTGTTCGCCGCCCGTACGGCCGACGGCTCGGTGGAGGTGCTGCAGGACGCTCCGCCACGTGGGATTCTCCATCACTTCTGCCGCCTCGGCTTCATCCACTGGGGCGCCGACCTGGCAGGCACCAGGGTCACGGACTGTCGGAATCACTGGCCGCCTGCCGGATGCGACGGCTGCTGCACCGTCACCGTCGGCGACGGCGTCGATAGCCGCGGCCAGTTCACCGACATCCAGGAAGCCATCAACGCCCTCGGCAACCGCGGCGGCATCGTCTGCATCGGCCGCGGCTTCTACACGGTCAGGGTGGGCCTCATGCTCGATCAGCGGAATGTGATCATCCGCGGGATGGGGCCCGCCACTCGCATCTTCTTTGCACCAGAGGAGGACGATCCACGGGTCTTTCTGAGCATTCAGGGTACCGAGCTGGCGCGCCTCGAGGACGTGTTCGTCGTTGCCGTCAATGCCGATGCTCTGGTGCGAATCAACGGGTCCCATTCGTGCCGGATCCGCGATTGCGTGCTGGTGAATCTGCCCGTGCGGGCCGACGACGAGGCCCGCGTCGCAAGAGCGATCGACTTCGTCGAAGACTGCAACAATTGCGAGGTGGTTCACAATGCCCTCCTAGCTGCCAAGGCGGTCGCCTGCACGAACGGCATCGTGACCGAGCTGCTGGTACGGGACAACCAGGCGCTCTCCACCCAGGTGGCCGTCGGACTTCGCCAGGCGCGAGGAGTCGAGGTCGTTCACAACCAGTTTCGGGGCCTGGGGAGGGAGGTCTTCCCTGGCGATCTCCGGCTCACGCGCGATAACATCGACGCCTTTCAGGCGCGGCTCGCGATTGCGTTCCGCGCCGCGCCGGCACTGGCCAACTTCCAGGCGGCCGGCGTCCTCATCTATACGGGCAACCGGGTCGTCATTGCCGACAATCTCATCACCGCTCAAGTCGGCGTCCTCGCATTCCTGCTCCTCAACGCCCGCGTCGAGCGTAACGACATTCTGTCCCTCGTCGGCGCGCTGGTGATCTTTGGAATCGTGGTGAAGGTCGAGGACAACTTCGTTCTTGGCCTGTTTGCCGGGTTGGTCCATGCCGGCGTCATCGCTGATCTCGACTGCACCGGTAACGAATGGCTCGGTTTCCACGGCATCGTCTGGATGTCGCTGGCCGAGCTGGCGCGCAGCTTCGGATCACTGCTGACGGGAGCGCTCGGCTTCGTGGGACTCGGAGGGGATGCCACCGTCGAACGAACGGTGGCGACCGGTGCGCGCCTCGCGGGCAGCCTGCAGGCCTTCGGCATGGTCGTCATTGCGAAAGTGCATCGGAACGTCTTTCTCACCTTCAGTCGTGGGGTCTACAAGACGGATCCGGTCATCAGTGCCGACATCTCGATCGTCGACAATACCTTTTCGCTCTGCAGCCAGGCGGGCATCGAGCTGGGAGGGGGGGGACGCAACCCGGGCCGACTGGCACAGCTTGCTCGGGTCGTGAGCCTTCGGCACCTCGTGCAGGGCAATGCGATGGCGGTCCTGGGCCGGGGCATCTCCTCCTCGACGCCCCTCACGTTGATGGAGCAAAACAGCTTGCAATGCCCCTCGATTGCCATCGAGGTCGACGCCTCGTTCTGCACGGCCCGGAACAACTTCGCCGTCGGGCTGGTAGCCGAGGCCGCGCTCGACAGTGGTCTCATCACCCTGTACAGTCAGGCGTTGAGCGCCACCATTGCCGGCAATCAACTGGTCAACGCGCCGGGCCATTCCATCCTGATCCGGGAAGATGTCTCGGATCTCACGATCGACGACAACCTGATTCAGGGCGCGCTTCGTACCGGAATCGGGACCCGCGACGAAATCGTTGCCGTCAACCGGGCGCGGGTGTCCAGAAACCGCGTGGAGCGCTGTCAAGGCAGCGTCCCCGCCGGGTGGCTTCAGTTTGGCGGAGCCCTCGTGATCGGCAGCGGCCAGGCCTTACGTATCATCGACAATACGTTCGCCAACAATTCCCCCGCGGCTGGTGCAAATGAGCGGCCTCGTTGGTTCGCGGTCTACTGCGATGATGTCGACGGAATCGAGATCAGCGGAAACGCAGTGACCGACAACGCCGCCGTCCCAGGCCTCGCAGGCTCCATCTCCCTCGGCGCCATCGGGCTGCGGGGCGCCCAGGGCGTGATCCGCGTTCAGGACAACGTGGCGCGCGGCAATGGGGGACTGGCGCTGCTCATCGAGGAGACCAGCCTGGCACCGGGTCAGGTCCAGCGGGCTCTGGTCCAGAACAACCACTTCTCGAGCGGGCCCAACCAGACGTTCACCTTCATTCTCGCGCTCGGGATCGATTCGCTGCTGTTCGAGGGCAACCAATGCTTCCCGGAACGGGAATTCGCTTACGATGCTCTACTGCAGATGACACGCGGCAGCGTATGTTGCAATAGTTTAGAGAAGTCCGGTTGGGGTGGCATGTTCATCACGGGCGTGGAGTTGGTAGTCAACGCAAACTCCGTTCGTGCCGGGGGGCCCGGCCTCTGGGTAAGCGGCGGCGGTCTTCTCCCGGGGCGCGTCATTGTGACGTCTAACCTAACGACTGGCCTATTCGCCAGTTCCACGGGCGTGCTGGTCCGGGCCAGCAATATTCCGGCCCCGTAGGGGTGGAGGAGGGAACGATGCAGTCACCTTGTGGTCCCCCAGAATTCGACCAGCAGGACTGGAGCCAGTTCGACTTCAGCCGCTGGCATCTCGATGGCGTCGCCCTCGATGCCGCCTCCGCGGCGGTGGCTGACTTGTCGGAACGTCTCTTCAACTCTATGGAATGGCGCGAACATTTCCAGACCACTCTGCCCGCGCTCCAGCGCCAGGTGCTTGGCTTCTATCGCGAGCACTCTCGCCAACTGCAAGAAGGGAAGACCGCCATAGCCCAAGACTTCGACGCGCGCGTTGCCGCGGCTCGGAGACGGAGCGAAGAGTTCGGGAAGACGGTCGATACGGCCGCCTCGCCTCCGGTCGTGCAGCCCACCCCCGAGACCTTCCACGTCGCCGTCAAGGTCGGCATCGAGGAGACGCGCGTCGGCCTGCCCGGCATCACCGTCCGGCTGATGGACCCTCGTGACCCGAAGACTGTTCTCGTCCAGAACGTGACCGATCTCGACGGCAACGCGGTTCTTACCGTACCCAGGGAGAGGGCCAAGGAGCTGGACAAGAGCGATACGACTCTCGAGGTGGTCAGCGCAGCCGGCAAAGCTCTCCAAACGATCCCGGATGCCGTGTGCATCCGTCTGAAACAGGTCGAGACGAAGGTCGTGGCACTCCACGACGCTCCGGACATCGAGCCCCATAAGACCGCCGCGCTCGAGCTCAGATCCGAGCGCGAAGTTCACGCCCGCAATCTCGCGGCCAGGATCGATCGCCTCAAACAAGAGCAGCAGGCCCGCTTGCGCGACCTGGACTGCAGGCTGGAGGACAATCAAAAGATCATCGTCGCACTCGAACCGGCCTCGGCGCCTGCCGCGCAGCCATCGGGACCGACGTGGGAGCAGGCGGGACGACCGTACGCAGAGCCGTCGAAAGAGGAGCAGCCGCCGACTCCTGAGGAGCGGCCGTCAGCCCCGAAAAAGAGGCGAAAAAAGAGGTAGGCCGTGCAGCTTCCACGCTGCCGGGAACCAGGCGGTGACTATCCTAGTTGCCCGGAGACGCGGCCTCGCTGGGCGTTTCGCACCCGTGCTGCTGCCTCCCCGCGCCGGTGGACTTGGAGCTTCTCGAGGATGTTGTGGACGTGATTCTTCACCGTCGCTACTTCGATGCCGAGGTCGTTGGCGATCGCCTTGTTGGAGCAGCCGCTGTCGATGAGACGCACGATCTCCCGCTCCCGCGAAGTCAGCTGTACCCGCGGGAACCTGCCGCCTTGCCCCGCCGCAAGCGCCGCAACGCGGCGGAGCAGGCTCGCCGCGACGCGGGGTGAGCAGATGGCCTCACCGCGGGCGACGCTCTCGATGACAGTGACCAGCTCCTCCACTGATGCCTCACGGGGTACGTATCCCGACACTCCCGCCTCCGCACAACCGAGCACGTCACCCTCATCCTCGGCCACTCCGAGTGCCAGTACGCGGCCCGCCGGTGCGTGCTCCAGGATCAAGCGCACCACCTGATGACTGTCGGGAAACGCCATATCGACAAGGATGACATCCGGTTGCGTGTCCGACAGGCAGGCGAGCGCCTCCTCGCGCTGGGCGGCTGTGGCGACCACCCGAATTTTCGAGTCGCGGCTGAGGATCTGCACTAGCCCCTCGCGGTACAAGCGAACATCTGCCACGATCGCGACCCGGATCATGAGGCTCAACCCTCATCGGAGTCAGGAGTTAGTGTCTTAGGAGCGTTCATCTCAGGCGCTTAACCCGCCGCGCGCACAGCACCACCCAGTACGCAATCTTGGACTCAGGGCGCTCTGGGGTTGCCCGGCTGGCCGGCACTATTGTGATGTGCGTCACGCAGCGCAAGGGCGCTCTTGCGACACGATGGTACGCTTTTGCGACAGCGACGGTGCTGGCCTTCCCGCCCGAGCCGTATACTCGGTCGTCTGCCCCCCAGCAGTACCATTCCGGAGTGTTTGCGTGTTCCTCCCGATCGTGGGGTTCCTGCCTCACCCCTTGGTCGACCCATGCGCCGGATTACCCTCACGCGAGGTCGAGAGAGCCCAGGAAATGAGATCGTTGGGGCCGCGAGGCAGGAACCGGCGACCACGCGGCCCTACCTCGTCGGCGCTCCCGGCGGCTTGTCGCTCTGAAACACGTCGCGGTTCTTCGCGGTGTATGCCTGCCACTCGGGCGGAACCTCTTCCTCAGTGAAAATCGCCGTGACCGGGCACTCGGGCACGGAGGCTCCGCAGTCGATGCATTCGTCGGGGTGGATGTAGAGCTGGTCTTCTCCCTCGTAGATGCAGTCCACCGGACACACGTCGACGCACGATCGGTGCTTGACGCCAATACAGGGTTCGGCGATCACGTAGGTCATGGGCCGCTCCTCTGGCGCTCCATTCGTGCGCGGGCGGCGCGCTCGGCGAGGAGCTGCGCGCCGCCCAGGCGCAGCGCCAGGTAGTCCGTGGTCTCGAGGGGGAATTCCTTGGGCGGGTGAAGCGTCGATTCAGCCAGGGCGTGCTCCTTTCCAGTCCCTGCGCGCCACACTGAACGTATAGACGTACAGCATCTGGTGACAGGCAACGAGTGCCGGCGTTGTTCTTGGTAAGGGGCCGCCGCCAAGCCGGCCTTGACTTCCCGCCCGAGTCCGCGATCCTGCGGCAGGGAGGAATACCTGTGCTCCGACGCCGCGCCCCGCTCGTCCTGTTCACCCTCGCCTTTCTGGCGCTCGTGCTGTTCCCCGCCATCGGCGTGCTGCTCACCGACTGGTGGTGGTTCCAGGAGATCGGGTACGAGATCGTCTTCACCCGCACCCTCACCACCCGCGTCCTGCTCTTCCTGATCGCGGGCGGGCTCTTCGGTGGCGTGCTCTTCCTGAATCTCAGGATCGCCCAACGGGGCCTCGTGCCCGACCCGGTCCTGCTCCAGCTCGCGCCCTCGGCGCCGCGGCTCAACATCACCGCGGGGCTCCGCCGGCTGAGCCTGCCGGTCTCGCTTTTCCTCGGCGTGCTGGCCGGCTTCGCTGCCGTCCCCCTGTGGGACACGGTGCTCCTCGTCATCCACCGGACACCGTTCGGCACCGGCGACCCGATCTTTTCGCGCGACATCGGCTTCTACGTGTTCACGCTGCCGGCGCTCTCGGCCGCGCTCGGGTTGCTCTTCACGCTCGCGCTGCTGTCGTTCCTCGCGGTCGTGGCGGTGTACGGGGTCCGCGGCGACATCGTCCCCGGCCATCGGCGGCTCCGCATCGAGCCGTCGGCGGGGCTCCACATCGCGATCCTGCTCGCGACGCTCTTCACGCTGAGCGCCCTGCGGCTCTGGTTCGCCGACGTTCCCGACCTTCTCTACTCGAGCACGGGGCCGCTCATCGGCGCGAGCTACACCGACCTCAATGCCCGGCTCCCGGCACTCAGGATCTCGGCAGCGGTGGCGGCGCTCGCCGCCGTCGCCGTGCTGATCGGGACCGCGCGCGGCCGGCTGGCGCAGGCGGCGCTCTGGGCGGTCGGCATCTACCTCGGCGTGGCAATCGTCGGACGCGTCCTCCTCCCCGGCGTGATCCAGAAGTTCGTCGTCGCTCCCACCGAGCTGACCCGCGAAACTCCCTATCTCCGCCACCACATCGCCGCCACGCGCCGCGCCTGGGGACTCGACAGCGTGGAGCTTCGCGATCTTCGCGGGGAGGCCGGTCTCACCCTGGCGGAAATCCGGGCCAACGCCCCGACCATCGAGAACGTGCGCCTCTGGGACCGGGAGCCGCTGCTTCAGACCTACGGCCAGCTCCAGGAAATCCGCACTTACTACGATTTCGTCTCGGTGGACGACGACCGGTACTGGATCGACGGCAAGTACCGTCAGGTCCTGCTCTCACCGCGGGAGCTGAACGCCGCCTCGCTCCCCACGCGGACCTTCATCAACGAACACCTGACGTTCACCCACGGCATGGGGATCACCCTCGCGCCGGTCAACCAGGTGACGCCCGAAGGGCTGCCGGTGCTGTTCATCAAGGACCTGCCGCCGGTCTCCACGGTCTCGCTCAAGGTAACCCGGCCGCAGATCTACTACGGCGAGCTGGCCAACGAGTACGTCTTCGTGAAGACCCAGCAGCGCGAGTTCGACCATCCGGCGGGCGACGCGAACGTCTACGCCGAGTACCAGGGGACGGGCGGGGTGCCGGTGGACGATCTGTTCCGCCGCCTCATGCTCGCGGTCCGGTTCGGCTCGACGAAAATCCTCTTCTCCGGGGACATCACGAGCGAGAGCCGCGCGCTCTATCACCGGCACATCCGCGAGCGGGCCAGGACAGCGCTCCCGTTCCTGCGCTTCGACGACGATCCCTATCTCGTCTTGGCGGACGACGGCACGCCCAAATGGATCCTCGACGCGTACACCGCCACGAGCCGCTACCCGTACGCGCAGCGCCTCACCGACGGCACCACGTACATGCGGAACAGCGTCAAGGTCGTGATCGATGCCTACCACGGGTCGGTGACCGCCTACGTGAGCGACCCGGCCGATCCGCTGGTCCGCACCTGGGCCCGCATCTTTCCCGGGATCTTCGTCCCGCTGGACCAGATTCCGGCCGACCTGCGGGCCCACATCCGGTATCCGGAAGACCTCTATCGCGTGCAGACGACGCTGTACGGCACCTACCACATGGAGGCGCCGGAGGATTTTTACCACCGCGAGGACCAGTGGCAGATCCCGGTGGTCGCCCGCGAGGAGGAGTCCACCCCGTTCATGCGCCATATCGTGATGCGCCTGCCGGAGGAGGCGCGGGCCGAGTTCGTCTACATGGTGCCGTTCACACCGCGGGGGAAAGACAACCTCGCCGCCTGGATGGTGGCGCGGAACGACGGCGACGTGTACGGGAAGCTCCGGGTGTACCGGCTGCCGCGGCAGCGGCTCGTGTTCGGTCCGCAGCAGGTCCAGAACCGGATCAACCAGAACACCGAGGTCGCCCGGCAGGTGTCGCTGTGGGACCGAGCGGGCTCGCGGGTGATCCGGGGCGAGCTCCTGGTGATCCCGATCGAGGAGTCGTTGCTCTACGTGCAGCCGCTCTACCTGCAGGCGGAGGGCGGGCGGATCCCCGAGCTCAAGCGGGTGATCGTCGCCTACGAGAATCGGGTCGTCATGACGGAGAACCTGGAGGGCAGCCTGGCCCAGCTCTTCGGCGGCTCGAGCGCGGCCCGCCCCGAGCGACCCCCTGTCGTGGCGACCCAGCCGGCGGCGACCGACTCGGCACTCCGGGCGCTCGCCGCCGAGGCGCGGCGGCGGTACGAGGCCGCGCTGCAGGCGCAGCGGGAGATCGACTGGGCGCGCTACGGCGAGGAGATGCGCCGGCTCGGCGAGCTGCTCGAGCGGCTCGGTGCCGCGGGAGGGAGCGGGGAGGAGTAGGGCGCTCGGGCCTGGCGCCCTCTCAACCTCAGCCCTACTGTAGCGCGGGCCACGCTGCCGGTTGGTCCGCCGGCGCGGCCGCGAGGAGTCTCCCTTGCCGACGCTCATCGAGCCCACCCCCCCGACGCGCCTCGCCGATGCCGATACGACGCCGCGCGGACCGGTTCACCCGAGTCCCGTGGACTGGCGCGACCAGACGCTCTATTTCCTGCTGCCCGACCGGTTCAGCGATGGTCGTGAAGCCGAGCGCCCGCTGTTCGATCGCGGACGCCGGGACGAACACCGCGCGCCGGATCGTGCCGCATGGATGCAGGCGGGCAGGGCGTTCCAGGGCGGCACGCTCAGCGGCGTCCGCTCCAGGCTGGACTACCTCCGGGACCTGGGCATGTCCACGCTGTGGGTCGGTCCCGTGTGGCGGCAGCGCGCTGACCTCCAGACCTATCACGGGTACGGCATCCAGAACTTCCTCGACGTCGATCCCCGCTTCGGCACCCGTCAAGATCTGCGCGATCTCGTCGACGCCGCCCACGGGCGCGGTATGTATGTGGTGCTCGACGTGATCTACAATCACACCGGCAACAACTGGTTCTACGACCTCGACCGTGCGCCGCAGGCGCAGGTTCCCTACCGCTTCAGTCCGCCGCACGGCATGCACGGGTGGCGGGCCGCGAACAGCGCGAGCACGCCGGTCATTCAGACGCTGGATGACGGTGTCTGGCCGCAGGAGCTACAGGACCCGGCGTGGTACACGCGGGCCGGTGCGATCGGGCGGTGGGATCCCGAACCGTGGGAGGACCCGCTGCACCCGGATGCGGAATTCCGCCGGGGCGACTTCTTCGACCTGAAGGACCTACGCATGGACCGCGACGATGTGCTCTCCGCGCTCCTGCGTGCCTACCAGTACTGGATCGCGCTCAGTGACTGCGATGGCTTCCGCATCGACACCGTCAAGCACGTTTCGTTCGAGGCGTCACGCAACTTTTGCGGCTCGATTCACGAATACGCGGAGTCGATCGGCAAGGAGAACTTCCTGTTGCTCGGTGAGGTGACGGGCGGCACGCGCATGGCGCGCGACTACCTCGAGATCTTCGGCCGCAACCTGGATGCCGTGCTCGACATCGGGGATCCCGCCGGACGCCTCACCGATCTGGCGAAGGGGTTGCGTCAGCCCGCGGACTTCTTCGACCTGTTCCGCGGCCACGACATCCTGGGCACGCACCGCGAGACGGGACGGTACCACATCTCGGTGCTCGACGATCACGACATGGTCGGACGCAGCAAGCACCGGTTCGCCGCGCACAATGAGATTCCGGCCCTGAACGCGCAGGTCGCGCATGCCGTCGGCGTCCAGCTCACCACGCTGGGCATTCCGTGTGTCTATTACGGCACCGAGCAGTCGTTCGACGGCAGCGAGGCGAGCCACGATCCCGCGGTGGACCCGGGCTTCGAGGACCGCTTCATCCGCGAGTCCATGTTCGGTGGCTCGTTCGGCGCGTTCGGCACGGCAGGCTGTCACTTCTTCGACACCGCACATCCGACGTACCGGCGCATCCGGGCCATCGGGCGCGTGCGAAACCGCGACGACAGCATCGGTCTGGCCCTGCGCCGGGGCCGCCAGTACGTGCGCGAGATGTCGTTCGACGATCGACCGTTCGCGGTCCCCGGGCGGGGCGAGCTGGTGGCGTGGTCGCGCATTCTCTACGACCGCGAGGTGCTGATCGCGCTGAACACGAATGGTGCGGCGAGCCGCGGGGCGGAAGTCACTGTCGACGCCGCACTCCAGCGAGACCGGCAGGCGCTCACCATCCTGTATCGCGGAGACTGGAGCGATCAGGAGATGGAGACACCGCCGAACGACCAGACAGTTCCTATCCAGTCGCGCGCCGGTCGCACGACAGTTCGCATCGACCTGCCGCCGGCTGGCATGGCCATCCTTGCCTGAAGCAGGCGCTGCGCTTCACCAATCGGTTACCGCCGCTGTTGGAGAGGAGCACCCGTGCGCTATCACGCCCTCGTGTGCGACTACGACGACACCCTGGCCACCCACGGCCAGCTGGACGAGGCGACGCTCGCGGCGCTGGAACGGGTGCGCGCCTCCCGCCGCAAGCTGGTGCTCGTAACTGGCCGCGAGCTCCCGGACCTGATGCAGGTCTTTCCCGGCATCGAGCTGTTCGACCGGGTCGTGGCGGAGAACGGAGCGCTCCTCTATAACCCGTCGGACCGGAGCGAACGAAGCCTCGCCGACTCCCCGCCGGAGGAGTTCGTCGCCGAGTTGACACGGCGGAGAGTGTCGCCGCTGTCGGTCGGGCGCGTCATCGTCGCTACCTGGGAACCGCACGAGACCGCCGTGCTGGAGGTGATCCGCGAGCTCGGCCTCGAGCTCCAGGTGATCTTCAACAAGGGCGCGGTCATGGTCCTCCCCTCCGGCGTCAACAAGGCGACCGGGATGGACGCCGCTCTGGTGGAGCTGGGCCTCTCGCGCCACAACGCGGTGGGCGTGGGCGACGCGGAGAACGATCACGCGTTCCTGGCGCGGTGCGGCTGTGCCGTCGCGGTGGCCAATGCGCTCGATTCGCTGAAGGAGCGGGCGGATCTGGTGACCGCCAGCGAGCGCAGCGCCGGCGTCGTCGAGCTGATCGATCGGCTGCTGCGATCCGACCTCTCCGAGCTCGAGCCGCGACTGCGGCGTACCTCCGGCGGCGCGACTACTCGCGCCCGTCCGTGACAGCGATCACCCCCGCCGGCGGGACCATTCGGTACCCATTGCTGGGGGATGGAGTCATCCCTCGCAATGGCAAAGGAGGGAGCGATGGCAGACTATCTGACCTGGGAAGCCGAGGAACTCTGGTGGCGCGAGAACTACGCGTCCCGGCCGTACGCCGCCGGTCGCAGGTATGAAGAGCTCCGACCCGCGTACCGCTACGGCTACGAGTCGGGCCGCCACCACATGGGGCGCACGTGGGACGAGGTGAAGGACGATCTGCGCACCGGGTGGGACAAGTTCGAGGGCAAAGGCCCGGGTGGGGCGGCGTGGGAGAACGTCAAGGACGCGATCAAGGAGGCGTGGAATCGCGTGACCGGCAAGCACGACTTGGATGCAGAGAAGATGAGCGAATCCGAAGTCGAGCGGCTGAGCCACGGCGGCGAGCGCCGCTGACGCCAACGGGTGCCGTTCGGGGCGATCGCAGCCGCTGTCAGAACCGAGCTCGCGGTCGCCCCCTCAGGAATCCCGCGACCCATACGATCAGCCGATCCGACGCTCCGGCAACCAACTCCTCGGCGCGCGAAAGGAGGGTGCGCCGACGCTCGGCGACTCGCCTCCGACGTCGACCGCCCTGCGCGACCGCCGCGGCCGCGAGCACCGCGGCGGCGAGCCGTGCGGCCCGGGTTGCGGAGGGGACGATCCGACGTCGCAGGTCCGGTCGGACGGCCGCGCTGAGGTCGAAGTCCTGGAGGGGTGCAGCCCGGTCGAGCAGCTCCTGCAGGCGTACCTCGGTGAGGAACGGTGCCCCCGCGGGGACTGGTGTAGTCGCGCGGGACTCGTAAACCGAATCGAACCGGAGCCGCCGAGCGGGAAAGCGGGTCTGGCGGCGCCAGCGGCGTGGCGGGGGAGAGGGGATCCCCTCGATATAGGCGAGCCAGCAGGTGCCGTCGCGGGCAGTGAGCTCCATCGAGTCGGTGAGGGGAAGGCCCAAGGGGTACGGCGGCCTGGATGGCACTGGCGGATCCCGCTGGTTTGGAGCGAACCTAGACCCTTTCCGATGCCGGGCGCGGTGACGGTCGACCCGGAGCCCGGAGTGGCGGGGCACGGGGGAGGGCGGCTGGCCGCCCCGGCGCTAACCATGGCTCTCTAACGCTAGTGCTCGGCGGCCGGTCTACTTCACCGCCGGCGACCAGCAGAGCGACATCTGGATGACGGAGGTGGTGGCCTCGCGATGACTGATGCGGCGGACCCCGGGTTCACCACACCAGCCTGGCCATCAGCCACTGGTGGAGCTCCGGAGCGACCCGCTCGCAGTAGACCACCGGGCCATGCACCCGAGGCTCGGCCGGCATCGTGCCCTTCGGGTGAGCCAGCACCGCCCAGGGACCCCAGAGCCGCCCCCAGAGCCGCAGGTCCCGGCTGATCGAGGCCTCCGCCTCGGCACAGTCGAACCGCTCCGCGGTGAGCAGGTACGCGCCCGCGAGCAGATCGAACGGGTAGAACCCCGGCAGTCCGACATCGTCCCTCCAGTAATCGAGCCAGCTACGGGCCCGCTCGGCGACCCACGCCGCGGCGCCGACTCGCCGCTCCAGCCGCGCGAGATCGGCCTCGGTCAGCAGCAGCACCATGATCGCCGCGGCGCGGTCCTGCTCGAAGTTGAAGTCGCGGAAGACCGGGCCGTGCCCGAAGAGGATCCCGCCCTTTCCCTCACCCTCCGCCGGATGGAAGAGGTGTCCCGGCCGCCGCCCCATGACCGCGACCAGGCGGCCGACGTTGGCCCGAAGGTCGGGCCGGCGATCGAGCGCCGCGGCCACGTTGGTGAGCGGACCGATGGCGACCAGCGTCAGCGGACCATCCTCCAGCGCCTTCCGGAGCGCGGCGTGAGCCGGCGCGACGGCGACGGTCCCGTTCCCGGCGATCGGTTCCGCGGAGCCGCGATACACGGGCGGTGCTGGACGCCCGTCGCGGCCGAGGAACGCGAGCAGCGCGCGGGTGACGCTGTCGCCCGTCCGCCATTCCTTGATCGGGAGGGCGAAGGAAAGGAGAAGGAACAGCGCCAGGACTGCCGCGGCGAGAGCGAAACGACCGGCGGTGCGCATCCCGTAACAGAACCGCGGCTGGATTGGGTGGCCAGGCCTTTCGGAGCAGGGTACCGCACCGCAGTTTGGTGCTGCCTCGCTTCAGTTTGGAGTCCCAATGCCACAGCGCCCGCCGTGTCCTCTGCGACCAGCGACCATAGCCCTCGCTCTCTTCGCACTGCTCCCCCTCTCCGCGGTGCTCGCCCAGTCCAGTGATGCCAAGGGCAGCAAGGACAATCCCCTGATCAAGCGCTACGAGGGGTCCACCATCATCGGCTACGACTTCCGCAAGTTCGACGAGTTCGATCTCGTGCTCGGCCCACTCCGGGACGATCCCTCGCGGGGGCGCGGAGAGCTCGCGCCCACGAAGAGCCAGCGGGTCGAGGGGCAGGTGACCCGGATCATGTATGCCGCGCCGGAAGGACGTTCACCGCTCGAGGTGCTGCGGAACTACGAGCAGGAGCTGCAGAAGGACGGGTTTCAGATCTTGTACAAGTGCGCCCGGGAAGAATGCGGCGATCGGGACGGCCGGCTGGGAGAGCGTTACCTCTATCCACTAGGGCACCGCCTCTCGAACACGCCAGGACCGGGGACCGGCCGGCCGGCCGGCCAGGTCTCCGAATTCGCGCTGACGCAGCCGAAGGACCAACGGTTCCTGAGCGCCAGGCGAACGAGCCCGACCGGTGACGCCTACGCGTCGGTGTACGTCGCCATGGGTACGTTCGACATGCACCCGGAAACCTTCGGGCACCCGATCGTCCTCCTCGACGTGGTCGAGACGGCGCCCATGGAGACCCGGATGGTGACCGTGGACGCCGGTACCATGGCCAAGGACGTTGCCGCTACTGGCCACGTCGCATTGTATGGGATCTACTTCGACACCGACAAGGCGGACATCAAACCGGAGTCGGCGCCGACGATCGAGGAGATCGCCAAGTTCCTGAAGCAGGAGCCCAAGCTGACGCTGTACGTGGTCGGCCATACCGACAACGTCGGCGGGTACGAATACAACATGGGGCTCTCGGAGCGGCGCGCGGCGGCTGTGGTGAAGGAGCTGACCACGAAGCATGGAGTTCGGGTTGCGCGCCTGAAGCCGGCGGGGACGGGACCGCTCGCGCCGGTCGCCCCCAACGACACCGAGGAGGGCCGCGCGAAGAACCGGCGAGTGGAGCTGGTGAAGCAGTAGCGCCGGAGATGTCCTCCCCCACGAGCACGCTCGCCGCGCCGGCGGAGCTCGAGCCCGGGCTCGAGGCCGCGACGATGCGGCGGGTTGCCCGCCGGCTCATCCCGCTCCTCTTCTGCCTGTACATCGTCTGCTTCATCGACCGGACCAACGTCAGCGTCGCCGCGCTCCAGATGAACCGCGACCTCGGGTTCAGCGCGGCGGTCTACGGGCTCGGCGCCGGCATCTTCTTCCTCGGCTACGCGCTGTTCGAGGTGCCGAGCAACCTGATCCTCGCGCGGGTGGGCGCGCGACGGTGGATCAGCCGGATCGCGATCACCTGGGGCGTGCTCGCCACGGCGATGATGTTCGTGCGGAGCGCCGAGAGCTTCTACACGATGCGCTTCCTGCTGGGCGTGGCCGAGGCGGGCTACTTCCCCGGCATCGTCTATTACCTGAGCCACTGGTTTCCCGAGCGGCGGCGCGCCCGCGCGATCTCGCGGTTCGCGATCGGGGTGCCGCTCGCCAGCGGGGTCGGCGGGCCGCTGGGCACGGCACTCCTCGGCCTCGACGGCGACTTAGGGCTCGCCGGCTGGCAGTGGCTCTTCCTTATAGAGGGCATTCCCGCCGCCATCTTAGGGCTAGTGGGGCTTCGGTACCTGACCGACCGGCCGGAGGAGGCCCGGTGGCTGCCGCCTGCCGAGCGTGCGTGGCTGGTCCAGCGGCTGGAGACCGAGCGGCGCGCGAGCGCCGGGCTCGGGCACGAGACGTTCCGGCACGCGCTCGCCAGTCCCACGCTCTGGTGGCTCTCAGCCCCGTACACCCTGTTCGCGCTGAGCAATCTCGCACTCATCCTCTGGCTTCCGCTCCTGCTGAAGGAGCAGCTCGCGGTCAGCGATCAGCGCGTCGGGTGGATCCTGGGCCTGATCGGTGTCGCGAGTGCCGCCGGCATGCTTCTCATCGGCGTCAGCTCGGATCGGCGGGGCGATCGGATCGGCCACGCCGCCGGCGCGCTCGCGCTCGCCGCGATCGGCTGCCTCGCGGCTGCGCTGGCCCGGCAGCCCATCGTTGCCGTCACCGGACTCGCCCTCGCCATGGTCGGCACCACCGCGTTCCTGCCGATCTTCTGGTGCCTACCCACGGCGATCCTTCGCGGCGCCGCCGCGGCCGGCGGCATCGCGCTCATCAACTCGATCGGGAACGTGGGCGGATTCGTCGGCCCGAACCTGCTGGGACAGGTGAAGGACGCCACCGGGAGCTTCACGGCCGGCTTGCTCACGCTCGCGGGGCTGACGCTCGCCGGGGCCGGGCTGACGCTCCGTCTGCGCCGCCGGCTCGGTCGGTAGCAGCCGCGGATCGTGCGCTCCCGCGGGGTGGGAGCTCCTTCGGTGCGCTACCGGGCGCGACGACCCTGCCGGTTCGCCGCCAGGCGGACCGCGATCGCGTCGGCCACACGTTGGTTGCCCTCGGGCGTCAAGTGGTGCCAGTCGACATAGATCGGTGAGCTATCGCCTTCGAACACATCGACCAGGTTGTGCAGGAACGGGTATTCGGGAGGCCCGACTGATGCGAGGTGCCCATCCACCAACTCGAACAGCGGCCTGAAACGTTCCCCAGCCTTGAACCGCTCCTCCTCAGCGGTGAGCGGCTTCCGGCCCACCAGCACGGTGGGCTGCCAGAAGAACCCGTACCCGAAGCCGTACTCGCGCCCAAGGGCTTCGACGGCGCGGTAGTTCGCGAGCCAGACTCGAACGATCGACTGGGCCAATGTGTCCGACATGTGCGGGGTGCCCTCGTAGCGAAACCGGCCCGGCTCTGGCTCGCGCCGTCCCGCCCCCCTGATCCAGCTGCCCAGCCGATACAGGTTGAGGCGCTTGAGCCAGCTCAGGCTCAGCGATTGCCTGGCCCGCCGGTTCCGGAGGCCCTCCAGAGTCCCTGCGATGTCTTGGATGTCAAAGTGCATCCCTGCCTCGCCGTGCTGGAAAGCAGGGATGACATCGTTGACGCCACTCAGAAAGACCACGAGGTCGGGAATCCGGCCCGCCCTCAACTCACCTAGTAGCGCGATCAGATCCTGGGTCGAGTTCAGGCCGAGCTGCCCGAGATTCCGCACACACACCGGCCCCTGGCGAGCCTGACGGAGAGCTGCTTGGAGATACGCCGGAACCGTGCCCCAATCGGGGACCCCGAGCCCCCACACGGTCGACCCGCCGAACACGTCTACGACGTAAGCGCCCGGGACGCACTCGGCCCCAGGCGTGTCCCGCAGGCCGCTAGGCCCGATGCGAATCAGCCGACCCTCGAAGGGACCCATCCGCCAGATCTGGTAGGGATGATATTGATAGTTCGACCTGACCTGCTCGAACTCCAGCCAGTACGCCTCGCTCCAATCCTTCGCCCTATAGTAGGAGGCCCTCGTGTCGTCGCCCGCTGGCGTTTGAGGCAGGGCGTGAGGGCTGATCACCCTCAGCAGCAGAGCTGCCCCAAGCTCGAACAGCCCCAGCAGGACGATGGTGTTGAGCAGCATCAGCGCGGCTTCCCGGTACAGCGCCGGAGTCCGGCTTCCCGCCCATCCGATGGCCGCCAAGGCGGCCCCCAGCACCGCAGCGAGCGCTTGGCTTGCGCCGAAGCCACCGGTGTCGCCCAAGCCGAGGCGGTCGCCCAGAAGCGCCAGCAGGGCTATGGACCCGCCCACCACCGCCGCGGCGATCCGGATCAGCTTCCAGCGTCGCCCAGCCGCGAGCTCAGATTCCATCACCCTCCGCCTCCGCCAACGCGAGCGGGCGGCACCACGCCAACACGGACGTGCCGAACGG
>JBOHSN010000011.1:0-57047 GCA_050733215.1 Gemmatimonadales bacterium
GGCTATCGGCTATCCGCTATCGGCTATCCGCTATCCGCTATCCGCCCGCTCCGCTGCCGCTCGGTGCTGGGGGCGGCGATCCGAGCGACCGCGGCACGAGCGGATAGCGGATAGCGGATAGCCGATAGCGTTACTCCCACGCCTTCACGGCGAGCGTCACATTGTGTCCCCCAAAACCGAACGAGTTCGAGAGCGCCACGCGCACTTTGCGCTGCAGCGTCTTGTTCGGCGCGGAGGGAAGGTCGCATTCTGGATCGGGCGTGAACTGATTGATAGTGGGCGGGATGCTGCCGCACCGCGCTGCGAGCAACGACACCGCGAACTCGACCCCTCCCGCCGCGCCAAGCAGATGTCCGGTCATGGACTTGGTGGAGCCGAATACCAGCTGGGGCGCGTGCTCGCCGAACACCGATTTCACCGCCTGGGTCTCGGCGGCGTCGCCCTGCGGCGTGGAGGTACCGTGCGCGTTGATGTAGTCCACGTCGTTGCGGTCGATGCCGCCGTCGGCCAGGCAATCCCGCATCGCCTGCGCCGCACCGCGCCCCTCCGGCGCGGGCTGGGTGAGGTGATGCGCGTCGGCGCTCAGTCCGTAGCCCACCATCTCGCCCAGGATGTGGGCGCCCCGCCGCTCGGCGTGCTCCAGACTCTCGAGCACCACCACCCCGGCGCCGTCGCCCAGCACGAACCCGTCACGGTCGGCGTCGAACGGGCGGCTGGCTGTCTCCGGCGAGTCGTTGCGGGTGGAGAGCGCCTTCATGTTCTGGAAGCCCGCCACGGTGAGGCCGGTGATCGCGGCCTCGCTCCCGCCCGCGACCATGGCGTCCGCCATGCCGTGCCGGATCATGGTGTAGGACTCGCCGATGGCGTGCGCCGACGAGGCGCAGGCCGACACCGTGGCAAAGTTCGCCCCCCTGAGGCCGTAGCGCATGGACACGAGGCCCGCGGCGATATCGGGGATGTACATCGGCACGAAGAACGGGCTCACCCGGTCGGGACCTTTGGTGAGGTAGATGCTGCAATTCTCTTCGTAGGTCTGCATCCCCCCGATGCCGCTGCCGATGATGACCCCGGTGCGCTCCGGCGCTGGGACGCGGCCTTCGAGGCCCGCCTGAGTGACGGCCTGGTGCGCCGCCCCCAGCGCGAACTGCGCGAAGAGGTCGTAGCGGCGAGCTTCCTTGCGATCCATGTACTGCGCCGCGTCGAATCCCTTCACCTCGCACGCGAAGCGGACCTGGAGCTTGGCGGGATCGAACTTGGTGATCGGGCCGGCGCCGGATTTCCCGGCGAGCAGTCCGGACCAGGTGGAATCGACGTCGGCGCCCAGCGGAGTCACCAGCCCGATGCCGGTGACGACGACGCGGTGAGGCAAGATTACTTCCCGATCTTCTGGTGCAGGTAACTCATCGCATCCCCCACGGTGCGAAGCTTCTCCGCCTCCTCGTCGGGGATGTCGATGTCGAATTCCTTCTCGAACGCCATCACGAGCTCGACGGTGTCGAGGCTGTCGGCGCCGAGGTCCTCCATGAAGCTCGCCTCGCCGGTGAGCTTCTCGCGCTCGACCCCCAGCTCCTCGACGATGATGTCCTTGACCTTCTCTTCGAGGTCGCTCATGCCATCCTCTCGTAACGGGATTGAGGTTCGCCTAGATGACCATGCCGCCGTCCACCACCAGCACCTGGCCGGTGATGTAGGCAGCCAGGTCCGACGCCAGGAACAGCACGGCGCCGGCCACATCGTCCGGCCGCCCGAGGCGGCCCAGCGCAATCTGGTGTAATAAGGCCGCCTTCGCCTCCCCCGGCAAGGCGTGCGTCATGTCGGTTTCGATGAACCCGGGCGCGATGCAGTTCACCAGGATGTTGCGGCTCGCGTACTCCTTCGCGACCGATTTGCTGAATCCGATCAGCCCGGCCTTGGACGCCGCGTAGTTGGCCTGGCCCTTGTTCCCGGTCAGACCCACGACGCTCGTGATGTTGATGATGCGGCCGGCGCGCCGCTTCATCATGCCCTTCGTCACCGTCCGCGTCGTGTGAAAGGCGCCCTTCAGGTTCGCGTCGAGCACCGTGTCCCAATCGTCGGCGCTCATCCGGAGCAGGACCTGATCGCGGGTGAGGCCGGCGTTGTTCACCAGCACGTCGATGGGGCCGAGCGCGGCCTCCGCGGCCGCGACGGCGGCGTCCACCTGGACCGGGTCTACCACGTCGCACGCGACGCCCACAGCGCGGTCCCCGAGCGCCGACGCGCGTGCCCTGGCCCGTTCCAGGTCGCGGCCGACCACGGCGACCTTCGCGCCTGCCGCATGGAGCGTCGCGGCGATGGCGCTGCCGATGCCGCGCGTGCTGCCGGTGACGAAGGCGGTCTTACCCGTGAGGTCGATGTTCATGGCGTATTTCGGTGAGCGGTGAGCGGGGCTCGACAAGCGGGCCTGCTCACCGCTTACCGCTTACCGCTCACCCTCCAGGAATCTCTCCACCTCGTCCGCCGTCCCGAGCGCCACCGCCCGGGCTTCCGGCACGATCCGCTTGAGCAGTCCCGCGAGCACGTTGCCGGGACCCACCTCGACGAACAGGGCGGCCGGCGCGAGCCCGGCTGCGGCGCGCATGCAGTCGCTCCAGCGCACCGGCGCCGTGAGCTGCGCGACAAGGAGCCGCACCGCGTCGGCGGCCCGCCGCACCGGTTCCGCGGTGGCATTGGCGATGACCGGGCAGCGGGGATCACCGAAGGCCGCCCCCGCGAGCGCCTCCGCCAGGCCCTCCGCCGCCGGCGCCATGAGCGGCGAGTGGAAGGCCCCGCTCACCTTGAGCGGCACGACCCGCCTGGCACCACGCGCCTTGCAGCCGTCGCCGGCCCGGCTCACGGCGTCGGGATCACCGGAGATGACGGTCTGCTCCGGGCTGTTGAGATTCGCCGGCACGGCTACCTCACCGTTCCGTGATGCCTCACGGCAGGCGGCCTCGACCTCCGCCGGATCGAGGCCGAGCACGGCGGACATGGCGCCGGGCCGGCGGCGACCCGCCTCCAGCATCAGCTCGCCGCGGCGGCGCACCAGCCGCGCGGCGGCGGTGGCCGGGACGCTCCCCGCCGCGATGTGAGCGCTGTACTCCCCGAGGCTGTGGCCGGCGGCGGCGGCGGTGGCGCCCACCAGCCGATCGCCCACCGCGGCGAGCACCGCGGCGGAGTGGGCAAGGATGGCCGGCTGCGCATTGTGGGTGAGCGTCAGCTCGTCCTCGGGACCTTCCCACATGACCCGGGACAGCGGAGCGCCGAGCGCGTCGTCGATGGCGGCAAAGGTATCCCGCGCCGCGGGAAACCGTTCGGCCAGATCCTTCCCCATGCCGACCCTCTGCGCCCCCTGGCCGGGGCACATGACGACGTTCACCACCGGACGACGGCGCTGCCCCAGGTGAATCCGGCGCCGAACGCGACGAAGAGGAGGAGCGAGCCCGGGCCGACGCGGCCCTCGCGGATCGCCTGGTCCAGAGCGAGGGGGATCGACGCGGCCGAGGTGTTGCCGTAGCGATCGAGGTTCACCATGACCTTGTCCATCGGGATGCCGGCGTGCTTCGCGGTCGCCTCGATGATCCGCACGTTGGCCTGGTGCGGCACGCACAGGTCGATCTGATCGGCCGTCACGCAGGCACGGCGGAGTGCCTCGTCGGTGGCCTCCGCCATCGCGCGCACCGCCGCCTTGAACACTTCGCGGCCGGCCATCTTCATGTAGTGCGAGCGCTCCCGGACGACCTTCTCGCTGATCGGATCGGCCGAGCCGCCGCCCGGAATCCACAGCAGCGGCGCGAGGCGCCCGTCGGACCGGATGAAGGTCGAGAGGATCCCGCGTCCGTCACCGGGCGCCCGCTGTACCGTGGCGGCGCCCGCGCCATCGCCGAAGAGCACGGCGGTCGAGCGGTCCTGCCAGTCGGTGATGGTGGAGAGCTTCTCCGCGCCGAGGGCGAGCACGTTCCGGCTCTGGCCCGAGGCGATCAGCCCCTCCGCGATCGTCAGCGCGTAGATGAAGCCGGGGCACGCCGCCGAGATGTCGAACGCCGCCGCGTTGTGCGCGCCGAGCACCGCCTGGAGATCGCACGAGGTGCCGGGCATGCGCCGGTCGGGCGTGACCGTGCCGAGCACGATGGAATCGAGATCGAGCGGCGCGAGCCCTGCCCGGGCGAGCGCCGTGCGGGAAGCGGTCTCGCAGAGCGACGCCAGCGACTCCTCCCGCGCCACCCGCCGCTCCCGGATGCCGGTGCGCTCGACGATCCACTCGTCCGACGTCTCGAGCGTCTGAGAAAGATCGTGGTTGGTGACGACCGTGGCGGGAACCGCGGTGCCAAGCCCGGTGATGGCGGCGATGGGCCGGCGAGTCATGCGCCCGCGGCCGCGCGCTGTACGAACTGCGCCTTGATGTGCTGGTTCATGTGCGATTCGACCGCCTGCACCGCCACGCGGATCGCGTTCTTGATCGCGTTCCCGCTCGACGAGCCGTGGCACATGATCGAGATGCCCTTCACCCCGAGCAGCGGGGCGCCGCCGTACTCGGTGTAGTCCAGAATCCGGAGCACGCGGCCGAAATCCTCACGGGTGAGCACCGTGGGCGCCTCCCGCTTGAGCAGGCCGACCAGCATCTTCGCGGCGGATTCGTAGAACTTGAGCACGATGTTGCCGACGAACCCGTCGCAGACGACCACGTCGATCGGCCCGTGGCGGGGATGGCCGGGCAGGATGTCGCGACCCTCGATGTTGCCGATGTAGTTGAGCCCGGGCGACTGGCGAAGGAGCTGGTGGGTCTCCCGCGCCTGCGCGTTCCCCTTCTCGTCTTCCTCACCCACGTTGAGCAGCCCCACGGTGGGGTTCGGGCGGCCAAAGATGTCGCGGGCGTAAGCGGTCCCGAGATAGGCGAAGTTGACCAGCTCGCGGGGCGTGCAGTCCACGTTCGCGCCCCCGTCGAGGACGAGGACCGGGTGATCAGCGGTGGGGAACGGTGTCGCGGCGGTGGCCCGCTCCACTCCGTCGTGGAGGCCGAGGATCATGGTGGATGCCGCCAGTACGGCGCCGGTGTTGCCGGCGGAGACGAACGCGTCGGAGTCGCCCTGTGCCTGAAGGCGCAGCCCCACCACGAGACTCGAGTCCTGCTTCTTGCGGACCGCGGCGAGCGGCTTCTCGCCCATGCCGATGGCTTCCGCGGCGGGCCGGATCTCGATGCGGCTCTGGTTCACCGCCCGGTGCCGCGCGAGCTGCGGCTCGATCACGTCGGGTCGGCCGACGAGCTGCACCACGAACGTCGGCGGCAACTCTCCGAGCGCGGCGAGGGCGCCCTCGACCTCGGCGTCGGGGGCCCGGTCCCCACCCATCGCGTCCACCGCGACGCGAATCACGCTCAGTCTTCCTTGACCTCGACCAGCTTCTTGCCGCGATAGTAACCGCAGGTAGGACACACGCGATGCGGCAGCTTGGGCGAGCTGCAGCGGGGACATGCCTGGGTGCGCATGCCGGCGCCGCTGTGGTGACCCCGGCGCAGGCGCTTCTTGGACTTCGACGTACGTCGCTTCGGAACGGCCATGGCGTCCTCAGACAGGTTCGGCCGGGGTGCACGGGCACGCACCGGCATTCAGATCGGCCCCGCACCGCGGACAGAGACCCGCGCAGTCTTCCCGGCAGAGCAGGTACGCCGGGATGGCGAGCGCGAGCTCCTCGCGGATCGCGGCGCCCAGATCGATCACCGGCGCAGCCGGCGCAAGCGGATACACGCTGGGGTCGTCGGCCGCATCAGGATCCTCGCTGAACAGCACGTTCAGCTCGACATCCACCGGGTGCGCGACGTCGGTCAGACACCGGCGGCAGCCACCGCGCACCTCGCCGCGCACCCTGCCCCGCCAGAAGAACTCGCCCGGCCCGGTTTCCTGCAGCCGGCCCTCGACGGAAACCGGGCTCGCGAGCCCCAACTCGAGGCCCTGGAACACGGGATCGTCGGGCTGGAGCACGCCCGCGGTATCCATCGGACCGCGGGAAATTTCCCGCAGATCCACGCGTAGCATAGCCGTGTAAGCTATCAAGTGTTCAGGGGTTAGGGCAAGTAGGTAGGCGGTAGAGGCGGCAGAGGCGGTAGAGGCGGTAGAGGCGGTACGCCCTACCGGCCCCACAGTCCCGCGAGCTCGGCGCCCGGGAAGAAGAAGGCAATCTCGCTCGCGGCGTTCTCGTCGCTGTCGGATCCATGTACCACGTTCCGGCCTTTCGACTCCGCATACAGCTTCCGGATCGTTCCCTCGGCCGCATCCTTGGGATCGGTGGCGCCGATGACCCGGCGGAAGTGGGCCACCGCGTCGTCGCGCTCCAGCGCCATGGGCAGGCACGGCCCGCTGCTCATGAATGCCACCAGGTCGGCGTAGAAGGGGCGCCCCCGGTGCACCTCGTAGAACACGCCCGCCTGGGCCGGCGTGAGGCGGATGAGCCGGGCGGCGCGCAAAACGAAGCCCTCGTGCTGGAGATGCGCGAGGATGAGCCCCGCCCTGCCGGTTTCGATGGCGTCGGGCTTGATGATTCCCAGCGTATGCGACACGGAGTCTCCTTGAAGGTGAGCGGTGAGCGGTAAGCGGGGGCTCCGCTGAGCAGTGAGCGCCCGCTCGGCGGGCCCGCTCACCGCTTACCGCTCACGCGGTCTTCAGTCGCTTCTTGAGCAGGTTGACGACGTCCGCCGGCCGCCGCATGATCCCGATGCCCGCCGCCTCGAACGCGGCAAGCTTCTCTTCCGCCGTCCCGGAGCTGCCCGAGATGATTGCGCCCGCGTGCCCCATGCGGCGCCCCTTAGGCGCGGTTTGTCCCGCGATGAAGCCGACGACGGGCTTGGTGACGTGCGCCTTCACGCATGCCGCCGCCTTCTGCTCATCGGTCCCGCCGATCTCGCCGATGAGGACAATCGCATCGGTCTCGGGATCCTCCTGGAACGCACGCAGGCAGTCGATGAAGTTGGTGCCGATGACCGGATCGCCGCCGATGCCGACGCAGGTGCTCTGCCCGATCCCGGCCCGCGTGAGGTGATTCACGACCTCGTAGGTGAGCGTGCCGCTCCGCGAAACCATCCCTACCCGCCCGGCCGAGCAGATATTGCCCGGGATGATGCCGACCTTGGCCCGCGCGCCAGGGGTGATGAGCCCGGGACAGTTCGGCCCGATCAGGCGCACGCCACGGTCCTGCACGTACGGCATCACCCGGCTCATGTGCATCACCGGGATGCCCTCGGTGATGCACACGATCAGCGGAATGCCGGCGTCGGCCGCCTCGAACACGGCGCCTGCCGCCGCCATCGGCGGCACGTAGATCACGGCGCAGTTCGCGCCGGTGGCGCGAGCCGCGTCGGCCACGGTGTTGAACACCGGCACCTTCTGCTCGAACGTCTGGCCGCCCTTCCCCGGCGTGACCCCCGCCACGACCTTGGTGCCGTACTCCAGCATCTGCCGGGTGTGGAACGAACCTTCGCGGCCGGTGATGCCCTGGACGAGGAGCCGGGTGCTCGCGTCGGCGAAGATGCTCATGCGGCCTCCCGCGCCAGCGTGACCACCCGCTGTACCGCCTCGTCCATGTCGCTCAGCGCCGTCATCCCGACGCCCTCGAGAATGCGGATGGCCTCCACCTCGTTGGTGCCAGTCAGGCGGATGACGATCGGCACGGCCACCTGGAACTGGCGGGTCGCGGCCACGATGCCGTTGGCGACGTCGTCGGTGCGGGTGATCCCGCCGAAGATGTTGAACAGGATCGCCTTCACCCGCGGATCGGCGGTGATGATCTTGAGCGCGTTGATCACCTTCTCCGGGCTCGAGCTGCCGCCGATATCGAGGAAGTTCGCCGGCTCGCCGCCGTAGTACTTCACCAGGTCCATCGTCGCCATGGCGAGGCCGGCGCCGTTCACGACACATCCCACGTTTCCCTCGAGCTTGATGAACGAGAGGTTGGCGCGGCGCGCCGCCGCCTCGCTCGGCTCCTCGGCGGTGTCGTCGCGCAGCACGCCGAGATCGGGGCGCCAGAACAGCTCGTTGTCGTCGATGGCGATCTTGGCGTCGAGCGCGAGCACCCGGCCGTCCGGCGTGGTGACCAGTGGATTGATCTCGGCGAGCGAGCAGCCGTTGGCGACGAACGCGGCGTAGAGCTGCTCCATGATCCGCGCCGCGGCCTTCACCTGGGTGAAGTCGCGGTAGAGCGAGAAGGCGAGCGCGAGCGACTGGTGCGCGAAGAGCCCATGCGTGGGATCCACGGCCAGTCGGGTGATCTTGTCGGGATTCGTGGCCGCGACTTCCTCGATGTCCACGCCGCCCGCGGCGCTCACCATGAACACGGGCCGCTGCGTCTCGCGGTCCATGATGAGGCCGACGTAGCTCTCGGTCGCGATTTCCGCGGCGGGCACCACCAGCACCTTCTGGACCTCGAGCCCTTTGATCCGCATACCGAGGATCTCCGAAGCGTTGTCCAGCGCCTCAGCGGGGGTCCGCGCCAGCTTCACGCCGCCCGCCTTGCCGCGGCCGCCCGCGTGCACCTGCGCTTTGATGACCACGGTGCCGCCGAGGCGCCGGGCGATCGCCTCGGCCTCGGTGGGCGTGGACGCGACATCGCCGTCCAGCATCGGAATGCCCTGCGCCTTGAGCAACGCGCGGGCCTGGTACTCGTGGATGTTCACGCCGTCCTCACCAGTGTTGTGCCTGCCTCGCCGCGCAGCGCGGCGGGGCCGTCCGGGAGCCGCGCGATCACCGCGCGCGTCCCACCCCCCCGCACGAAGCCGGCGGCCGCCTCGATCTTCGGCTTCATGCCGCCCTCGTCCACGCCGCCCGACGCGATCAGATCATCCACGTCCGCGAGGGTCATGCGGCGGAGGCGCCGCGCCGCCGGCGTTCCCCACCCGTCGTACACGGCGTCGACGTCGGTCAGGATCATCAGCACCTCGGCCCCGAGCTGGGCGGCGACGATCGCCGCGACATGATCCTTGTCCACCACCGCGTCCACGCCCTCGTAGCCGAGCAGCGGGTGCTGGTAGACCGGCGGACCGCCGCCCCCCGCGGCGATCACGATCGCGCCGGCCTCCACCAGGCGCCGCACCAGCGGGAGCTCCGGCACGCCGATGGGCCGGGGGCTCGCCGCCAGACGCCGCCAGCGGCCGCCGCCGTCGCGGCCGACCGCGAACCCCCACTCCCGGAGCTCGTCTACTCGCTCTTCGGCGAGTGCGTGGCCGATCGGCTTGGTGGGGCGGTTGAGGGCGGGATCGTAGGGATCGATGAGCGTCTGCGTGATCACCGTGATCACGTCGCGCTCGACCCGCTCCGCGCGGAGCGCGTTCTGAAGCGACTGCTGGAGCATGTAGCCGATCCAGCCGGCGGTGGAGGCCACGAGCACGCCGAGCGGGAGCGGCTCGACCTCGCGGCGGGCGATCTCGTTGCGCGCGAGCTCGTCGCCGACCTGCGGGCCGTTGCCGTGGACGATCGCGATGCGCCACCCCTCGCGGGCGAGCTGCACGATGGGCGCGACGCTCTCACGGGCGTGCCGGAACTGGTTGGTGATCGTCGCGGGCTCACCCGCGCGGGCGAGCGCGTTCCCGCCGAGTGCGAGGACCGCCGTTCGCGACACGCGCCGAGCTCCGGTGAAAAAGCGGGTGCAACCTAGCCCGGCCGGGGAGGTGGAGCAAGCTGGTCGCGGCTGCCGCGCTGACGCGCCGTCGGCTCCCCTGAAACCTGTCGTCTGTTGCCCGTTCCGACCGAATCAGCCAGCTACTACGGCGGCGCTGGGGTCGTGTCCGCCGGGATCGAATCAACCGGCGGGGCGAGCACTTGGCGGAGCGCGTCAAACGCGCGGCCGAAGCCGGCCCAGTCGCCGGCGCGGAGGGCCGAATCGGCGATGTGCGCCCAGCGCCGGGCCTCGTCGAGCGTCGCCGAGGGCAGGACCGGAGGCACCGGCGCCGATCCGCCAAGCAGATTGTCCCAGGCCGACGCGAGATTGCGCCCGGCCCCGACCCGCCGGCCGTGCGCGACGCTCACCCACAGCAGCGACACCCCGCCCCCGGAGCGAGGCGCGAACCGCGGCCGATACGCGCCCAACGTGTCGTCACCGCGCCAGATCATGAGCGGGCCGCGGCTGAGGGTATCCGCCCGACCGACGCTCGCGCGGACCGACTCCGCCAGCCGCTGGTAGGACGGGAAGCGGTTCCAGGTCTCCTCGAGCATGCGGGGGGCGGGGAGCGTTGCGCCGGTATCGACCCGCAGCAGGCGGAGCCTCGGCAGGCCGTCCTGCATCGTGGCACCGAGCACGGTGCTCACGCGCCGTCCCAGCGGGCGCTCGTAGAGCGCCACCAGCCGGGTGCCGGCCGCGCCCGGCAACCAACCGCGCTCGGGCGGCGATGGCTCGCCCGCGCCGCTCTCGGGCCGGCCGCTGAGCGCACCGGCGTTCCACGCGCTCCGCTCCAGAGCCCGCGACTGCCCCTCGAAGAGCTCCGCCGGGTACGCGAGCGCGGCGGCCACGTTTCGCGGCGTTTCCGCGGCCGGACGCACCACGCCGGCCGCCACATCCGCCCAGGCCTGCGCCAGCTGACCCGCGTCCGGGCGCAGGTAGAGCCGGGTCTCGCCCGATTCGGCGCGGACCACGCCGAGAAATCCCGCCCGGGCCGAACTCACCGCGCCGTTGCGCCACGGAAGCCGCTCGACGAGCGGGAACGTCCCGGACACGAGGTAGCCATCGGCGACCCAGACCAGCTCGCCATCGATGACCCGGGCCACCGGACGTCCCCACTCGGCGAACGGCATCAGGGCCCTGAGCCGCTCCGCCGGCGATCGGCGCCACGCGAGGCGCGCGCCGGGCGGCAGCGTGCCCAGCAGCCGGCCGACCTGAAGGGACCATGCGAGCACCAGGCGCTTGCTCCACGAGTCCAGGGTCGGGCCGCGGGCGTGCCGATTCAGATCGGGCGCAGTCGCGCCCGGGTGTAGCGCCCGCGCGCTGAGGTCCAGCAGCGTGTAGGGCGTGGGGTACGCAAGGGTGTCGCCCAAGCGGTAGAAGAGCGGCTCGCCGGTGGACGACACCCGGTCCGCGGCCACGGCCAGCACCGCCGCCGCGGAGGTGGCGGGGCGGCGGTCGGCCGCGGAGCGCACCACGAGCCACACGGGGAGGCGCCGCTGCTCGACGGAGAGCACCGCGGCGTCGGCCCGGAGCGCCTCGTGGCTGTCACTCCCGTCGCTCCGGAGCGCCTCGGCGACGCTGCGCTCGTCCCAGAGCGGCGCCACCACGGGCGGTGATCCATCCACGAAGAGCGCGCCGTCGGTCGAGTCACCCAACGCGTCGAGCCCGAACGCCGTGCGCTCGAGCTGGCGGGTGAGCGCGGGATCGACCGCGGGAGCGCCGGGGTCGCCGACGAAGGCGGGGAGCACGTAGTGCCCGATCACCGAAGCCAGGATGAGCACCAGCCAGCCGGCGGCCGCGAGGGCGTGCCGCGCACGCGAGGCCCAGAGCGCCGACATCACCGCCACCATGAGCGCGGTACCGGTGAGCCCCGGCGACACCAGCGCGGAGAGCTCGACCGCGGAGCGGTCCGGCACGCCGTGGATGCCCGCAACGAGCTCGTAGGGTTCGAGCAGGTAGCCCCACGCGAAGACGAGCGCGAGCGAGACGAGGATCCAGCCGAGGTGGGAGCGGGCGTGGTCGCTGATCGCGGGCCGGCCCTCGACCCAGCGGATGGCCCCCACGAGGCTGTACAGCGCCAGGCAGATGACCAGCGCGAGCACCGAGAGCAGGAACGCGAAGTTGTGCAGGGTGCGCCAGAGCGGGAGCTGCGCGACGTAGAGTCCGAGGTCGTGACCGAACACCGGCTCGCGGACGGCGTAGCTCAGACCCTCCCACGCGAGCGCGACGGTCGAGCCCCAGGCGCCGCCGCCGCTCCCGGCCAGCACGCCGAGCAGCAGCCCACCGCCCACCGCGATGGCGAGCAGCAGGTCGGAGGTGATGGCCTCGCGGATCTCGAGATTGGCGACGTGGCGGGCGATCTGGACCGAGCCGATCGCCCGGTAGACGACCAGCAGGTGGCCGGTGAACCACGCCGCCGCGACGAGGATGCCGCCGGCCTCGAGCGTGCCGCGGAGGAGGTGCCAGCCGGTGAGGAACGAGACGGCGGCGGGCGAGATCTCGCCCGCCCACCAGCGGTCGGCCAGGAGCTCCGCCGCCCATCGCCCGGCGAACAGGAGCCCGCCGAGCGCGACCAGCGCGACGACGAGCCGCCGGACCCGGGGCGGCACTCGGCTACGCGGTCACGCCTGCGCGGCGAGCCAGCTCATGACCTCGCCACGATAGGCGTTGAGCGCGTCCGGATCGGTGGCCTCGAAGCGCAGCACCAGCACCGGCTGGGTGTTGGACGAGCGGATCAGCCCCCACCCCGTCGGGAAGGTCATGCGCACGCCATCAATCGTGTTGACGGGATACTTCGCGCCGAAGTGCCGGGCCGCCCGCTCCGGAATCTCGAACTTGATCTCCTCCGGGCAGTCCACCCGGATCTCGGGCGTGGCGTAGGTCTTGGGCAGGTCGGCCAGGTGCGTCGCGAGGCCGAACGGCTGCCCGGACACCACCTCGAGGAGGCGGGCGGCGGCGAACAGCGCGTCATCGAAGCCGAGGTAGTCGCCGCCGAAGAACATGTGCCCGCTCATCTCGCCGGCGAGCGGCGCCTTCATCTCCTTCATCTTGGCCTTGATGAGCGAGTGGCCAGTCTTCCACATGACCGGCTTCGCGCCCGCCTTCTCCAACGCCTGGGGCAGGAGCTCGGAGCACTTCACGTCGAAGATCACCGGAGTGCCGGCGCCGAAGCGCCGGACCGCGTCCCGTCCGTAGATCACCAGGAGCTGATCGCCGAAGATGATCTCGCCGTGCTCGTCCACGGCGCCGATCCGGTCGGCGTCTCCGTCGAAGGCGATGCCGAGCTCCGCCCCCGTGCGCCGCACCGCCGCCTGGAGGTCGCGCAGGTTTTCCGGGACGGTGGGGTCGGGATGGTGATTGGGGAAGGTGCCGTCCGATTCGCAGAAGAGCGGAGTGACCTCGGCGCCGAGCGCCTCGAGCGTCGGGACGGCGATCACGCTGCCGACGCCGTTGCCGCAGTCCGCCACCACCCGGACCGGGCGGCGGAGCCGGTGGCGCCCCACGATGGCGTCCTTGTACTTGCCCAGCACCGAGCCATCGCTCGTCTGGCGCCCCGCCCCGCTCCGCCATCGCTCGGCGACGATGACCTCCCAGAGTCCGATGATCTCGTCGCCATGCAGCGCCTCGCCCGCGGCGACCATCTTGAAGCCGTTGAACTCGGGCGGGTTGTGCGATCCCGTGACCTGGCAGCCCGCATCGGTGCGGAGCGCCGACACGGCGAAGTACAACGCGGGCGTGGGCAGCATGCCGACGTCGATGGCCGTGCCGCCCGCGTCCGCCACGCCCTGGCGGAACCCTTCCGCGAGCGCCGGACCCGACGGCCGATTATCCCGCCCGACCGCGACAGTCGGCGCGTGACCCACCTTGTCCCAGGCGGCGCCGGCGAACGCCCGCCCGAGCGCCCGGGCGAAATCCGGCGTGAGCTCCTTCTCTACGATGCCGCGGATGTCGTACTGCCGAAAGATCGACTTTGGAACGTTCATCTGCGCTTTCCGGAAACGGGTGAGAGGTAAGAGGTGAGAGGGGCGGCGCACCAGCCCCTCGCACCTGTCACCTCTCACCTCTCACCTGAGCGATGGGCCCCGCCGGTGGCCCGAGCGGCTCGGCGCTGTGCAGCGCGCCCGCGAGCGGACCCGACGGCCAGAGTCCGAAGACCACCGTCACCGCCACCGCGAGCGCCACGGTGGCGCGGGCCGCCCACGAGAACGAGACCTGGCGATGCGACTCAGGCGACCGCGAGGGCTTCATGGTCATCGCCATGATGACCGGCAGATAGTAACCCGCGGACACGAGGCTGCCGAGCACGAGTACGACCGGAAGGATGTACTGTCCTTCGGCGACCATGGCGGAGATGAGGTACCACTTGCCGATGAAGCCAAAGGTCCCCGGGAAGCCGAGCAGCGAGAGCAGGCAGATGCTGAGCGAGAGCGCGCCCCACGGCCGCACGGAATAGAGTCCCTCGAGGTCGTCCACCAGCACGGTGCGCGAGCCGACGTGCTCGACGGCGGCGACGACGCCGAAGCTGGCCAGCGTGGCGATCGAATACGCGAGCAGATAGAGCAGCACCGACGCGGCGCCGAGTGTGCTCCCGGCCCAGACGCCGGCGAGCGCGTAGCCGGCGTGGGCGATGGAGCTGTAGGCGAGCAGCCGCTTGAGCGAGCGCTGCGCCAGCGCCACGACGTTCCCGACAATGATCGTAACCACCGCCACCACGCCCACAGCCGGCTGCCAGATGGCGGTGGCGCCGGGGAACGCCTCCATCAGCACCCGAACCAGCGCCACGAACGCGGCCGTCTTCACGCCCGTGGCCATGAAGCCGGTCACCGGCGTGGGCGCCCCGTCGTACACGTCCGGGGCCCACATGTGGAACGGTACCACCGCCACCTTGAACATGAAGCCGATGAGTAGTAACGCGAGCCCGAGCCCGGCCATCGGGCTCAACGTACCGCCCAGCCGCTGACCGATCAGCGAGAGGTTGGTCTCGCCGGTGGCGCCATAGATCAGGGCGATCCCGTAAAGCAGAAACGCGGACGCGAACGCGCCGATCAGAAAGTACTTGAGTGCCGCCTCCGCGGATGAGCGGCGGAAGCGGTCGAAGCCCGCCAGGACGTACACCGCCACGGACATGACCTCGAGCCCGAGAAACAGCGTGATCATGTCCTGCGCGCCGGCCAGGAAGAGCATGCCCGTGGCCGCGAGGAGCAGCAGCGCGTAGTACTCGGGCGCGAGGAGCCGCTGGCGCGCGAGATAGCGGATGGACAGCAGAATGGTGCCCGCGGTCATCGCGAGGATGATCGCCGCCGCCCCGAACCGGTAGTCGTCCAGGGCGGTCATGTGCGCGAGGCCCGCCGGCCGGGCATCCGCGATCCACAGCACCGCGAGCGCGTTCGCCGCCAGCACCACGCCCACCAGGCTGAGCCAGCCCGCGGTCCGGCTGTGCCGCTCGGTCTCGTGGCGCCACGAGACGAAGAGCAGCACCAGCAGCGTCCACCCCGTGAGCACGCACTCGGGCAGCAGCGCCACCGTCGCGCCGAGCGGGGTCGTGAGGTCGAGAGCCTCCATCATCGCCGGGCCTCCATCCCCAGCGCCGGCGCCCCCAGCGCCGGCGGCGCCACGTGCGGGCTGACCATCTCGACATAGCGGCGCGCAGCCGCCTCGGTGCGCCGAAGCAGCGGTTCCGGGTACAGCCCCATCCAGATCATCGCCGCCACCATTGGAATCAGCACCGCCAGCTCGCGCCGGTTGAGGTCGTGCACGCCCTCGTTGGCGGGATTCGAGAGCGGATTGAAGAAGACGCGCTGCACCGCCCAGAGCAGGTACGCCGCCGAGAACACCACGACCGTCGTGGCGACGATCGTGGCGACGGGAAAGCGCCCGAAGCTGCCGAGCAGCACGAGGAACTCGCCGATGAAGCCGTTGAGCCCGGGCAGGCCGATCGACGCTAAGGCCGTGATAGTGAAGGCGGTGGCCAGGAGGGGGGCGACGCGCGCGAGGCCGCCATACTCCGCGATCATGCGGGTGTGCCGGCGCTCGTACAGCATGCCCACGAGGAAGAAGAGCGCCCCAGTCGAGAGCCCGTGGGCGATCATCACCATGATGGCGCCCTGCACGCTCTGCACGGTGGCCGCCCAGATGCCCAGCATGACGAAGCCGAGGTGGCTCACCGACGAGTAGGCCACCAGTCGCTTGAGGTCGGGCTGCACCATCGAGACGAGGGCGCCATAGATGATGCCCGCCACGGCCAGCGCCACGATGACCGCGGACACGCCGGGGCTCAACGCGAACGCCGGGAAGAACGGGATCGCGAACCGCAGGAACCCGTACGTGCCCATCTTCAGCAGGATGACCGCGAGGTCGACGCTGCCGGCGGTGGGCGCCTCGCCGTGCGCGTCGGGGAGCCAGGTGTGGAACGGGAACACCGGCACCTTCACGGCGAACGCCACCGCGAACGCCACGAAGAGCCAGGGCGACTCGCGCGTCACGAGATCCTTGTTGGCGAGCAGATGCTCGTACGCGAAGGAGAACGTGCCGGTCTGCTGCCCGATCAGCCACACCATCGACACGATCGCCACCAGCATGAGCAGCGACCCGGAGAAGGTGTAGATGAAGAACTTCTCGGAGGCGTAGAACCGGTTCCCGCTGCCCCAGATCCCGATCAGGAAGTACATCGGGATGAGCAGCAGCTCCCAGAAGCAGTAGAAGAGGAACAGGTCGAGCGCGAGAAACACGCCCAGCATGCCGGTCTTCAGCGCCAGCAGCAGCGCGTAGAAGCCGCGCTGCTTCATGTCGATCTGATTCCAGCTCCCCCACACCAGGAGCGGCATGAGCGACGTGGACAGCAGCACCATGAACAGGGAGAGCCCGTCGATCCCGACGAAGTAACTGATGCCCCAGTCCGGCAGCCACGCCACCTGCGTCACGAACTGCATGCCGGGGTCGGCGGGGTCGAACGCCCACCACAGCCCGAGCGACACGATGAACTCTACCAGCGAGACCACCAGCGCCACGTGCCGGGCCCACGCCGTGGGCGAGACGATGACGATCGCCATCCCGACGAGCGGGACGGCGAGCAGCACGTGCAGGATCCAGCGCTCGTAGCCGATGGCCGCGAGAAGCTCGGTCATGGTGTCAGCTCAGGATGGTGTGAAGCACCCACACGGCGCCGATGACGAACAGGACGGCATACACGCCGACCTGCCCGTTCTGGATCCGGCTGCCGACCCGGCCCGCCCAGCGGGACGCGAACACACCACCGTGGACGAAAATCCCGTCCACCACGGCCTTGTCCACCGTTCCCCAGAGGACCCGGTCGGAAAGCCACACGAGCGGCCGCACGAAGAGCGCGTCGTAGATCTCGTCCACGAAGTACTTGCGGTTGAGTACGCGCGCGAACCCGCGCTCAGGCGGCGCCTCCCGGGCCGTGGGAATCGGGCGGGCGAGCGTCGTGCGGTAGCCGATCAGGAGCCCGATGCCGCCGACCGCGATCGCCGCGCCCACCAGGCCGTACTCGACGCTCGCCGCCGGCAGCGACAGCGGCCACTGCTCCGTCGCCGCGCGCGTCACCGGCTCCAGCCAGGCGGTGAGCGCCTCGTGACCGCCGACGAGATGGGGCAGGTTGAGAGCCCCGCCGACCACCGTGAGCACCGCGAGCGCGACGAGCGGGCCGGTCATGATCCACGGCGCCTCGTGCAGATGGGCCCGCGCGGCCTCGCCGGTCCGGTTCTCACCGTGGAACGTCATGGCCATGAGGCGGGCCATGTAGAAGCCGGTGAGCAGCGCCGTCAGGACCCCGCACCCGTAGATCACGTACCAGACCGGCTGCTCGGCGCCGCGGGCGAATGCGGCGGTCAGGATTGCGTCCTTCGAGAAGAAGCCCGACAGCGGCGGGAGGCCCGCGATGGCCAGCATGGCGATCCACATCAGCACGAACGTGACCGGCAGGTGGCGCCGCAGCCCACCCATGTTCCGCATATCCTGCGCATCCTCGTGGCCATGCGTGGCGTGATACGCGTGGTGTATCGCATGGATCACGCTGCCCGAGCCGAGGAACAGCAGCGCCTTAAAGAAGGAGTGCGTGACCAGGTGGAACACGCCAGCCGAGTACGCCCCCGCCCCCACCCCGACAAACATGTAGCCGAGCTGGGAGACCGTGGAGTAGGCCAGCACCCGCTTGATGTCGTACTGGCGGAGGGCGATCGTCGCGGCGAACAGCGCGGTGGCCGCGCCGAGTCCGGCGGTGAGGAGGCTGGAGAACGGCGCCATGGCGAACAGGGCCCCGGTGCGGGCGACGAGATACACGCCCGCGGTGACCATCGTCGCGGCGTGGATCAGCGCCGACACCGGCGTGGGGCCGGCCATGGCGTCGGGCAGCCAGGTGTAGAGCGGGATCTGGGCCGACTTGCCGGTGCAGCCGAGCAGCAGGAACAGCGTGATCGCGGTGGCGGTGCCGACGCTCAACGCCGGAGCCCGCGCCAGGATCTCGGTGAGTTCCAGCGTGCCGAGAGTGTGCCAGAGCAGGAACATCGCGACCAGCACCCCGAAGTCGCCCACCCGGTTGGCGATGAACGCCTTCTTGCCCGCGTCGGAGTTGACCTTGTCGTTGAACCAGAAGCCGATCAGCAGGTAGGAGCAGAGCCCGACCCCCTCCCAGCCGATGAAGAGCACCGGCAGGCTCGATCCCAGGATCAGCACCAGCATGAACACGATGAACAGGTTCAGGTACGCGAAGTAGCGGGCGTACCCGGGATCGCTGCCCATGTACCCGATGCTGAAGAGGTGGATCAGGCTCCCGACCCCGGTCACGATCAGCAGCAGCGTGGTGGAGAGCTGGTCGACCTGCAGGGCAATGCTGATCTGGAGGTCGCCGACGGGCATCCACGGCCACAGCGTGACGACCGCCGGCGCGGCGCCCGGATTGGCGCGGAGCTCCAGGAACACCCCGACGGCCACCGCGAACGCCGCCAGCAGCACCCCCGCCCCGACTCCGGAGACGACCGCCCGGAGCCGCCTGCCGGTGAGCGCGAGAATGCCGTTGACCACGAACCCGGCGAGCGGGAGCGCGATCGTGAGCCAGACGAGTCGGATCATCAGCCGTGGAGCAGGTTGATGTTCTGGAGATCGATCGACTGATTGTGCCGGTACACGGCGATGATGATCGCGAGGCCCACCGCCGCTTCGGCGGCGGCCACGGTCATCACGAAGAACACCACTAGGTGCCCGCTGATGCCGTGCAGCTGGGCCAGAGCGATGAACGTGAGGTTCACGGCGTTGAGCATGAGCTCCACGCACATGAAGATCACGATGGCGTTCCGCCGGAGCAGCACGCCGGCCACGCCGATGCTGAAGAGAATGGCCGAGAGCCCGAGCGCGGGGCCGAGGAGCATCACACCCTCCGCTTGGCGAGCACCACCGCGCCGACGATGGCGGCGAGAAGGAGCACCGAGGTGATCTCGAAGGGGACCAGGTAGGTCTCGAACAGCGGGGCCGCAATCGCGCCCACCACCCCGCGCTCAGCCGACGCCGACCGGATTGCCTCCGCGCCTCCGAGCGCCGCCACCGCCCGCAACTCGGTCGCGAGCCGGGCGGGTGTGTAGGCCCAGAGCGCCCACAGCTCGGCGGTCAGGAGCCCGACGGTCACCAGGGTGCCCGTGATCGCCGACGCGCCGCGCAGGTCGTTCCCGGTGCGGCCGAGATTGAGCAGCATGATGACGAACAGGAACAGCACCATCACGGCACCGGCGTACACCAGCACCTGGATCGCGGCGATGAACTGCGCGTCGAGCAGCACGAAGATGGCGGCGAGCGCGAACATCACCTGCACCAGGCAGAGCGCCGCCGACAGAGGATTCCTCTGCAGCACACAGCCGACCGCCGCGACCACCGCGATCGCCGCGAAGAACCAGAAGACCGCCTCCGTCATTTACTCACCCTTGGGGTCGGACGGGTCCCACAGGGTCGAGACCGGATGGGTCTGCGAGTGGAGGCGCTCGAGGTCGTACACGAACCGGCCCCGCGAGTACTCGGAGTTCTCGTAGTGCACACCCACGTGGATCGCCTCCTCGGGACACACCTCCTGGCAGTAGCCGCAGAAGACGCAGCGGAACTCGTCGATCTCGTAGATCAGCGGGTACCGGTTCCCCTGCTCGTCTTCGCCCGGCACCAGCTTGATGCAGTTGGCCGGGCAGATCTGGGGGCAGAGCCCGCACGCGACGCACTTGGACCGCCCCTGCTCGTCCGTGAGCATCCGGTGCGTGCCGCGCCAGCGCGCAGACAGGCTCCACGCGCCCATTCCGTGCACGGAGTCGGTGCTCTTCTCCTCCGGGTACTGCATCGTCACCTTCTTCTCGAACATGTGCTTGAAGGTGAGCGACAGCCCCTTGAGTGTGGCCCGCACGTAGCTGACCTCGCGCTCCGGGCGCTTCATGACCTTGACGCCGATCGCCATCAGGCAGCCCTCGCGGGCACCCGGCCCGCCGTCCGTTGCGCCGCCCGGGTCGCGCGCGCCGACCCGCGGACGATCGCGCCGCGGTCGATCACGACGAAGAGCAGCACCCCGAGCGCGACATTGAGACCGGTGAGCGCGAGCGCGCGTCCCACCGGATCGGTGATGCCGAGCACCCGCTCGATCAGGTACACCGCGGTGGCAATCACCAGGATGTAGGTGAGCGCCAGCGGCGTGAGCAGCTTCCATCCGAGCGCCATGAGCTGGTCGTAGCGGAAGCGCGGCAGCGTCCAGCGGATCCACATCACGAAGAAGATCCAGAACAACGTCTTCCCGAAGAAGCTGAGGCCCGTGAGCACCGTCCAGACGAGCCCGCCCTGGTCGTCGGCGTGCGTGAAGGGGATGTCCCAGCCGCCGAAGAAGAGCGTCGCCACCATCGCCGAGACGGTGACCACGTTGGCGTACTCCGCGATGAAGAAAAGGGAGAACTTCATCGCGCTGTATTCAGTATGGTAGCCGGCAGTGAGCTCCGACTCGGCCTCGGGCAGGTCGAACGGGAGCCGGTTGGTCTCGGCGAACCCCGAGATCAGGAAGACGAAGAACGAAAGGAAGAGCGGGCCGACGTACCAGAGCCCGGCCTGCTGCTCGGCGATGATGGCGCTGAACGACACCTGGCCCGCGAGGAGCAGCACCGGCACCAGGCTCATCCCCATCGCGACCTCATAGGAGATGAGCTGCGCGCTCGCGCGGAGTCCGCCGAGCAGGCTGTACTTGCTGTTCGACGACCAGCCGGCGAGGGCGATCCCGTAGACGCCCAGCGAGCTGATCGCGAGCACGAACAGAAAGCCGACCGGGACGTCGGCCACGACCATCGGCAGCGGGCCGTGGTGCACGATCCGCCCGAGGACCGGCAGCGTGACGTCGACGTCGAGCGGCAGCGGCGCGGCGAACGGGATCACCGCCGACAGCATGAGCGCGGGAATGAACGCGAGCGCGGGCGCGAGCAGGAAGAGCACCCGGCTCGCCTCGGCGGGGTAGGTCTCTTCCTTGGCGATGTTCTTGAGCCCGTCCGCGATCGGCTGGAGCAGCCCGCCCCAGCCGACCCGGTTGGGCCCGAACCGGTTCTGCATCCACGCTGAGACCTTGCGCTCCATCAGGGTCAGCAGCGCCACGCCCACCATGACCACGGTGAACACGACCAGCATCTTGGCAATGCTGAGCAGCAGGAATCCCTTCATCTCCGGGGTCATCCGGCAACTCCCGCCGGCGCCGGCGCCGCATCCGCCAGCACCCGGCCGGTGAAACCGAGGCTCGCGTGCGTCAAACCGGCGAAGACCGGCCATGCCCGACCCAGCAGGCCGAACGCCTGGTCGGCGGTGGCGGGCGCGTCCGCATCGGGACCCGGGCCGGCGAGCACCTCGCCGGCGATCCACCAGCCGGGCCGCGCCATACCCGGCGGGGTTTTGGCCTGCTGAAAGCGCTGCGCGCGCCCGTCGCGGTTCACGTAGACCCCGTTCTCCTCCGCCATCGTGGTGACCGGGAGGATGAGCTCCGCGTTGCGAAGCCCAGCGGGCGGCACCGTCGCGAGCAGCACCAGCGCGCCGCGGGTGGCCGCGAGCGCCGCTTCGTCCACGGCGGAGAGCTCGGCGTCGAGCATGATCACCACGGCGGCGTCCCGCGCCGCGGCCAGCGCCCCGGACCAGTCGCGCACGTAGCCGAGCCGCTCGGCCCCGGCGAGGTTCGGAGCCCGCTCACGCCGAAGCGCGAGTCCTGGAACCCCCGGAAGCGGCGCCTCGTCGCCGAGCGGCACCTGCACCGCCGCGGTGACCGGCCGCCCTTCCACCAGGTGCCGGACCAGTCCGAGCGATTCGGTGGAAGCTCGCCCGGACGCGAGGATGACCACGGGTCCGCGCGTCGCGCGGAGAATCTGGCCGAAGCGGTCCAGTGCGGTGTCCCAGTCCGTGGCGACGTGGCGACCGCCTTCCCGCACGAGCGGAGCCTCCACCCGGTCGCCGCGATTCATCCAGCGATAGTTGGAGCGGCCGTAGTCGCATATGAAGTGGCGGTTCACGTCCAGGTTCGGGCGCGGCCGCAGCCGCACGACCACATCGTCGCGGGTGTCCACGCTGATGTTGCAGCCCTGAGTGCAGCCGGGGCACACGCTCGCCGTCTTGTCGAGATCCCAGGCCCGCGCCTTGTGCAGGAAATCCTTGGAGAGCAGCGACCCCACCGGGCAGAGGTCCACCACGTTGCCCGACCAGGGGTGGTCGAGCGGCTGATCCTCGGAGATGCCGATGTAGGCGCGGTCGCCCCGCTCGGAGACGTTCAGGATCGGGTCGTCGGCGACGTTTTCCATGAACCGCACGCAGCGGGTGCAGAGAATGCATCGGTTCGGCACGTACAGGATGTCGGGCCCGAAGTCCTCGACCGGACTGTAGCGCTTGGCGTACTCGCCGTAGCGGGTGCCGCCCCGCCCCTCCTGGAACACGTAGTCCTGGAGCTCGCACTCGCCGGCCTGGTCGCAGATCGGGCAGTCGAGCGGATGATTGATGAGCAGGAGCTCCAGCACGCTCCGCCGCGCATCCTTGGCCTTCGGGCTCTCTACGTGCACCACCTGGCCCTCCGCGACCGCCGTAACGCACGCCGGAAGGAGCTTGGGCGCCTTCTCGACCTCGATCAGGCACAGCCGGCAGACGGCGGGGGACGGCAGCGAGGGGTGGTAGCAGTAATGTGGTACGAGAATGCCGACCTGCTTGGCCGCCTCGATGATCGTCGTGCCTTTGGGCACGGCGACCTGCACGCCGTCGATGGTGACGTTGACCAGTTCTTCCGTCATCGGCCGTGAACCACAGAGGACACCGAGGACGCAGAGAAATCCCAGCTGAGGCTTTGGTGGTCTCGTATCGCTGTTCTCCGCGTCCTCTGCGTCCTCTGTGGTAGAGTCATGGATCAGACGGCAGCCAGGACCGGTTGGCGCGCCTTGGAGAGGTACGCGTCGAACTCGCCCCGGAACTTCTGGATACCGCTCACCACGGGCGCGGCGCACGAGTCGCTCAGCACGCAGATGGTCTTCCCGGTCATGTTCTCCGAGAGGTCGAGCAGGAGATCGAGATCGTCCGGCCGCCCCTTCCCCGCCAGGATCCGCTCGAGGACCTTCACCGTCCACGCGGTGCCTTCCCGGCATTGGGTGCACTGCGCGCACGACTCGTGGGCGTAGAACCGCGCGAGACGCCAGATCTGGTAGACCATGTCGGTGGAGTCGTCCATCACAATCATGCCGCCCGACCCCAGCATCGACCCGCGGGCAATGATCCCTTCGTAATCGGTGGGGCAGCCGTCCACTTCCTCCGCCGTCATGATCGGCACCGACGAGCCGCCGGGAATCACCGCTTTGAGCGTGCGGCCCGGCGGCGGGCCCCCGGCCAGGTCGAAGATCAGCTCCTGCATGGGGAAGCCGAGCGTGACCTCGTAGTTGCCGGGACGCTGGATGTGGCCACAGATCGAGATCAGCTTGGTGCCGGTGCTCTTGGGGTTGCCGAGCGCCAGGCTCTTGTGCCACTCGGCCCCGCGATTGATGATGTGCGGCACCGCGGCGAGCGTCTCGACGTTGTTGATCGTCGTGGGCAGACCGAACAAGCCCACCTGGGCCGGATACGGCGGCTTGATCCGCGGGTTGCCGCGCTTCCCCTCGATGGAGTTGAGCATCGCGGTCTCTTCACCGCAGATGTAGGCCCCCGCGCCGCGGTGGAGGATCACCTCGATCCGCCGCCCACTGCCGAGCGCATCGGCGCCGAACACGCCGTTGATATACGCCTCGTCCACCGCCGCGCTCATGATCTGCCAGGGATCGGTGAATTCACCCCGGATGTAGATGAACACCGTCTCAGCGGAGATGGCGTGCGCCGCGATGGCGCACCCTTCCAGGAGCGCGTGCGGCGTCCAGCGCATGATCTCCCGGTCCTTGAACGTGCCCGGCTCGCTCTCGTCGGCGTTGCACACCAGGTAGCGGGCGCGCCCGTCGACCTGGGGCATCAGCGACCACTTCAGTCCGGTGGGGAAGCCCGCCCCGCCGCGGCCGCGGAGCCCCGATTCCTTGATCGCCGCGACGACCGCGTCGGGCGCCATGCCGAGGGCCTGCCGCAGCGCCGCGTAGCCGCCGCGCTCGACCCAGCCGACGTAGGTGCGGGCCGCCGGGTCGCCGAAGTACTGCGAGAGGACGACCGTCTCCTTTGGATGGCTGGGATGTGGGAAGCCCATTACCTGTACCTCGCCAGAATCCCCGGCACCCGCTCCGGGGTGACGCTCTCGATGAAGTCGTCGTCCACCAGGATCGGCGTCGGGAAGCCGCACGCCCCGAGACACTCCACCTCCATCACGGTGAAGCGGCCGTCCGGACTGGTGGCGCCGAGCTCCCCGCACCCGGTCGCGGTCAGCAGCGCGCGCATCGTGTCTTCGGCGCCGCAAAGCCCGCAGGGGGAGGTGGTGCACACCTGGATGAAATGCCGGCCTACCGGGTGGGTGTGGTACATCGTGTAGAACGTCACCACGCCCTTGACGTACGCCGGCGTCAGAGCGAGCGCGTGCGCCACCTCGCCGATCGCGCCTTCGGAGATCCACCCGCGGGCCTCCTGCACCAGCCACAGCACGGGCAGCAGGCACGCCGCCTTCGTGGGGTACCGCGCGATGATCTGGTCGAGCGTCGCGCGGGCCTCGCCCACCAGCACCGGCTCGTGCGGCGCCGGTGCATGCTCGCCCGCCGCCCCGCCGCGCCCGTGAAGTTGCGTGAGCCCGTGGCTCATCGGTCCACCTCGCCCATGACGATATCGACGCTCGCGTTGATCGCGATGACGTCGGACAGGAGCACGCCCTCGCACATCTTGGGGAGGGACGCGAGATTGATGAACGCCGGCGGCCGGATGCGCCAGCGTACCGGCTTGGCCGTGCCGTCCGACACGAGGTAGGTGCCGAGCTCGCCCTTCGGATTCTCGACCCCGAGGTAAGCTTCCCCCGCCGGCGGCTTGACGCCTTCCATCACCTGCTTGAAATGGAAGATCATCGCCTCCATGTCGCTCATCGCGCGCGACTTGGGCGGCAGGATGACGCGCGGATCGCTCACGTTGAGCGGCGCGCCCTTGAGTCGTGCCAGACGGTCGAGCGCCTGCGTCAGGATGCGGTTCGACTGGTACATCTCCTCGAGCCGCACGCGGTACCGGTCGTAGATGTCGCCATGCTCCCCGATCGGCACCTCGAAGTCGTAGGTCTCGTAGCCGAGGTACGGCCGGTCCTTGCGGACGTCGTAGTCCACGCCGCTGGCGCGGAGCATCGGACCGGACAGCGAGAAGTTGATCGCTTCGTCGGCGGTGAGGGCGCCGACGCCCTGGGTGCGCCCGCACCAGATGGCGTTCCGGGTGAACATCGTGTCCACCTCGTCCAGCGTTCCGGGAAACGTGCGGCAGAACTCGCGGAGCCCGGCCTCCCAGCCGTCCGGCAGGTCGGCCATCATCCCGCCCACCCGCGTGACACTCGTGGTGAGCCGGGCGCCGGTCCAGGCCTCCTGGAGATTGTAGATCCGCTCCCGCTCCTGGAACGACCAGAGAAACGGCGTGTACGCGCCCAGGTCGATGCCGGTCGTGCCCAACCAGACGAGGTGCGAGATGATGCGGCTCATCTCGCAGGCGATCACCCGAAGCACCGTGCACCGCTCGGTGATCTCCAGGTCCATCAGCTTCTCGACCGCGAGCGCGAAGGCGACGTTGTTCGCCATCGGCGAGAGGTAGTCCGTGCGGTCGGTGAGCGGAATGATCTGGTTGTATTGCCGGTATTCGCCCAGCTTCTCGAAACCGGAGTGGAGATACCCGACGTGCGGGATCACCCGCAGCACGGTCTCGCCCTCGAGCTCGATGACCAGGCGGAGCACGCCGTGCGTCGCCGGGTGCTGCGGGCCGATGTTCACCAGCATGTGCTCGGCGCCGAAGTTCTCGTCGAAATGGCCGGGCGTGCGGTACTCGTGCGTGTCCTTCAGCCCCACGCCGAGCGGGATGCGGCGGGGCCGGCCGTGCGCGTCCACGCCCGACGTCGCCAGCGTGTACTCGAGGGTGCGGGGACTCATCGCAGGAAACCTCGCTCCCCGGCGCGGAGCCGGTCGCGCATCTCCTTGGGGAGCTCGTAGAACGCTTCGGCGATCGAAAGCTCCTCAAGGGAGTAGTGCGCCTCGGGATTGGCCGCCAGCGCCTGGCGGGTCTGCTCCGCCCGGCTGAAGTGGCCGCGGAGCGGAAAATCCTTCCGAAGCGGGAACCCTTCGGCGTACGTCTCCCACATCAGGATGCGGCGAAGATCCGGATGGCCGGAGAAGACGACGCCGAACATGTCGTAGACCTCGCGCTCGAGCCAGTCGGCGCCGCGCCAGAGTCCGTACACCGAGCGGACCTCGAGCGGCTCGCGCTTGTCGAGCGCCACCTTCAGCCGGAGGTCCGCCTTGCGGCCGAGCGAGCGGAGCTGGTACACGACCTCGAGCGGCAGCTCCGGATCGCGATACTCCACCGCCGTGACGTCCGTGAGGTAATCGAACTGCTGCCCGGCGTCGTCCTTGAGCCAGGCGAGCGCGTCGTAGGCGGCGTCCCGGCGCAGGTACACGATCGTGTCGCCGCAGGAGACGAGCGCCCGCTCGACCGCGTCGCCGAACCGGCTTCGCAGGGCGGGTACCGATGGCGAAAGCTCAGGCATGCTCGCGTCTCACCTCGAGGCTCAGGCAACTGATTTCACAGGGAGGCGCGGAGGACGCGGAGAACCACTTGCGGTGTGGTCTCGAGTTCGGAGATCGCGATCCTTGGACATGAGACCACATTGAAGGCTGTTCTCCGTGTTCTCCGCGCCTCCCTGTGAAAAGCTGTTGCGGAGCTCGGCCGGCACACGATGTCATGCGGAGCGCGTCTGGTTCACGGAGTTGCCGAACGGCTCGGACAACTCGTCCACCCGCTCGGCGGGCAGGAAGAGACCCGACGGCCCGACCAGCTTTTCGTCGCGCAGCCGCTCGTCCGTCAGGCTTTCGCCCTCGATCTTCTTCTGCAGGAGCTGAATGCCGTAGAGCAGCCCTTCGGGCCGCGGCGGGCAGCCCGGGACGTACACGTCCACCGGGACGATCGTGTCGATGCCCTGCACCATCGCGTAGTTGTCGAAGATCCCGCCGGATGACGCGCAGGCGCCCATCGAAATACACCACTTGGGCTGCGGCATCTGATCCCAGACCCGGCGAATCACCGGCGCCAGCTTGAACGGGAGCCGGCCCGCGCAGATCAGCACGTCGGCCTGGCGGGGTGAGAAGCTCATCCGCTCCATCCCGAAGCGCGCCAGATCGAACCGGCTGGCCGCGGTGGCCATGAACTCGATGGCGCAGCAGGCGGTGCCGAACGGCATGGGCCAGAGCGAGTTCTTGCGGGCCCAGTTCACCAGGAAATCGAGCCGGGTCGTGAGCCAGTTGGGGGAGACCGCCGAGATGGTGGAGAGGTCACCGCCGGCCGGGTCCACCGCGGTCCGGTTCACTCCCATTGGAACGCTCCCCGCTTCCAGATGTACACGTAGCCCACCGCGAGGATCAGGACGAACACCAGCATGTCGAGGATGATGATGCCGGGGTCGAGCGCGAGCGTCCCGCGCATGGACTGGAAGAAGCTCGCCGCCCAGGGAATCATAAAGACCGTCTCGATGTCGAAGATGATGAACAGCATCGCGACGACGTAGAACTTGACCGAAAACCGCTCCCGCGCGTCACCCAGCGCCGGCATGCCCGATTCGTAAGGAGCAATTTTCGTGGGGGTCCGGCGATAGGTCGAGAAGATGTGCGAGACCCCGATCATCATGATCGCGTTGGCCACGACGAACGCGATCAGGAGCAGGATCGGGATGTAGGGTTGGAGCATTTGGCGGCCCTCGTGAAAAATTTCACTTGGCTCGCTGGTTAAGCTAAACTGGCCCGAACCCCACTTCAACCCGGGGGCCCAGGCTCCACCGTTATATTGCGCTCCGTTTTCCGATGGACCGATGGGCAGATGGACGGATGGCCGGATGCATGGCCGCCGCCTCGGGATCCCCGCTGCCAATTGGGCGGCTCGGACCAGCTGCCCGCCCGCCCATCAGGCCATCCGTCCATCTGCCCATCTGCCCATGTCCATCAAATCCGACCGCTGGATCCGCCGCATGGCCCGGGAGCACGGAATGATCGAGCCCTTTGTGGACGGGCAGGTCCGAGAGCCCGATGCGCAGGGCCGCCGCGCCATCTCGTACGGCGTCTCGTCTTACGGGTACGACATGCGGGTGGCCCCGGAGTTCAAGATCTTCACCAACGTGTTGTCGGCGGTGGTGGACCCGAAGGCCTTCGACTCGCGCAGCTTCGTGGAGTTCGCCGGTGAGGTCTGCATCGTGCCGCCGAACAGCTTTGCGCTCGCGCGGTCGGTGGAGTACTTCCGGATCCCGCGGAACGTGCTCACCATCTGCGTGGGGAAGTCCACCTACGCGCGCTGCGGCATCATCACGAATGTGACGCCGTTCGAGCCCGAGTGGGAGGGGCACGTGACGCTGGAGATCAGCAACACCACTCCGCTCCCCGCGCGGGTGTACGCCAACGAGGGCATCTGCCAGGTGCTGTTCTTCGAGGCCGACGCGGACGACGTGTGCGAGACCAGCTACGCCGACAAGAAGGGGAAGTACCAGGCCCAGCGTGGCGTCACCCTGCCCCGCCTCTGACCCACCGGCCGGCGCCCGTCGCGACGATCTGCACTCCGGATCATGCCGTTCGACTGCCCACGTCGTACGGAACCCGCGGTGCCGGCTACTCGCCCGTAGCCGACGGTTCAGGACCACCCGTCAGCGCCGCGAGCAGATACTCGCGGTTCATACGGGAGATCGTCTCGATGCTGATCTCCTTCGGGCAGGCCTCCTGGCATTCGCCGAACAGCGTACACCCCCCGAACCCTTCCGCATCCATCTGCGCCACCATCCTCAAGGACCGGCGGCGGCGTTCCGGCTGACCCTGAGGCAACAGCGCGAGGTGGGTGATCTTGGCTGCTGTGAACAGGGACGCGGAGCCGTTAGGGCATGCCGCGACGCACGCGCCGCATCCGATGCACTGCGCGGCGTCCATCGCCGCGTCGGCGTTGGTCTTGGGAACGGGAATCGCGTTTCCGTCCGGCGCGCTGCCGGTGTTGACCGTGACGTACCCACCCGCCGCGACGATGCGGTCGAACGCCCCGCGGTCCACCACCAGGTCGCGCAGGACGGGAAACGCCCGCGCACGCCAGGGCTCCACCACGACCACGTCGCCGTCCCGGAAGCTCCGCATGTGGAGTTGACAGGTGGCCGTGCCCTTCATGGGGCCGTGGGCCACTCCGTTGATCATGATGCCGCACGAGCCGCAGATGCCCTCGCGGCAGTCGTGGTCGAACGCGATCGGCGTGTCCCCGCGCTCCACCAGGCGCTCGTTCACCACGTCGAGCATTTCGAGGAAGGACGCGTCGCGGCTGATGTCCCGGGCCTCGTATTCCACCAGGCGCCCGGGCGCGCCCGGGCCCGCCTGGCGCCAGACCTTGAGGGTCAGGTTCACTTGTAGCTCCTCGTCGCCAGCTTCACGTGCTCGAAGGCGAGCGGCTCCTTGACCAGGCCCGGCTCCTCGCCGTCGCCGCGGTGCTGCCAGGCCGCCACGTACGCGAAGCCCTCGTCGTTTCGCCTGGCTTCGCCGTCCTCCGTCTGGTGCTCGACGCGGAAATGGCCGCCGCAGGACTCTTCGCGGTGCAGCGCGTCTCGGCACATGAGCTCGCCGAGCTCGAGGAAGTCCGCGATCCGGCCCGCCTTCTCGAGTGCCTGGTTGAGCTCGCCGTCGCTGCCCGGCACCTTCACGTTCCGCCAGAACTCTTCCCGGATCGCCGGAATGCGCTGGATCGCGTCGCGGAGCCCCTCGGCGCTCCGCGCCATACCGCATTTGTCCCACATGAGCTTCCCGAGCTCGCGGTGGAACGAATCCACGGTCCGCTTGCCCTTCGTGCCGAGCAGCCGGCGCGTCCGGGCGTGCACCTGCTCGGCGACGGCGCGCACCTCGGGGTGGTCCGCGCCGGGCCGGCCGGGCTTGGTGCCGGCCAGATAATCGCCGATGGTGGACGGGAGGATGAAGTAGCCGTCGGCCAGGCCCTGCATCAGGGCGCTCGCGCCCAGCCGGTTCGCGCCGTGGTCGGAGAAGTTCGCCTCGCCGATCACGAAGAGTCCGGGGACGGTGCTCATCAGGTTGTAGTCCACCCACAGCCCGCCCATGGTGTAATGCACCGCGGGGAAGATCCGCATCGGCACACGATACGGGTTCTCGTCGGTGATCCGCTCGTACATCTCGAACAGGTTCCCGTAGCGCTCGCGGATTCTGGCCTCGCCGAGCCGCTGGATCGCATCGGCGAAGTCGAGGTACACGCCGAGCCCGCCCGGTCCCACACCACGGCCGTCGTCGCAGGCTTCCTTGGCCGCCCGCGACGCGATGTCGCGGGGCGCGAGATTGCCGAAGCTGGGATACTTCCGTTCGAGGAAGTAGTCCCGCTCGTTCTCGGGGATCTCGTGCGGCGCTCGCTGGTCACCCCGCTGCCTGGGCACCCAGACCCGGCCGTCGTTCCGGAGCGACTCGCTCATCAGCGTGAGCTTGGACTGGTAGTCGCCGCTCACCGGAATGCAGGTGGGATGGATCTGGGTGTAGCACGGATTCCCGAACAGCGCGCCGCGACGGTGCGCCCGCCAGATGGCGGTGGTATTGCAGCCTTTGGCGTTGGTCGAGAGATAGAAGACGTTGCCGTAGCCGCCGGTTCCGAGCACCACCGCGTCGGCCAGGTGGGTGGTGACCTCCCCGCTGACGAGGTTCCGCGCGACGATGCCGCGGGCGCGGCCGTCCGCCACGACCAGATCGAGCATCTCCTCCCGCGGGAACATCCGCACGCCGCCCTTCGCGATCTCCTTCTCGAGCGCCTGGTATGCGCCGAGCAGCAGCTGCTGGCCGGTCTGCCCGCGCGCGTAGAAGGTGCGCGACACCTGCGCGCCGCCGAACGAACGGTTCGCCAGCACGCCGCCGTACTCCCGGGCGAACGGCACCCCCTGGGCCACGCACTGGTCGATGATGTCCACGCTGATCTGCGCGAGGCGGTACACGTTCGCCTCGCGCGCCCGGAAGTCGCCCCCCTTCACCGTATCGTAGAACAGACGGAAGATGCTGTCGCCGTCGTTCTGATAATTCTTCGCCGCGTTGATCCCACCCTGCGCCGCGATCGAGTGGGCGCGCCGCGGCGAGTCCTGGAAGCAGAAGCAGAGGACCTGGTATCCCAACTCGCTGAGCGTGGCTGCCGCGGAAGCGCCCGCCAGGCCGCTGCCGACCACGATGATCGTGTACTGCCGCTTGTTCGCGGGGTTGACGAGCTTGAGCTCAAACCGGTGGCGATCCCACTTGTCCGCCAGGGGGCCGGCGGGAATGCGCGCGTTCAGTTCCATTGGCAGGCCTCCATTGCCGGCGAGAGGTGAGCGGTAAGAGGTGAGCGGTAAGAGGTGAGAGGTGAGAGGTGAGAGGGGCTCGGCACTCCCTCTCACCTCTCACCTCTCACCTCACTTCACGATTCCGAAGAACACGGCGAGCGGCACGATGGCGAACCCGGCCGCGACGAGAATCGCGACCAGCGCCGCCAGCGGCCGGCGGAAGGGCCGGGGCGTGGGGCGCGATACGCCGAGCGTCCGGGCTGAGCTCCAGGCGCCGTGAACGAGATGGAAGCCGAGCGCGACCATCGCCACGACATAGAAGAGGGTCACCCACCAGACCCGGAACCCGCCGACGACGTTGCCATACACGTCGCCGGCGACGAACGGCGCCGGCTGCACGGTGCCCGTGGTGAAGTGCAGGATGTGGAATACGATGAAGACGAGCAGCAGCACACCGCCCCAGCGCATCGTGCGCGACGCAATGGTGGAGATCTGCGGCTCACGCCGGGCGTAGGCCACCGGCCGGGCAGCGCGATCGAGCTGCGTGAGCTGCCAGGCCGCGGCGACATGGAGCACGACCGCCGCGAGGAGCACCGCGCGGGCGGCCCACACAGCGCTTTTCAGCGGGCCTTGGAGGATAGCGGCATACCCGTTGATCTTGTCGGCGCCCTGGAACACCTGGAGGTTGCCCACCATGTGCCCGATGACGTACGCGATCCCGATCAGCCCGGTCACCGCCATCACCACCTTCTTGCCGATGGCGGAGTGCCAGAACGCGCGAAGCCGGCCGGCACCCACCCCGCCACTCACACTCGCACTCACACTCGCACTCACACTCGCACTCACACTCCCACTGTCCGTTGAGTCGCCCGCACCGCTTCCGCCGACTTCTCGAGGTCCCGCCGCTCGGCGTCGGTCAGCGTCACCTCGATGATGCGCTGGAGCCCGCCGCGCCCGAGCTTGCATGGCACCCCGCAGTACACGTCCCGGAGTCCGTACTCGCCCTGAAGCCAGGCCGCGCACGGAAGGATCCGGCGCTTGTCGAGGGCGATCGCCTCCACCATCTGCACTGCCGCCGCGCTCGGTGCATAATAGGCCGAGCCGGTCTTGAGGTGCGCGACGATCTCCGCCCCGCCGTCCCGCGTGCGCTGCACGATGGCGTCGAGCTGGTCGCGGGGGAGGAGCTGCGAGACTGGAATGCCCGAGACGGTCGTGTAGGAGACGAGCGGCACCATGGTGTCGCCGTGGCCGCCGAGCACCATGGCCTGGATGTCCTCGACCGACACGTCGAGCGCTTCCGCCAGAAACATCCGGTAGCGCGCGGTATCGAGCACGCCGGCCATCCCGATCACGCGCTCTCTCGGGAACGTCGTAGCCTTGAGCGCCACGTAGCACATGACGTCCAGCGGATTGGACACGATGATCACGATGGCGTTCGGCGCCACCCGGGCGATCTGCTCCGAGACCGAGCGCACGATCCCCGCGTTGGTCTTGACGAGGTCGTCCCGGCTCATCCCCGGCTTCCGCGCGATGCCGGCGGTGACCACGAACAGTTCGGCGCCGGCCGCCTCGTCGTAGCTCTGACCGCCGGAGACCCGGGTATCGAACCCCTCGATGGGACCGGACTGCCACTGGTCGAGCGCCTTGCCCTGGGGCACGCCTTCGACGACGTCGATCATCACCACCGAGCGCGCCAGCGACTTCTCGGCCAGCCGCTGCGCGGCCGTGGCGCCGACATTGCCCGCGCCGACGACTGCAACCTTCTCGAGCATGAGAGATCCCGGTCCTGGGTTGCAAAGCGCTGAGCCGCGGGCTGGCTCCCGGCGACGCGCGCGTGGAAGCGGTCGAACGCTATGCGTCGTCCGGCTCGTCGGGTAACAGCTGCTCGTCGGGCACGTCCAGGCCCAGCCGCCTGAGCCCCTCGTACAGCACGACGCTCACGGCGTTCGCCAGGTTGAGGCTCCGCACCGGCCCCGGCATCGGGATCCGGAAGCAGTGACGGGGATGCTTCTCGAGAATGCGCGCCGGCATGCCGTCGGTCTCGTTGCCGAAGATGAGACAGCTGTTCGGCCGGAAGCGGGCTTCGCTCAGGTCGCGCGTCGCATTGGCGGAGAAGTATAGGCAGCGCTCCCGGGCGATGGCGTCCCGGAAATCCCGCCACCCCGGGTGCACCCACAAGTCGACCTTTTCCCAATAGTCGAGCCCGGCCCGGCGCACGTGCCGGTCGTCGATAGAGAAGCCGAGTGGCTCGATCAGGTGGAGCGGCGTGTCGGTGGCGGCGCAGAGCCGGGCGATGTTCCCCGTGTTCGGGGGGATCTGGGGCTCGATGAGCGCGATGTGAAGCCGGGCCGGCAGGCGGCCGCCCGGGTCGGCGGTCAGCGAGTCTGTGGATTGTCCGGCAGGAACCGGGCGCCGCGCGGCATGGCGCCGTCCGCCCACCCGCCTGCCCGCCTCAGCCGCCACGCGTGTGCATCTCCCGGCGCGGATCCGCCCGGAGTCCGTCGAGCTGGTAGAGCGCCCCCCGGTCACCCAGCACGGCCCGCTCCTCCGCACCGCGATCGGTGCGCGCGCTCCAGCGCTCGCGGATCAGCGCGGCGATCTCCGCCTCGGATGCGCCCTCGCGCAGCGGGGCGCGGAGATCTACGCCCTCCGCAGCGTACAGGCACAGATACCAGGTGCCGTCCGCCGTGAGGCGGCTTCGGTCGCAGTCACGGCAGAACGGCGCGGTGGTGGACGCGATGATGCCGAACCGCGTGCCGTCGGCCAGCCGGAACCGCTCCGCCGGCGCGGAGGGATCATTCCCGCGAGGCACGGCTTCAATCCGGCTGTAGCGCCGCCCGATCACGCCGAGCATCTCCTCGCGGGAGACCACCTGCTCCATGCTCCAGCGCGTCGCTCCGCCCACATCCATGTACTCGATGAAGCGCACCTCGAGCTCGCGCGCGCGGCCGAACTCCAGCAGGTCGATCAACTCGTCGCTGTTGAAGCCCCGGATCACGACCGTGTTCACCTTGGTGCGGCGGAAGCCGGCCGCGTGGGCCGCATCGATGCCCGCGATGATCTCCGCGTGCCGATCCGTCCGCGCGAACTCGAGGAGCCGCTCCGGCCGGAGGGTGTCGAGGCTCACGGTGAGGCGCCCGAGTCCCGCAGCTCGCAGCTCTGCGGCCTGGCGCGGCAGCAGCAGCCCGTTGGTGGTGAGCGCAACGTCTCGGAGCCGCGCGTCACCCCGGAGCAGCGACACGAGCGCGGGAAGATCGTGCCGGAGGAGCGGCTCGCCGCCGGTCAGTCGTACCTTGGAGACGCCGAGCCCCGCGAAGATGCCGGCGAGCCGGCCGATCTCCTCAAACGTGAGGATCGACGCGCGCGGCAGCCACACGTACTCGGCCTCCGGCATGCAATACCCGCAGCGCATGTTGCAGCGGTCGGTGACCGAGATGCGGAGGCTGTGTAGGGGCCGGCGGAACTGGTCGGATGGCCCGATGGCCGGATGGTCAGATGGTCCGCGCATTATACGCCCCATTCCGCTTCACCGGGAGCCGGTTGCGGCACCGCACGGTCCATCCGTCCATCTGCCCATCTGTCCATCGCTGTCGGATCCACCCACACCTCCGTCCCATCCACGTAGCGCTCGCGCTTCCAGATCGGCACCCGCCGCTTGACCTCCTCGATAACGTAGCGACATGCGGCGAACGCTGCGTCGCGGTGCGGGGCGGCCGCGGCGATCGCCACGGCCGCGTCTCCCACCTCGAGATGGCCGAGCCGGTGCTCGAGCGCCACTTCTGCCTGCCAGCGCGCCCGCGCCTCCGCCACGACCCGGGCGCACTCGGCCTCGGCCATCGGCTCGTATGCGGAGTAGTCGAGGCTCACGACGGCGCGTTCGCCATGGTGATCGCGCACGACACCGAGGAAGCACGCGATGCCGCCACGCGCGGGCGCACTCACCCGGGCCACCAGACGGCCGAGGTCGAGCGGAGCGGTGGTCAGATACGCCAACTCAGCCTCCGGATAGCGGAGGGAGGATGGCGAGCTCGTCGTTCGCGGAAAGGGGCGTGTCGAGCGAGGCGTGGATCTGATTCACTGCGACCAGCGGACGCTCCGGCAGCCGTTGGCCGCCGGGTAACGAGCGAAGCTCCTGCAAAGCCGACCGTACCGTCGCCGGTGCAGACAGGGTAAGCGCCACCGTCCCGCATCCCACGACCTCGGCGTAGCTCGCGAACAGGAGCGCGCGAACGGAGACAGTCGTCGGGACGGAAACGCTCATCTGCGAACTGCTTACAGCCCGGGCGCTGGCTCGGCCGGCTCCTCGGACTCGTACGGCTCGTCGGCGACGAGCGCCCGCAGTTCCTTGCTGGGCTTGAACACCGGCACCGGGCGCGCGGCCACCTCCACCGGCTCCCCCGTGCGCGGGTTGCGCGCCATGCGGGTCTTGCGACGTCGGATCTTGAAGGTGCCGAAACCGCGTACCTCGATGTTGTGCTGCGCCTTGAGCGCGTCCTTCACCGCTTCGAGGAACGCATCCACCACGCGCGCGCAGTCCTTCTTCGAGATCATCGGCCCGGCGGTGCGGGCGATCGAAGCTGTTACCTGCTCGACGAGATCGGCCTTGGTCATGCATCCCCCAGGAGGGTCACGGACGGGGCGGGCGCCCACAGGCTCCCAGAGCGCGATCTTACGAGCTTACCTGTTGTCTGTCAAGGGCTTGGGGGGCTTGGAGGCGGGCTGCCCCCGCAGCAAGGTGAGAAATTCGGCGAAGTGAGGGTGCGCGTCGTGGGGTCCCGGAGCCGCCTCCGGGTGGTACTGGACGGCAAAGAGCGGGAGCTCGCGATGCCGCACGCCTTCGATGGTGCGGTCATTGAGGTTGACGTGTGTCACCTCGAGCGCCGCCGCGCCGGGCACCCCGCGCTCGTCGCCCACCACGGCAAAACCATGATTCTGCGTCGTGATCAGCACCTGGCCGGAGGCGACGTCCCGCACCGGGTGGTTTCCGCCCCGATGGCCGTACGGCATCTTTGCCGTGTCGCCGCCGAAGGCGAGCCCGACGAGCTGATGCCCCAGGCAGATGCCGAATGTCGGCAGCCCCCCCGAGGCGAGATCGCGGATGTTGCGGATAGCGTAGCCGATCGCCGCGGGGTCGCCCGGTCCGTTGGAGAGAAACAACCCGTCCGGACCCAGGTCCCGCACCGCTTCGGCCGGCGTCGCCGCCGGAACCACGGTCACGCGGCAGCCCGCATCCACCAGCATTCGCACGATGTTGCGCTTCATCCCGAAGTCGTACGCGACCACGTGCGGCCCTTCGCCTTCGGAGTGCAGCTCGCGGGTGCCGGCGCGCGACGCGAGGTCGAGCCCGGCCATCTTGCGCGACGCCAGCAGCTGCGCCGTCAGCGCGCGGGTGGGCTCGCGGCCCTCGGCGAGGACGCCACGCATCGCGCCCTGCTCGCGGATGTGCCGGGTGAGACGCCGGGTATCGATCCCCTCGATCAGCGGCACCCCGCCCCGCGCCAGCCACGCGTCCAGGTCCAAAGTAGCGCGCCAGTTGGACGGTTGGCGCGAGAGCTCCCGCACCGCGACGCCCGACACCTGCGGGCGCGCCGACTCCATGTCCTCGCCGTTCACGCCGTAGTTGCCGATCATCGGGGCGGTCATGACCACGATCTGCCCCAGGTAGCTTGGATCAGTGAACGTCTCCTGATATCCGGTGAGGTTCGTGGTGAACACGACCTCCCCGAACGCAGGCTCGATCGGCCGCGGCGCGGTCCCGCCAAACCAGGCGCCGTCTTCGAGCAATACGAACGCGGGGCGATCGGTCACCCGGTCACCCCGCGGCGCGCATCCACCTTCCAGATCACGGCTTGGGCTGTTGGGCCGGCGCGGGAGCTGCAGAGTCGGTGCCGGCGGGAGCGGGCGCCGGAATCAGCCCCGGGACCTGGGCCGGCGTGGCCGGTGCCGCTGGCGCGGCCTGTCGCAGGCGTTGCTGCAGCGAGCTCGAGGAGCCGCCGCGCGGCACCAGCGACAGCAGCAGGGCGAGCGCCAGAAAGATGCCGCCGCACCACCAGCTTGCTTTGGTCAGAATGGTGACCGCCTGACGTCCGCCAAGCACTGTCTCGGTGCCGCCGCCGCCAAGCGACGCGAGTCCCCCACCCTGGCCTGCCTGAAGCAGGACCACCACCGAGAGGAGAATCGCATCCAGAATGAGCAGGACGAGCAGGAAATAGAACATCGGTCAAGTATAGCCGGGGGAGCGCGCTGCCTCAATCCGGCCGGGCCCGCCAGCGGGCGTCAGCCGCCCAGGCCGACGATCTCGGCCCAGCCGTCTGCCCCAAGGCTGGCTCCGCCCACGAGCACGCCGTCCACATCCGGCTCGGCCAGGATCGCGAGTGCATTGCCCGCGTTGACGCTCCCGCCATACAGCACTCCGAGCCGGCCGGGCCAGCCGCGGGCCTCGGCCCGACTCCGGATGAACCGATGCACCTGCGCGGCGTCGGCAGGGGTGGCGTTGCGCCCCGTGCCGATGGCCCATACCGGCTCGTAGGCAATCAGCAGTCGCCTCCGATCAGCGGGGGCCACGACATCGAACACCGGGTCGAGCTGCCGGCGTACCGCTTCTTCGGTGCGCCCCGACTCGCGCTCGGTCAGGGTCTCACCGACGCAGACGAGCGCCAAGAGGCCGGCGCCCAGCACCGCCACCGTCTTTCGCGCGCTCTGCTCGTCGGTCTCGCCGAAGATGTGGCGGCGCTCGGAGTGTCCCACCAGGACATGGGTCGCGCCGGCTTCCGCCACCAGCGGCACCGACAGCTCGCCGGTGTACGCCCCCTTCGGCTCCCAGTGAACGTTCTGTGCGCCCACCCGGACGTCCGGCCGGCGGCGAAAGGCGTCGGCCAGCGGGGCCAACGCCACAGCGGTGGGAAAGAACCAGAGCTCGCGGCCATCCCGCGGCCCGGTGACCTCCGCGAACCGCCGAGCGAACTCCACGGCGGCCGTCGGACCGTGATGCATCTTCCAGTTGGCGGCGTAGATGAGCGGGCGGGCCATCAGGCGTCGTCCAGCGCGGCAACGCCGGGCAGCTCCTTGCCCTCGAGAAATTCGAGCGCCGCCCCGCCCCCGGTCGAAACGTGCGTCATCTTTTCAGCCAGACCAGCGTCGGCCACCGCGGCCGCGGAGTCGCCGCCGCCCACCACCGTGACCGCGCCGCGCTCGGTGGCGCGCGCCATCGCATGCGCGATGGCGAAGGTGCCGTGGTCGAACGGCGGCGTCTCGAAGACGCCCATGGGTCCGTTCCAGACGACCGTGCCGGCGGGCTCGATGATCGCGGCGTAGTCCTGTTCCGTCAGGGGGTCGATGTCGTACATCGCCCAGCCCGGGGGGATGCCGTCCCGGTGCACGGTCTGGGTGCGCGTGCCGGGCTCGAGCTTCTGACCCACCACGGCGCCGCTCGGCAGCACGAGTTTGCGGCCGGCCTTCTGGATGAGCGCCTTGGCGACGTCGAGCCGTTCCGCCTCGACGAGCGAGGTACCCGTTTCGAGGCCCATCGCCTTGAAAAACGTGCAGGCCATCGCGCCGCCGATCAGAATCTCGTCCACCTTCGGCAGCAGGGCCTCGATGAGATCGATCTTGCCGCTGATCTTGGCGCCGCCGAGCACCGCGACGAACGGCCGCGTGGGCTGGTTCAGCGCTTCGCCGAGATACTTGAGCTCCTGCTCCATGAGGAATCCGCTCACCGCGGGCTTCAGAATCCGGGCGACCGCTTCGGTGCTGGCATGCGCGCGGTGCGCCGAACCGAAGGCGTCGTTGACGTAGAGATCGCCGAGCGCCGCGAATTTGCGGGCGAGCTCGGCATCGTTCGTCTCCTCACCCGGATAGAACCGCGTGTTCTCGGCCACGGCGACGCCTCCCCGCGGCATCTGCCGCGACGCGGTCACGGCGTCATCCGACAGCGGATCAGCGAGAAAGGTGACCGGCGCGCCAAGGATTCCCTCGAGCGCGTGGACCACCGGCGCCAGCGAGAAGGCCGGGTCCGGCCCGCCCCTGGGCCGGCCGAGATGGGAGAGCAGGACGACGCGCGCCCCGCGTTCTCTGAGATAGCGGATGGTGGGCATGGCGGCGCGGATCCGGGTGTCATCTGCGACCTGCCCGTTCCTGATCGGCACGTTGAAGTCCACTCGCACCAGCGCCCGTCGCCCGTCCAGCGCGGCGGGATCGAGCTGCTTCAGACTCCGCTTCACAGGCGGGCTCCGATGTAGCGGAGCAGGTCCACGCAGCGGGCCGAGTAGCCCATCTCGTTGTCGTACCAGGAGGTCACGTTGACGAGCGTGCCGCCGATCACGTTGGTGGACAGCGCGTCGATCGTGCTCGACTGCAGCGTGCCGATGTAGTCCACCGAGACCAGCGGCTCGTCGCTGACCTCGAGAATTCCCCTGAGCGCACCACCCGCCGCCTTCCTGAAGGCCTCGTTCACCGCCTCGGCGGTGGTGGACTTTTCGACGTTGGCGCTCAGCGCCACGACCGAGACGTCGGGCGTCGGCACGCGGAGCGCCACACCGTCGATCTTGCCCTTCACCTCGGGAATCACCAGCGACGTGGCCTTCGCCGCGCCAGTGGTGGTCGGGATGATGGAGAGCGCGGCGGCGCGGGCGCGGCGCAAGTCCTTGTGCGGCAGGTCGAGGATCTGCTGGTCGTTGGTGTAGGAGTGCACCGTCGTCATGAAGCCGCTGGTGAACCCGAAGCTGTCCAGGATCACCTTGACGACCGGGACGAGGCAGTTGGTGGTGCAACTCGCGTTGGAGATCACGTGATGCCTGGAGGGATCGTACTTCTCGTGATTGACCCCCACCACGATCGTCACGTCTTCCTGTTTGGCCGGGGCGGAAATGACCACTTTCTTCGCGCCGGCGGCAAGGTGTGCCGCCGCCTGGTCGCGGTCGGTGAAACGCCCGGTGGATTCGAGCACGACGTCCACGCCGAGGCTCTTCCACGGCAGCTTGGCCGGGTCTCGCTCCGCCAGTACCTTGATGACCCGCCCGTCCACTTTGATCCCGTCGGTCGCGGCCTCGACCGCACCGCCGTACCGTCCGTGCACCGAGTCGTACTTGAGCAGGTGCGCGAGTGTCTTGGTGTCCGTGATGTCGTTCACCGCCACGAACTCGAGCTCCTTGACGCCCATCATGGACGCCGCCCGGAGCGCGTTGCGCCCGATACGGCCGAAGCCGTTGATACCGACCCTTACCGCCATGCTGAGACTCTCCTGTGAGAGGACATCGGTCGTTCTATCCCATCGCCCGCGCGAACGTCACCGCGTCCACGCTGAGCGCCCCGCCCGCGGCGAGCGCCTCGGCCGCCGAGAGAAGCGTGGCGCCGGTGGTGAAGACATCGTCTACCAGCACCGTACGCAGCCCGTGGGCAGCCTCCGCCACGAAGGCGCCGGCGACGTTGGCCCGACGCGCGTCCGGCGGGAGCGCGGTCTGAGTGCTCGTGTCCCGCGTCCTCGCGAGGAGCTCCGGACGCACCGGCAACCCCGTGCGCCGGCCCAGTGCCGCCGCGAGACACTCCGCCTGGTTGTAGCCCCGCTCCCGGGCGCGCGCCGCCGCCAGCGGGATGGGAATCAAGCATACTCCGGCGGTTAATGGCTCGAGCGCCCGCATCGGCGCCGCCAGCGACTCGGCCATGCGCGGCCATCCCTCGTACTTGAGGTAGTGTACCGCCTCGCGGGCACCGTCCTCGAGCAGCACCGCACTGCGCACCCGGCCGATCGCCGCCGGCCATGCCGGGCATAGCCGGCACGGCTCCCCCTGCTCCAGCAGATGGCCACACCGTGCGCACCACGGCGCCGGCACGGCGCGCCACCGGTTCCGGCAGAGCGCACAGGCCAGCGCATCGTTGTCCGACGCCGGCACCGGCTGCCGGCAGAGGAGACACTCGGGCGGCAGCAGCCAGCGCTCCGCATCCGCGAGCGCAGCCGCGAGCTCAGCGAAGCGCGGCATCGACGGCGGCGCGCATCACGTCACGAGGCGCCACCACGCCGGGAAACCAGCGCTCGAAGGCGGCGGCGCCCTGCGCGACCAGCATCGCCCGACCGTCGGCCGTGCGTAGCCCCCGGGCGCGGAGGGTCCGAACCCACGGCGTCTCGCCTCGGGCGTAGACGAGGTCGAGCGCGACCTCGGCGGTGGGTGCCAGCTCCGCCGGGATCGGAAGGGGATCGCCGGGCTCGCGCCCGAGCGGCGTAGCGTTGATCAGCACGCCGCAGTCTTCCGGCGCGGCCCCGGCGACGCCAAGCCCGCGCGCCCATGCGGCGAACGCCTCGGCGCGCGCCGGATCGCGCGACCGCACGGCGAGCGCCCTACCCCGCTCCCGCGCGGCGCCGGCCACGGCTCGCGCCGAGCCGCCGGTGCCGAACACGAGCCAGGCACGACGGGGCGGGTCGAGCCGGTCGAGCGCGTCGAGCAGGCCGACCACGTCGGTGTTGTCCCCCGCCGAGCCGCCGTCGGCCGCCCAGAACGTATTGCAGGCATCGAGCGCCGCCGCGCGCGGCTCGAGCCGATCCACCGCACGGGCCGCAGCTTTCTTATGCGGCACGGTGACGTTCCCCCCGCCTCCGGCCCGCGCCAGCGCGCGGACGAGGGCGGGCACGTCCTCCGCCTGGCACATCATGGGGACGTAGGCGGCATCGAGCCCGAGCGCCCGGAAGGCCGCGTTGTGCATCGCGGGAGAGAGCGAGTGGGAGACGGGGTTGCCGAGGATCCCGAAGACGCGGGTTCTACCGCTGATCACCGGTGCGCTCCGCCGTGAGCCGCGCGGCCACGCCCGCGGTGAGCTCGGCGAGCTCGGCATACGCCTCGCGATAGTTGTCGAGCTCGCCGCCGAACGGATCGATCACCTCGGCGCGGGGGCCGCTCCGCCCCGCGAACTCGCCCAGCAGGTGCACGCGGCCGCCGCCGCCGAGGTCGGCCACACGGGCCGCGTGATGGCGGGACATGGTCAGGATGAGGTCCGCCGATGCAACCAGTTCACGCGTCAGCATCTGCGCCCGGTGAGCGCTGAGATCGAGCCCGTTCTCGAGGCCGATGAGGTACGCGCCTTCCGAGGCGGGCGCGCCTTCCCACGCCCCGGTCCCGGCGGACACAACGGTCACGTCGTCTCTGGGCTGCAGCGCGGACCGAAGCAGGACTTCGGCCAATGGGCTGCGGCAGGTGTTGCCCGTACAGACGACAAGGACGTTCAAGTCAACCTCGGAGTCAGGTAGGTGGTAGAGGCGGTACAGTCGGTAAAGGCGGTAAGGTCTCGCCCCGCCCGACGTCCAATCACCGCCTGGCACCCTAAGCACCAAACCTACATTCCTGCTACCCTGCAACCTGCCTTACCGCCCCTGCCGTCTTTACCGCCCTTACCGCCGTTTCACGGTGCCAGCCGTCCCACGGCCCGCCGCAGTTCGGCCCGCGGCAGTGCTCCCTCGCGCACCAGCATTGGAACCGCCGAGGTACAGTCAACCAGCGTACTGGGAGGCACGTTTCCCAGCACGCCACCGTCGAGGACCAGCAGCTCGCCCCGCTCCACCGCACCGCGAAAGATCTCGACCAGGCCGTCGGCTCCGGGAGCGGTTGCACCCCCGGGACGGTTGGCCGACGTGGAGGTGAGCGGCACCGCGAGGGCGGCCACCAGCCGCGCGATGCCGCCATGCGACGTGTGGCGGACGGCGATTCCGCCCTCCGCGCCGCGGAGCCCGTCAGGCAGCCGGCCTTCGCCGCCCGGCAGCACCAGCGTGAGCGGCCCGGGCCAGAACGCCGCCGCGAGCGCGGATGCCGCCGCATTGAATGCGAGGCCGGCCGCCTCCGCCATGTCCCGACCGGACACGAGCAACAGGAACGGTTTCTTCGGCGGGCGCCCCTTGAGCCGTGCGAGGCGCGCGAGTGCCTCGTCGGTCGGCAGCGAGCCGAGGCCGTACACCGTTTCGGTCGGATAGCCGAGCAACCCACCCGCCCGCAGATGGCGCGCCGCGCGGTCCAGCGCGGCATCCTGCTCGTCGGGCGTCCGGAATGGAACGCTCAGCGCCGCGCTGCCCAGAGCTCGGCCCATTCCAGATCCTCGGCGGTTGTCACCTTCAGGTTGCGCGGTGAGTCAGGCACGACTCGCACCTCCGCTCCCAGCCGCTCCACCAGCCCCGCGTCGTCGGTGGCGCCCGTGGCGTCCCGCCGGGCCCGCGCGTGCGCGGCGGCGAGCAATTCTCTCGGAAATCCCTGCGGCGTCTGGGCGCGCCAGAGCGCGTCGCGGGATAGGGTGCGGACGATCCGCCGCGGATCCCCGTCCGAGACTTCCTTCACGGTGTCCGTCACCGGCACCGCGGCTACCGCGCCGTGGCCGGACCGCGCTTCGCGGATCACCGCGCCGATCACGTCCGGCTCGGGGAACGGCCGGGCGGCATCGTGCACCAGCACGATCCCGCACTCCGCGACGAGCGCGGCCAGGCCCGCCGCCACGGAATCGCCGCGCTCGGCGCCGCCCGCGACGAGCGTAAGCGTGGGCCCGGCGAGATCCGCCAGGAACGCGGGCGGGGATGCCGCGTCGGCGGGGGGCAACGCGATCACGGTATGGAGCACCTCCGGATGCGCGACGAAGGGGCGAAGCGCGCGCAGCACCATGGGGACGCCGGCGATCGGCCGGTACTGCTTCGGAACGCCGCCCAGGCGCTCGCCCCGCCCCGCCGCCACGAGAATGACGCCGACATCACGCGGCAAGCGCCCGCACCAGTTGCTCGACGTGATCGAGACCGACCAGAGACACGCCCGGCACCTGGAGCGTGCTCCGCGTCGAGCCATACACCCGCCGAAAGCCGAGGCGCGCGGCCTCCTGCACCCTGCGCTCCACACCGCCGGTGGGCCGGATCTCGCCACCCAGTCCGATCTCGCCCAGAAAAATCACGTCCGCCGGCGCGGGGCGGTTGTAGAGGCTCGAGAGGAGCGCCGCCGCTACGGCCAGATCGGCGCCCGGTTCGCTGAGCCGCACGCCGGCGGTGACCTGCAGAAACACGTCGAGATCGGCGAACGACGTCTGGGCGCGGCGCTCGAGCACGGCGAGCAGGACGGCGAGCCGCTTGGGATCGAGCCCGGTGGCGACCCGCTGCGGTGTGCCGTAGCCGGATTTGGCGGCCAGCGCCTGCACTTCGACGAGCACGGGGCGCGTGCCTTCCATCAGCGCCGTCACCGCGCTCCCGCTGATGCCGTCGGCGCGCGCGGCGAGAAACATGGCCGACGGATTGGGCACCGCGGCAAGACCGTGATCGGTCATCGTGAACACACCGAGCTCGTCCACCGAGCCGAACCGGTTCTTGGTGGCCCGGAGCAGCCGGTAGTCGAGCGTGGCCTCGCCCTCGAAGTAGAGCACCGTGTCGACGATGTGCTCGAGCGTCTTGGGCCCGGCGATTCCGCCGCCCTTCGTGATGTGTCCGACCACGACCACCGCCGTCCCGCTCTCCTTCGCGAACCGCATCAGGTGGCCCGCACACTCCCGCACCTGGCCGACATTGCCGGGCGCACTCTCGAGCGTGTCGGTGTACACGGTCTGGATCGAGTCGATCACGACGAGGTCGGCCTTGACGGCCACGGCGGCGTCGAGAATCGCTTCCAGCCGAGTCTCGCCCAGGACGTGCACCGCACCGGCATCCTCTTCCAGCCGTTCGGCGCGGAGCCGCACCTGATCGGGGCTCTCCTCGCCGCTGGCGTAGAGCACGGTGCGCCCGCCGGTCTCGAGCCGCGCGGCCGCCTGAAGCAGGAGGGTGGACTTGCCGATGCCGGGCTCGCCGCCGATGAGCGTCATCGAGCCGGGAACGATGCCGCCGCCCAGCGCAAAGTCGAGCTCGTCGATCTGGGTGCGCCAGCGCGCGACGGGCTGGGTGGCGATATCACGCAGGCGGGCGGGCGGGGCGACGGACGCGGGGGATCTCCCTCTCCCGCCACCTCCCGCCCGCTCCCTCCCTCTCCCGCCCGCGCGCAGCACCACAGGCTCTTCGCTCACCGCGTTCCACTCGCCACACGCCTCGCACCGGCCCACCCACTTGGCGTGCTCGTGCCCGCACTCGGCACAGCGAAACACCGACCGGGAGCGGGCCATGCTACTCGGGCTCCCCGCGCGCGGTCAGGTTGTCGAAACGGGTGAACTCGCGGTGAAAGTACAGGTCAACGTCGCCGGTAGGGCCGTTGCGGTTCTTCGAGAGCATGATCTCCGCGATGCCGCGCTTGGATTCGTCTTCCCGGTCGTAGTACTCCGGGCGGTGGATGAAGATCACGAGGTCGGCATCCTGCTCGATGGCGCCGGAATCGCGCAGGTCGGAGAGGATCGGCTTCCGCTCGCCGCCGCGCTGCTCCGAGGCGCGGGAGAGCTGCGACAGTGCCACGACCGGCACCTCCAGCTCGCGCGCGAGGCCCTTGAGCGACCGCGAGATGTCGGAGATCTCCTGCACCCGGTTTTCGGAGTACTCGGGACTCCGCATGAGCTGGAGGTAATCCACGACGATCAGCCCGATGTCGTTCTCCGTCTTGAGCCGCCGCGCCTTGGAGCGCATTTCCAGCAACGTGATGGCGGGCGTGTCGTCGATCCAGATGCGGCTGGTTTGCAGCACGCCGGCCGCGCGCGCCAGCATCGTGAAGTCCGAGTCTCGCAGCTGAGCGCGCCGCACCCGCTGGCTGTCCACCCGCGCTTCGGCGGTGAGCATGCGCTGCACTAGCGCCTCCTTGGACATCTCGAGCGAGAAGATGGCGACCCCGGTGCCCGCATCGATGGACGCGTGGGCCACGATGTTGAGGCAGAACGCCGTCTTGCCCATGGACGGCCGCGCTGCCACGATGACCAGTTCCGACCGCTGAAAGCCGGACGTCAGCTCGTCCAATTTCTCGAATCCGCTCGGCACACCGGTAATCGCCTTGCCGCTCCGCTGGAGCGTTTCGATGCGCTCCATCGTGGGCCACAGCATTTCCTTGATCCGGGTGAAGCTCTGGTCGCGGCGCTGGCGCGAGATCTGGAAGATGCGCGACTCGGCGGTGTCCAGGAGATCGCTGGCGTGCGACCGCCCCTCGTAGGCCTCCGTGATGATGGCGGTGGAGGTCTCGATCAACCGGCGCAGGATCGACTTGTCGCGCAGGATCCGGCAGTGGAACTCGAGGTTGGCGGCCGTCGGCGCCGCGTCCACCAGCTCGGCCAGGTACTCCGGCCCGCCCACCACCGCCAACTCGCCCCGGCGGTCAAGCTCGTCCCGCAGCGTGACGTGGTCGATGACGACGCGCCGCTCCGTCAGCGAGCGGAGCGCGCGGAAGAGGCGGCGATGCTCCTCCCGGTAGAAGACGGTGTCGTCCACCAGCTCGACCGCGCGGAGGGCCGCGTCCTGATCCAGCAGCATCGCTCCGAGCACTGCCTGCTCGGCCTCCGCGCTCCACGGAGCGGAGCGGCCGGCCGTGGCTTCAGCGGTCGAGTAGCTGTCGCGCGATACGGATGTCATCCCAGGCGGGCTTCTTCCAGTTCGGGTTCCTGAGCAGCGCGGCGGGGTGGTACGTGACGAGGAGCGGAATGCCACCGTACGAGTGCACCTGGCCCCGCAGATCACCGAGGCTCCTCCGCACGCCCAGCAGCGCCTCGCCCGCGGTGCCACCGAGTGCAACGATCGCCTTCGGGCGGATCAGCGCGATCTGCCGGTGCAGGTACGGAATGCACGCGGCAACTTCGTCGGGAAGCGGCTTCCGGTTCTGCGGCGGACGGCACTTCACGATGTTGGTGATGTACACGTCCTCGCGCTTCAGTTCAATAGCTTCGAGGATCGAGTTCAGCAACTGGCCCGCCTGGCCGACGAAGGGCCGACCGGTCGCGTCCTCGGTGGCACCCGGGCCTTCGCCGATCAGCATGAGGCGCGCCTTGGGATTGCCCTCGCCGGGTACGCCGTGCCTGCGGTGAGGGCAGAGCGTCTGGCAGCAGTAGGTGGTGCGGATCCGCTCGGCCACGGCGTCGAGCGAGTCGAGCTCGGCGAGCGGATCGCCTGTCAGGTCGGGTATGGGCGGGTCGATGCGGACTCCGGGCCCGGGAATCGGTGGGGCGCTCTTCCTCCAGGCGGGCGGGCGGGCCGGCGCGCGGGCGGGCGGCGTTGTCGCCCCGCGCTCGTTGTGTTTGGGTGGGCCTGAGCTCTTTCCCATCTCCACGGCTTCCTCACTGCCCGCCTGCCCGCCGGCGCGCCTGCCGGCCTCAGGCAGGATAACTTCGCTGCCCCCGATCTCCGCCTGCTGCGCCAGGTAGCGCCGCCAGCTATCGGTCAAGGCGCGCCTCCACCACGTCGAGGATCGCCTCCGCCACCTGTTCCTTGGACTGGAGCGGCAGGATCTGCATCCCGCCCTCGCGATCGAGCAGGGCGACCCGATTCGTGTCGTGCTCGAACCCGGCCCCGGCTTCCAGCGCGTCGTTCACCACGATCAGATCGAGGTGCTTCCGCTCGAGCTTGGCCCGCCCCTTCACGACTGCATCGCCCGTCTCGAGCGCAAAGCCGACAATCAGGCTGCCGGCCTTCCGCCGCCCCTCGGTGGCGCCGAGGATGTCGTCGGTCGGCTCCATCGGGATCGCGAGCGCACCGTCCGTGCGGGGCTGCTTGTTCGCACTGGGGCTCGCCGGCCGGAAATCGGCCGGCGCGGCCGCCATCACCAGCACGTCGGCTGACGGCAGCGCCTCGGCGACGGCGCGCTCCAAATCTTTCGTGGTCTCGACCCGCCGCACGGTGACGCCGATCGGGTCGGCGAGCGCGACCGGTCCCGCGATCAGCTCCACCTCGGCGCCGCGCGCCCAGGCCACCTCCGCGATCCGATAGCCCATCTTGCCGCTCGAGCGATTCGTGACCACGCGCACCGGATCGATTGATTCGCGGGTGGGACCCGCCGTGACGACCACACGCCGGCCGAACAGCGGGCCGCGGCCCCGGAGTACGCGGGCCGCGTGTGCGAGGATGGTCTCGGGCTCGCTCATGCGTCCCGGCCGTTCCGACGGGCCCTCGGCCAGCGCGCCCGTCTCCGGCCCCACGACGGCAAAGCCGCGGCTTCGCAGGGCGGCCAGATTCCGCTGGGTGGCGGGATTCGCGTACATCTCGTCGTTCATCGCGGGGGCGAGCAGCACCGGGGCGGTTCGGGCGAGCAGCAACGCGGTGAGCAGGTCGTCGGCCATGCCCTGGGCCGCGCGCGCGAGCAGGTTCGCGGTGGCCGGGGCCACCAGCACCAGATCAGCCTGCCGGCCGAGCCGGACATGCGAGAGCGCCCCGCCCCGCTCCCAGAGGGAGGTCAGCGCGGGGCGCCCCGTGAGCGCCTCGAAGGTCACCGGCCGCACGAACTCGGCCGCGCTCGCGGTGAGCACGGTGTCCACCGCGGCGCCGGCCTCGGCGAGTCGCCGGGCGAGGATGCAGCTCTTATAGCACGCGATCCCGCCCGACACGCCGAGAACGACGTGCCGGCCGGCCCACACGCTCAGGCCTCGGAGCGGCGCCGGCGGACCAGCCTGAACTCGAGCGCGTCCTTCACCAGCGCGTCAAGCGCCTTGGTGGTGAGCTTCTCCTCCTGCTGCACGATCCGCTCACGCGGCAGCTCGTTGAGATAGCGCGCGAACCGGGCGGCCACGAGCACGCCGAGGTACTTGTTGCCCGCCTGATCGGCGACTTCCGAGGGAGTGGTGATACGCATGACGCTGCCTCTCCTTACGCTTACGACACCGGAAAGCGGGCCGCTTCCGCCAGAACCTGGCGGCGCAGCGCCGCGACGAAATCAGTGAGCTCCTCCTGCCGTCCGATGCGCTGGGTCTCCGCATCGACGATGGCCGAGACCCGGGTCACGGCCTGGGCGAGGTCGTCGTTGATGATCGCATAGCCGTACTCGCCCACGGCGGCCAGCTCCTCCGCTGCGTGGTCGAGGCGCCGGCGTACAGCGGCCGGGTCTTCCGTGTTGCGCCCTTCGAGCCGCCGGACCAGCTCGTCGCCGGACGGCGGGAGCACGAACACGTGCACCGCCGCGGGAAAGCTGGACCGGAGCTGTCGCGCTCCGGCGATCTCGATGTCCAGCACCGCGTGCTTGCCGCGCCGGAAGATCGCGTCCACCTCGCCACGCAGCGTACCGTACCGGTTCCCGCCGTACGACGCGTGCTCCAGGAACTCACCCGCCTCGACCCGCCGCTCGAACTCCTCGCGCGCGAGGAAGTAATAGTCGCGGCCGTCGGTCTCGCCGGGCCGCCGCGGGCGGGTCGTGGCCGACACCGAGTAGGCCAGGTCCGCGCGGGTTTCCAGCAGGCGCCGGGCGATCGACGTTTTCCCGGCGCCCGACGGCGACGAGAGCACCAGGAGAAAGGGCGTCACTCCAGGTTCTCGAGCTGCTCCCGCATCTTTTCGAGCTCGCCCTTCATGCCGATCACCTGCTGGGCGATGGCGGGATCGTTCGCCTTCGAGCCCATCGTGTTCACCTCCCGGCCGAGCTCCTGCGCCAGGAAGCCGAGCTGCTTGCCGACCGGCTTGTCGGACGCCAGCGCGGCGCGAGCCGCCGCGATGTGGGCCCGGAACCGCACCACCTCCTCCGTGACGTCGAGGCGGTCGGCGAGCAGCGCGATCTCCTGCGCGAGCCGCGCGTCGTCAAGCGGCCGCCCATCGAGCAGCTCGGCCACCGCGGCGCGAAGCCGGTCACGCTCCCGGATCAGCCGCCCCGGCGCTGCGCGAGCCACCGCCTCGCCACCGGCTTCAAGCAGCTCGAGGCGATGCAACAGCTCGCGGGTGAGCGCCTCACCTTCCCGGCGGCGCATGGCACGGCAGTCGGCGGCGGCCGCGGCGACGATCGGTTCCACCGCATCCCACGTCACCTCCGGCCGCTCGCCGGCCTCGGTGGTGAGCACGGCCGGCTGCCGCGCCACCAACTCCAGGGTGACCTCGCCGGCGAGGCCGAGGCTGTCGCGCAGCTCGCGGAGGCGGTCGGCGACGAGCCGGGCGCGCTGCACGTCCACCCGAAGCGCTTCGTCCGGCATCGCCGACTCGACCCAGCGCGCGTACACCGCGACGTGGCCGCGCTCCAGGTCGCGCCGGAGCCGCTCGCGGAGCTCGCCTTCGAGCGCGGCGAGATCGCCGGGGAGCTTGGGGGCGAAGTTGAAGAAGCGGTGGTTGACCGTCCGGACCTCCACCCGGAGCCGGCCCCCGGCCACCGGTCCCTCCGCGGCGCCGAAGCCGGTCATGCTGAGCGCCAAGGCGGAACCCTCGATGCGGGAAAGCCGAGGAATGTAACGCCAAGCGGCGTACCGCGGTAGGAGCAGCTGGCGGGTTTTCGACGGTCCGGCTTTCATGGGACGCATGCGGAGACCGATCGTTGGGATCGTCGGCGCGGGCGAGGCGAGTGAACGGAGCCTCGCGGACGCTCGCCGGTTGGGGTGGGCCGTGGCCCAGCGCGGCTGGATCGTGCTCACCGGCGGCCGCGCGGCCGGCGTCATGGCGGCCGCGTCTGCCGGGGCCAAGGAGGTGCCGGGCAGTCTCACGCTGGGAATTCTCCCGGCCGCCGCCGGCGAGGTGGGACCCGACGTGGACGTCGCAGTGTTCACCGGTCTGGGCGACGCCCGGAACGTGGTCAACGTGCTCACCAGCGATGCCGTGGTCGCGTGCGGGGTGGAGGCCGCCGGCACCGCCTCGGAGGTGGCGCATGCCCTGAAGGCCGGGAAGCCGGTCATTCTGCTTGGGGCGGACGAGCCGGTGTTGACGTTCTTCCGTCAGCTCCGCGGCGGTGAACGAATTCTCGAAGCCGAGTCGGTCGACGACGCGGTGCGGCTGCTCGAAACCGAGGTCGGGCTCCGGCCGATGCCCGGCTCGACCCAGATCTGACGGTCATCCCGAACCGGGCTGGCGCGCGTCCCCGTCCGACGCTACGCTACGCGGCCACACCCATGCTCGACGCCATTCGCAGCTTCGTGAGCCGGACCATCGCCGGCACGTCCACTCCGCCCGAGTCCGGCGCCGACACCCCGAACGCCAGCGCCCGGCCGACGGGCGTGCAGGTGGCCGCCGCGGCGCTCCTGCTCGAGATCGCCCACGCCGACGGCGAGTTCAGCGATTCTGAACGGGCGCACATCGAGAGCGCGCTGGGCCGGCACTTCCGCCTTGACGAAACCACCACCCGCGAGCTGCTCGCGCTGGCCGACGTCGAGCGGCGCCAATCCATCGATCACTTCCAGTTCACCCGGCTCATCGCCGAGCAGTACGATCTCGGGCAGAAGATGGTCCTGGCCGAAGTGATGTGGGGCGTGATTCTCGCGGACGGCACGATCGGCAATCACGAGGCGTACCTGGTGCGGAAGATCGCCCACCTGCTGCATCTGGAGCCCGGCTATCTCTCCGCGGCTCGCCGCGCCGCGTCCGAAACCCCAGGACCGCACGCCCCGTAGCACTGACCCCGGGTGGCCGACGGCGTCGTCCACGGCAGCGACGGTGATCCTCAACGATCAGGATGTGGTCGTGGTCGACGGCGCGGGCACGCCGGCCGCCGCGCGCCGCGGCGCCCGAAGGAACAGGTGGTCGTCACCGGTGACCTGGTGGTGTGGCCGACTCATCCCGGGCCACGGCCCGGTCATGCGGGACCATGGATACATCGATCTCGGGGCGAATGCGCGGGCGCGGCGAACTGATCGTCGCTACCTTGACGGCTCACCATGAGCGTGAGCCCCAGCTTCCGTACCTTCGTGCTCGAGCAGCTCGGGCGGGCCCTGCCCGATCTCCGGGCGCGGAGCATGTTCGGCGGGGTGGGACTGTACAGCGGCGAGCGGTTCTTCGCCCTGATCGACGACGACACGCTCTACTTCAAGGTTGACGACACCAACCGGGCCGATTTCGAGGCCCGCGGTATGGGCCCGTTCCGTCCGGGCGCGGCCGGCGGCGAAGTCATGCAGTACTACGAGGTGCCGGCCGACCTGCTGGAGGAGGCCGACGCCCTGCGTCCGTGGGCCGAGCGCTCTGTAGCCGTGGCTGCACGCAAAGCGCGCAACCGTCGGCGCCGGAGCGGCTGAGCCGCATGTTCCTCGGCCACTACGCGGCGGCGCTGGTCGCCAAGCGCGCCGCGCCATCAGCCTCGCTGGCGCGCTCGTCGCTGCCGCCCAGCTGCCCGACCTCGTGTGGCCCACCTTCGTCCTGCTCGGATGGGAGCGCCTCGCGGTGGCTCCCCGCGACACCGCGTTCACGCCCCTCGCGTTCACGCACTACCCCTGGTCACACAGCCTGGCGATGGTCGCGGCATGGGCGGTGGCCGCCGGGTTGGCGTACCGGGCGCGCACGCGCCGGCTGGACGCCGCGGTGGCAGTCGGCGTGCTCGTGCTGAGCCACTGGCTGCTGGATTTCGTCACCCATCGCCCCGACCTCCCGCTGTACCCGGGCGGCCCGCTCCTCGGCCTTGGGCTCTGGCGCTCGGTCCCGGCCACGCTCGCGGTGGAGCTCGCGCTCTGCATCGGCGCGGGCGCCCTGGCGCTCCCAACCGTGCTCCGGCCCGACCGCGTCGGGCGCGGTGCCCTTGCCGGATTTCTGGGCATCCTGCTCTTCATCAATGTCGCCAATCTTCTGGGCCCCCCTCCGCCGAGTCCGCGCGCGGTCGCCTGGTCGGCACTGGGGCTCTGGCTCCTGGTTCCCTGGGCCGCATGGCTCGACCGCCGGAGTCGCTGCGCGATTGACGAATCGCGTCCCGGCCGCCATACGTGAAGGCACTTCGCTCCGCGTTCCCCCAACGGAGGAAGACATCATTCGCCAGGCCGCGGAGTAGACTGCCGGTGCCATTCGAGGGGAACTATTCGTGATGCAGATGCCCGCGTTGTGCGCGGCCACCGTCGCCGCCTGCCTTGGCATGATCCCGACGCCCGCGCTGGCGCAGACGGTGATCCTGCCCGAACCGCCGCCCGCGCGAGCCGATTCGACGCGCCCGACCGCTACCCGCGGCGACACGGCCCGGCGCGACACCACTCGCCGCGACACTACCAGCCGCGACACGGCGCGCGCGAACCCCGCACCCGCACCGGTGCCTGTCCCCGCGCCCGCCCCCGCCCCGTCGCCGGGCGCCGACGCGCTGCCCCGCGGAATCTGCGCCGATGCCCTGCCCGGCGAGGGAGCCCCCGACGTGCTGGGCGTCGTGTTCCAGAGCGGTGCCACCCCCGAGGCCCGCGACGCGGCGCTCGCCGCCGTCGCGGGCAAACGGCTGGGGGGAACCGCCGGGGACCAGTTCCAGTACGTGCAGGTGCCGGCGGGCGGGAGCGAGTCTCGGCTCCGCACGCTGGCCGACAAGCTCATCCGACTCTCCGGCGTCAGCGAGGTGGGCCCCGTCGCCTGCCCCGCCCGGCCCGTGCGACCGGACTCGACTAGTTCATGAAGGTCCAGCGGACTCCGAACTCGCTGGGCCTTCCCACGATCGGAAATCCGGGGACGTAGGCGGCCTCGGTGGTGGTGAGGTTTGCGCGGTCCCAGTAGAACTGGAGCGAGCCCAGCGCCACCTGCACCAGGCTGCGGACGAACGTCGCGCCCGGAACGACAACCGGCGTCCCGGACCCGTCGCGCCCGAGCACACCCGGGCTCCAATGCTCCACCGCGAGCCGGAGCTTCACGTCGAGCACGCCGCTCGGGAAGATGCGCTGCAGCCGGGTGCGAATCGTGCCAGCCGCGAGCGCGTGCCGCGGCGGCAGTCCCTCGGGCGCCCCCGCGCGCGGATTGCTGTACCAGCCTTCGAGCGTGAGCCACGAGATCGGCGTCAGCCGTCCGCGGGCGGTGAGCCACTCGGTGGCGGGCGCCGGGGCGATCGACGGAATGCCGGCATACGGCTGGTACGCGAAGGGTGCGAAGGCCGCCGTGTGCGAGTAGCCGCCCTCCAGCTCGATCCACGGCCGCCGCCACACCGCGCTTGCCTGCCAATCACGCAGCGTGCGCGCCGAGTCCGATGCGATCGCCGGCGCGGCGACCGCCTCTCCCGCCCGCCCGCTCGCGGTCAGCTCGAATCCATACGGCAGCGAGAGTCCCGCACGCGCGCCTACCCACCGCGAGCTGCGCCCGCCGTCGTGACGCTGGTAGCCCACTTCGGTGCTCACGGTGAGCGCCGGCCGCGGACTCCAGGCGCCGGTCGCGCGGGCATCCAGCGACGTCCACTGCGAGCGCCAGAACGCCGACGCGCCGACGCTGGCCGTCGGAGCGCGGATCGCTGCGACCGCGCCGGCATGCCAGATCTCCTGGGTCGGCACGATGCTGTCGCTCGCCCGCGTGCGCCCGACGAGCACATCGAGCCGGGGACCGAGACCGGCGGTGTCTCGCCGCCACAGACCCCGGAGCTGGACGTCGCTGCGCTGCGCGTCCACGAATCCCCGGCTCAGCGTATCGAGTTCCGAGACCAGCACGGCGTCGCGGTCGGGACGGGAACGGAAGTACTGGAATACGATCCCGTAGCGCGACGACGGGAGCCAGCTTCCCTGCGCGAGAATGGAGGTCGCGCCGAACCGGGTGCGAATCCCGGTCGCGGCGGGCACGCTGGTGTTCTCCGCGGCCACGGCGAACCCGAGGCCGGAGCGGCTCCGCTTCTCCAGCGATCCCTGGTAGCGCGCGAAGTCCGCCGCGCCGCGTGCCACGGCGATTCGTGAGCGGGGCGCGAGCCGGTCGTGGGTGAGCGTGAAGAGCCGTACGCGGAGCAGTCCGGGCCAGCGGTCGATCTCGACCCGGTCGAGCAGGCTGAGCGGAATGAGCGACGGGTCGACGCCCACGCTGTCGGCGCCGGCGGCGAGGTAGGGCAGTCCGTCGAGGTGATACTCGACCGACGTAGGTCCTCTCGCCTCGTAGTTGGGATACTCCGGCTGCCCGGTCCATCCGCCGCGCCACAGATACACGCCGGGCACGCGCTGGATGAGGTCGGCCAGCGTGGCGGCGTGTCCCCAGTCGATCGAGTCGCGCGTGAGGACGAGTCGGCTCAGCGCGGGCTGGGGACCCTCGAGATCTATGCGGTCGGGAGTCGGCACGCGGACCCGGGACAGCGCTTCGGCCGCGAGGTAGCGCTGGAGCCTGCTCGAGTCGGGGCGAACGCCGACGCTGTCGCGGATCCGGGCAGCGACGGAATCGGCGAGGCTCCGCGTGGTGTCCTGGCGGGTGGTGTCCGGCGCCACGGTCGTGTCGGGCGGGAGGCTGTCGGGCACCTGGGCCGCGACGACAGTGAGCAGTGAGCAGTGAGCGGTGAGCAAGAAAGCGGCGCCCGCGAGCCATCGCGAACGCGGGCCGGTGACCGGTCCTGGCGCCCCGCTCACCGCTTACGGCTCACCGCTCACTGCTCACTGCGCTTGAGCACGAACTCGCTGAACAGGCGCACGCCGATGCCCGTGGGTCCCTTTACGCGCGCAGGCTCGTCCCGCTCGGTGTACGCGGTGCCCGCGATGTCGAGGTGCGCCCACGGGAACCCGTCCACGAACTCCCGGAGGAACCAGCCGGCGGAGATGCTCCCCGCCGGCCGCCCGCCGGCGTTCTTCACGTCCGCGATGTCGGACTTCATGAGCTCGCGGTAGTCGTCCCACATCGGGAGCGGCCACACCCGCTCGCCGGCGCGCTCACCGGCGGCACGAATCTCCTCGATCAGCGCGTCGTCGGTGCCCATGACGCCGGTTGCCGTATGCCCCAGCGCGATGACGATCGCTCCGGTGAGCGTGGCAATGTCGAGCACGCAGGCGGGCTGGTAGCGGCGCGCGTACGACAGCGCATCGCAGAGGATGAGCCGGCCTTCGGCGTCGGTATTGATGATCTCGATGGTCTTGCCGAGCTGACTGGTGACGACGTCCCCGGGCTTGACCGCGGTGCCGGACGGCATGTTCTCGGTGGACGGAATGAGACCGACGACGTGCACCCGGGGCTTCAGCCGGCCGAGCGCCTCGAACGTGCCGAGCACGGCCGCGGCGCCGGACATGTCGAACTTCATGTCCTCCATGCTCTGCGCCGGCTTGATGGAGATGCCGCCGGTGTCGAACGTGACGCCCTTGCCCACGAATACGACCGGCGCGCCCGGCGCACCCTTGTACTCGAGCGCGATGAAGCGCGGTTCTTCGGCGCTTCCCTGCGCCACGCAGAGGAGGGCGCCCATCTTCTCGCGTTCGATGGCTGCCCGGTCGAGCACCGTCACCTCGAAGCCGTGCCGCCGGGCCAGCTCTTCGGCGGTCCGGCCCAGGTAGCTGGGCGTGCACACGTTGCCCGGCAACACCTGGAGCCCCCGTGTGAAGCTCTGGCCCGCGCCGATCGCCGCGCCGACCCGGTGTCCCGCCTCTACCTCGTCCCCGCTCTCCGGGGCGAGGAGCGTGCAGGCCTCGAGCGGGGGCTTCCGATCCTCGGGCGGCTTCTTCATCTCGGTGAACACCCACGCCCCCTGGGCAAGGCCTTCGGCCACTCCCTGCCCCACCTCGCGCCAGCCGTGCGCGCCGCGGCTTTCCGGCGGGACGTGGAACGCCGCCGCCGGCGCGCCCAGCGTGCGCG
>JBOHSN010000012.1:0-56242 GCA_050733215.1 Gemmatimonadales bacterium
CCGTAGTCCTGCGGCACCCGAGCGACGAGCTCCGCTTCCTCCTGGCCATCACGAAGCTGGCCGAGCTGTTCCGGATCGAGCCGCCACGGGAGCCCCGCGGCGGGGCTCGGGCTACCGACCGGACTATGGACGCTTCCGGAGGACGTCGTTAGTCTTGACTCGCGATTCCGTGCCCGCGGGCTGGGGCTGGCAGTACCGCACGAATTGAAGGCAGTGTGGCATGAACGACGGGAAAGGGCGCCGGCGCGTCCTGATCGTGGAAGACGAGCCGGCGCTCAGACTGAGCTACGAGCGTCATTTCAAACCTCGCTACGACCTGATCTTCGCCAGCACCGGCGCCGAGGCGCTCGCCTGCCTCGCGGAGGAGCGTCCGGACGTGGCCGTGCTGGACATGCGGCTCCCGGACACCGACGGCGTCGAGTTGCTGCGGCGAATCCGGAGCGCGCAGCCCGGGCTGCCCGTCATCATCACCACCGCCTACGTCAGCATCGAGCCGCAACTCAAGGTGCTGGACCTCCCGCACTCCGGCTACATCGTCAAACCATTCCGTCTGGACGAGCTCGGCGCGCGCATCGATGCCGTCCTCTGACGGTGCGCGCCTCGACGCTTCCGAACTTCACCGGGCGTACGGCGCCGCGCGCGTTCTCCGCGGCGTAGACCTGCATCTCGCGTCGGGTGAGGCGCTCGCGGTCGTCGGTCCGAACGGCGCGGGCAAGACCACGCTGCTCCGCGTGCTCGCGGGGCTGGTGCGTCCCGCGCAGGGCGAGGTGCGCGTGCTGGGACGGCGCCTCGACCGCGGCGACCCCGACGCTCGGCGCCCCATCGGCTTCCTGTCGCACCAGTCACTGCTCTATGACGATCTCACCGTTCGGGAAAACGTGATCTTCGGCGCCCGGCTCTTCGGGCTCAGGGATCCCGCGGAGGCGGCCCGGCGAGTGCTGGAGGAGGTGGAGCTCGAGGCCCGCGCCGGCGATCGGCCCCGTAATCTGAGCCGGGGCCTGCTCCAGCGTGCCGCGCTCGCCCGCGCCCTGGTGCACGGACCGCGCGTGCTCCTGCTCGACGAGCCCTTCACCGCGCTCGATTCGGCCGGCGCTGAACGTCTGCGGAGCGTGCTCCGCGCCCGGCTCGCGGCCGGCGCGGCGCTCGTGCTCGTGACGCATCAGCTCTCGGAGACCTGGGATCTCGCGACGCGGGTCGGCGTGCTCGCCGGCGGAAGGTGGGCGTTGGAGGCGCCACGCCAGGGCGCGCTGGCCGATTTCGCTCCCCGCTGGGCGGCGGCGGTGAATGGCTGAGGCGCTCCGGCTCGCGCTCGTGATCGCCGCCAAGGATCTGCGGGCGGAGCTCCGGAGCCGCACCGCGCTCGTCTCGGCCACGGTGTTCGCGGCGCTGGTGCTCGTCACCTTCTACTTCTCGCGCGACCCGACCGCCGTTTCCGCCATCGTGCTGGCGCCGAGCGTCCTGTGGGTGACGTTCGCGTTCGCGGCGATCGTGGCGCTCAACCGGGCGTTCACCGTGGAGCGCGAGCACGGCGCCATTGACGGGCTGCTCCTGGCGCCGGTGCCCCGCGGTGCGCTCTTCCTGGGCAAGTACCTCGCGAATCTCGCATTCGTGGGCGCGGTGCAGGCGGTGACCCTCCCGCTGTTCGTCATCTTCTTCAATGTGGACCTCGGCCCGGCGTTGCCCGGGATCGTCGGGACGGCGGCGCTGGCGTCGGTGGGATTCGTCGCGGTCGGCACCGTGTTCAGCGCGATGGCGGTGCGCACCCGCTTCGCCGAGCTCATGCTGCCGGTGCTCCTGCTTCCGTTCATGGTGTGGCCGGTGCGGTGGGCCGTGGAGATCACGGCGCGGTTGCTCGACGGGCGTCCGTTGAGCGAGATGCTGGGCTGGCTTAGGTTACTCGCCCTCTACGACGTGGTGTTCCTCACGCTGTGCATCATGGTCTTCGGCGCGGTGGTGGACGAATGACGGAGCCGTTGGACCCGGCGCTCGGCCGGGCGCGCGCGCTCACCCGGCGCGGCCTCGGCATCAGCACGGTTGCGCTGCTGGCCTTTGCCGCCGCGTGCGGGCTGGCCCTCGGTTTCACGCCGGTCGAGGCCCGGCAAGGGCTCGCGCAGAAGATCTTCTACCTGCACGTGCCCGCGGCATGGTGCGCGCTCCTGGCCTTCTCGCTCGTGGGCATCGCGAGCGCGCTCTACCTCTGGCTGCACGACCGCCGGCTCGATCTGTTCGCCGAGGCCTCGGCCGAGGTGGGCGTCATGTTCAGCGTGGTGATGCTCACGACCGGGCCGATCTGGGCCAAGCCGATCTGGGGCACCTGGTGGACCTGGGACGCGCGGCTGACGCTCACGCTGTTCCTGTTCTTCCTCTTCGTGGGATATCTGGCCCTTCGGGCCGCCGTGCACGATCCCGACGAGCGCGCGCGCTTCAGCGCGGTGCTCGGCATCATGGGCCTGGTGCTCGTGCCCTTCATCCACCTGAGCGTCTACCTGTTCCGCACGCTCCACCCCCAGCCCGTGGTGCTCAAGCCGAGCGCCCCGTCGCTCCCGTGGGAGATGCTGCGCACGCTGCTCGTCTCGGTGGCGGCGTTCATGCTTCTGTACGTGGGCCTGGTCACGGCCCGCTACGGCCTCGCGCTGGCCCAGCGCGCCAGGGAGTCGGGCGATGCCGCCTGACACCGGCGGGTACATGGTGGCGGGCTACGTCGTCACGACGGTGATCCTGCTGGTCTACGTGGGGAGCCTCTGGCGGCGGGCGAGACGAATGTGACACTCACACTCAACCTTCAGGGCGTTCCTGGAGCCCGAACACCGCCACCGCGACGGCCCCGCCGAGGAGCGGACCCACGCGGTAGATCCAGAGGTTGCCCAGCGAGCCGTCGCCCAGCACGGACTGGACGAGGATGGGCCCGATGCCCACCGCCGGATTGAAGGCGCCGCCCGAAATTCCCCCACCCGCGAACGCACCCACGGTGACCGGGAATCCGATCGCCAGGCCATAGAACGAGTTGCCGTGCGTGCGGGCCGACACGGCTGCATTGAAAACCACGAGCGCCAGCGCGAACGTGAAGAGGAATTCGACCAGCAGGGCGCTGGTGACGGCAACGCCGGCACCGGGCGCAGGGGCGAACGTCTGGCCGAGCAGCGCCCGCACGACGAGCGCCGCGGCGAGTGGGCGCCCGAAACGTGTCCGCCCATGTAGACCATGATCATGAGCGACGCCCCGATCGCCAGCGGCGCGAGGGGTAGCTCCGGCATCACGGTGAGGCCGATGGTCAGGACGAGGAGAACGTGCCGATGAATTCCGTAAGGTATTTGCCCATCGGGTGACCGGTGGACGATGCCCGCGAATCTATCGGCTACTCCCTCCGCAGCACCAGGCTCGCGTTGACACCCCCGAACCCGAACGAGTTCGTCAGCATGTGTTCCGGGCGCGCCTCGCGCCCCTCACCCTGGATAAAGTCCAGGTCGCAGGCAGGATCCGGCGCCTCGAGATTCACCGTCGGCGGGAGCCAGCCGTGCCGGAGCGCGAGCGCGCAGATGGCGGTCTCGATCGCGCCGCTCGCGCCCAGGGCGTGCCCGTAGTACCCCTTGGTGCCGCTGAGCGCGAGGCGGCGCGCGTGCTCGCCGAACACCTGCTTGATCGAGCTGGTCTCGGTCGGATCATTGAGCGGCGTGGACGAGCCGTGCGCGTTGATGTAGCCGATCTCGTGCGGCGCCACCCGCGCTTCGCGGAGGGCGAGCATCATCGCCCGGGCCGCCTGGCGCCCGTCGGGCCGGGGCGCGGTCATGTGGTGCGCGTCGTTGGTGAGGCCGTATCCGCAGACCTCGCCGTAGACCGGGGCGCCGCGCGCGAGTGCGCGGCTGCGCTCCTCCAGCACCAGCACCGCGGCGCCCTCGCCCATCACAAAGCCGTCGCGGCCGCGGTCGAACGGGCGGCTCGCGCGGCTCGGGTCGTCGTTCCGGGTGGACATCGCGCGGATGATGGAGAACGCGCCGAAGCAGAGCGGGGCGAGCGGCGCCTCGGCCCCGCCTGCGAGCATCGCGTCGGCCTCGTCGCGCACGATCGCTCGGAACGCCTCGCCGACGGCGATCGTGCCGGACGCGCAACTCATGCCGTTGGTGGAGTTCGGGCCGCACACGCCGAACTCGATCGCGACGTTACAGCTCGCGGCGCCGGCGAACACGGTCAGCGCGAGCGATGGGTCTACGGCGCGGGGCCCGCCCTGCACGAATTTGCGGTACTGCGACTCGCCGAACGCCACCCCGCCCAGCGCCGTTCCCATCATCGCACCCACGCGATCCCGATCCTCGCGCTCGAGCGCGAGCTCCGCGTCCGCAAGCGCGAGCCGCGCCGCAGCGACGCTGAAGTGGCCGAATCGGTCCAGCCGCCTGGCCCGGCGCTCCTCGATGTGGTCGCCCGGCGAGAAATCGTTCACCTGCGCCGCGATGCGGCTCTTGAACGGTGTCGGATCGAAGCGCGTGATGCCCTGCACGGCCGAGCGCCGCTCGCGAAGGCCGCCCCAGAACGCCGGAACCCCGGTGCCGATCGGCGTGATCGCGCCGATGCCGGTGATCACCACGCGCCGCTCAGACACCGGCGGCCTCCACCGCGCGTGCGATCCCGGCCAGCGTCCGTGACGCGATGCCGCGCACGAACACCGGGCCGATGACCCACTCCGCGGCCGGCCGGCGGATCAGCGGCCAGCGCGGCCCATCCCACTCGTGCACGATCGTCACCTCGGTTGTGTCGCCCTGCGGCACCAGCTGCCACTCCACATCCATGCCCGCGGTGATCCCGCGCACGTGCCGGTAGCGGACCGCCGGCGCCGCGCGGTCGATCTCCATCTCCGACACCCACCAGGTCGGATAGTTGAGCGGTCCGAAAGGCCGGTACGCCGCCATCTCCACCACCCCGCCGCCGGGCCGCCGCTCGAGCATGCGCACCCAGCGGTAGTGTGCGAGCAGCTCGGGCCAGCGTTCGACGTCCGATGCCGCGGCGAACACCCGCAACACCGGCGCGCGGATCACGAGACGATCCACCGTGCGCATCACGCGGCCTTGGGCCGCCAGGTTGCGACGAGGCGCCAGCCTGGCCGCCGGGCGACCCGCGCCGCGACCCCGGCGCGGCCGAGGAGCGCCGCCAGCTCTCCGCAGGTGTAGCCCCGACGGATGGACGTGAGGCCGTCGGTTACGGTGACGGCATCGAAGCGGAGCAATCGCGCGCCTATCCTGAAGGCCAGGGCGCCGAGCGACGCGCGCCGGAGGTCGCAGATCACCACGCCGACGCGCGCCAACCGGTCGCACACGCGGAAGAGCTCCACGACGGACTCCGGCTCGAAGTGGTGCGCTACCATGCTGGCCGACACGACGTCCACGCTCTTGTCCGCGAGCGGCGGCGCCCCCGCGCAGCCGACGATCATCGGAAGCCCGGGCGCGCGGGCAAGGCGCGCGGCGACCGGGCTCAGCTCCAGGCCGAGCGGCCGGATGCGGATGCCACGTCGAGCGCCCCACGCCACCGCCGCGCGGGGCATGTCACCAAAGCCGGTACCGAGGTCGAGCATCGTGAGCGTCCGCCCGGGGGGGACCAGGGGCAGCACCCGTGCGAGCCCGTAGCGGAGCGCGGCCGAGCCGCCGAACCAGCGGTTGGAGCGCGCGATGTTCCGGAGCGAGGCTTCCACCGGCCCGGCGGGTGCGGCGGGGTCGTCGAGGAGCTCGGTACCGACGCGACGGACCGCGAGCACGCCCACGCTCACACGAGCTCGGCGTAGCCGCCGCGGAAGTACATCAGCGGACGCCCTTCACGCACGTTGCCGCCCACCACGCGGCCGAGCACGATCGTGTGATCGCCCGCTTCGTAGAGCCTCTGCCGGCGGCATTCGATGTGCGCCAGCGTGCCCTCGAGCAGCAGGAGGCCATTCGCCGCCGTGCGGTAGCCGACGCCGTCGAACCGGTCGTCGTGCGGGTCGGCGAATCGCCGGGCCAGCTCTTCCTGATCGCCGGCCAGCACGTTCACCACGAACGCGTCGGCGCCCTTGACCAGCGGGTGGATGCGCGCCGCGTGGTCCACGCACACGAGCAGCAGCGGCGGGTCCAGCGACACCGACGTTAGGCTGCTCGCGGTCATGCCGTGGGGTCGCCCATCCGGCGCGGTCACCGTGAGCACCGTGACGCCGGTGGCGAAGCGGCCAAGCAGCTGGCGGAACAGCGTCGGATCCACATCGGTAGCCGTCAGAAGAGGAGCCTCGCGAGGAAGAGCGGATTGAGTGCGGCGCGTGCCGGCACGAAGTCCCCGGTCACGCCGATCAGCGTGTGGGCCATGCCGGGACGGCGCCCGATGCACCCGACCGCATGGTCGAAGGCCCGCGGCCACAGCATGCCGTATCCGATCAACCGTTCCACGGCCCACTTCCCGGCGAAGGCGCGAATCCGCGCGCGGCGGTAGCCGGCGAGCTGCCGGTCGGTCGGAGCTCCGCGCTCGGCCAGCGCCGCGCCCGCGTGCGCCGCCACCAGCTCCGCTCCCCGCAACGCGGCGCAGATTCCCTCCCCGGTGAACGGGTCGAAGAAATCTGCCGCGTCTCCCACGAGGAGGGCGCCGTTGGCCGTCACCCGCCGGGAGCGCGCCGCGAACGGCCCCGTCGCCAGCACCGGGCGGACCACCCGGCGTCGATCCACCCGTCCCCGTACGCCGGGGAAGCGTTCGAGCGTCTCGAAGAAGAACTCGGCGGCGCGACCCCGCGCCCCCGTTGCGGACGAGGCCGGCACCACCACTGCGACGTTCGCGACGTCGTCCCCGATCGGATTGAGTCCAACGTAGCCCCGCGCCCCGACGTGCATTTCGGCCGACCGCGCGAGCCCCGGTACGCCGGCGACATGGGCGACGAATGCCACCCGGCGGAGCCGGCCCCGGCTTCGGGCGCCGAGGCGCGCGGCAACGCCGGACCGGAGCCCGTCGGCGCCGATCACGAGCCGCGAGCGGATGACGCATCGCCCGCGCGGCCCGCGCAACACGGCACCCGCGACCGCCCCGCCGTCATACACCAGATCCTCGAACCGGGTTCGCTCGAGCACGCCCGCTCCTGAGCCAAGGGCGGCCCGCACCAGCTCGAGGTCGAGCACCCGCCGGGCCACCGACAGCCCGGTCGGGCGGAATGGCGCTGGGCGTGCCTCACCGAAGAGGCCGTGGAGCCGGGAGCCCCCCGGCCCGTGCACGATGGTGCCCTCGAGGGGGCGCGCACCCGCCTGCTCCAGCGCCCCGACGACACCGAGCCGGTCCAGCACCCGCACCGCCTCGGGACTCAGGTACTCCGAGCACGCCTTTTCGCGGGGAAACTCCGCACGGTCGGCGACGAGCACGTCGAACCCTGCCCGCGCCAGCAACGCCGCGCTTGCCGCGCCGGCCGGCCCGGCGCCGATGACCAGGGCGTCAACCGACTCGCGAATACTCGTCACGGTCGAGCCGGAGCACGTCGGTGGAAGGGAAGCTGTAGCGCAGCGTGAAGGTCACCGGCGCGGTAGCGCCCATCCGGGTCACCGTGAGGGTCGCGCGGCGGGGGTCGGCCGTCCATTGGCAGGCACGGGTCTCGGTCAGCTCGACCCCATCGGCGATGGTGAGGAAGGTCTGCGAGCAGGAGCCGTCGGGACTGAAGCGCCAGGTGACGGTCTGAATGTGCGACGGAAGGAACGTGGTGACGACTCCGCGCCACGAGCCGATGAGCGGGGACGCTCCGGGCTGTTCGGGTGTCGGAGCGTCCGGCTCCGCCGCGGGTGGCAGCGGCAGCCCGGGGGTGATCTGCGGCTCGATCGGCTCGCCGCCGCAAGCGATCAGCGCGGCAGCGAGGAGCACAGTACCCAAGCCGCCAGACCGCCGAGGGCCGCGGCACCGGTGGCGAGCGCGTTGACTCCGTCGTTGTCCAGCCACGCCCAGCCTCCCTGCCCGATCGTCGCGGTGCCGCACCGGTGCACGCGCCATTCCGATGGCTCGTCACAGTGCGGGCACCGAAACCGCCCCTGGACCGCTGCGCCGAGCAGCGAGTCCGCCAGCATCCCGCTGAAACCTACCAGCCCCGCGACCGGGACGAGCAACGGCGTCCGACCGGCCAGACCACCAGCGAGGGCAACGAGGACTGCGCCGGCCAGGCCGCCGGCCGTGCCAAGAACGGTCACCCCACCGTTGGCACCATGCGCAACCCGCTGCCCGGTGAGGAGATGACGCGGCGGGTGGCGGCTCCAAGCTCCGAGCGAGGTTGCCCAGGTATCGGCGGCGGCGGCGGCGAGGCTCGCGGTGACTATCCAGAGTCCGAGGCTAGGCTCGGCGAGACCGGCCAGCCCGCCAAGCGCCGCGGGACCGCCATTGGCGAGCACCTGCCGATGGTCGCGGCAGGTGCCCTTGGCCTCGCCGCGGTGCTCCGGCGCGCGCCGCGACACCAAGCTGCTGGACAGGAAGAATGCGCCCAGGGCCGCCGCCCCCGGCCAACCGGTGCCGGCCAGCACGGCGGAGCCGACCGCGGTTGCCGCGACGGAGCCGCTCGCGGTCAGGGCGCGCGTGACACGACCCGCGACCGCCGCGGCGGCGGACACGAGGACCGCGAGCCACGGCGACACCGGCAGCGCGTTATTGCTGTTGGGGGGAACGGAGCGCTTCGAGGACCCGCCGGCGCAGGGCGTCGGGGCAACACTGGCCCTTCGCCTTGGCCTCGATCATGAGGAGGTAGCTGCGCTGGAACTGGGCCTGCGAGAAGCAGGGGCGGCACTTCTCGAGATGGTCGGTGATCCGCGCCATGTGCTCGGGGGTGAGCTCCTGCCGGAGATACTCGTCGAGCAGATCGAGCGCTTGCTGACATTGGGGCTTCGTCATCAGCGCGCCCTCGCCGGCTTCAGGTAGCCCATCTCCACCGCGTGGTCGTAAAGCGCCGCCTGCAGCTGCCGGCGAGCCCGGAAGAGACGAGATTTCACCGTGCCCACCGGCACCTTTATCATTGCGGCGATCTCGGCATAGCTCAGACTCTCGATGTCACTCAGGACCAGCACCTCACGGAAATCCTCGGGCAGACGATCGATCGCTTCCAGCACCTTCTCGTCCACAATCTGCGAGAAGAACGTCCCTTCCGGGTCTTCGTCCGACGCGGCCCGGAGCGAGAGTCCGGACTCCGCACTGTCGAGATCCATGGGGATGGGTTCGCGCCGCCGCCTCCGATAGTCGTTGATGAATGTGTTGCGCAGAATGGTGAACAGCCAGCCTCGGATGTTGGTTCCGGGCTGGAACCGTTCCCACGACCGGAACGCCTTGAGCACCGTGTCCTGCACCAGGTCTTCCGCGCGGCTCGGCTCGGTGGTGAGCCGGAGCGCGAGCCGGTACAGCGCATCGAGCTGGGGAAGCACGTCCGCCTCGAAGGCGGCGCGGCGCGCGTCGGCGTCGGACATTCCGTAATGTATATCCGGGCATTATGTTCCGCGCCGTCGCGCCGGCCGGCGCGGCATCGCCCAGCCCCGAGCCGTTCGTGCCCGACACGCCGACCATCCCCGCCGTGCTTCCGCTCAGCCTGCTCGAGGCGGTTCGTAACCTCGACACTCCGGTCGAGGACGGGCTGGATCTGCTTGCCGACGAGATCGCGGCGCGCCGCTTCGGCCTCAGCAACACCGTCGCGGCCCAGATCGCCCGGTACCGCCAGGCCGCCGAGCGAAACGGCAGCGTAAGCGACGACGAGCTGGTCTCGGTCCTGCGACTGGTGGGGCGCCGTCCCGACGCGGCCCTCGTGTTCGCCGATGCCGGACGCCGCGCCGCGCGCTACGCGGTGCAGGCGAGTGGCCGCTCCACCCGGGCGCTGGTGAAGGTCTCCCCCCGCTTCCTGGGCCGGAGCCTCGCGTCGCGCGCGGTGCGCCGGCTCGCCGCAATCTATTTCCGCGGGGAGATCGCGGCCGACGGCACCGACGCGGTCGTGCGGATGTCCCGGCCGCTCTCGGTCGGCGCCATGCCCGACGGCAGCGCCTGCGGCTTTTACGGCGCGGCCTACGGCGAGCTCTTCCGCTCGCTGGCGGACTTCGAGGGCACGCTCGCCCACGAGAATTGTGAGGGCCGCGGCGACGCGGCCTGTGTCTGGCGCACCGAGCGCGCAGCGGGGTACGAATGAGTCCATTCACCGGACTGAACCCGGCCGAACTGCGCGCGGGGCTCGAGGAAGCAGGAGCAGACGCCTGGCTGCTCTTCGACTTCCGCGCGCTCAATCCGGTGGCCCAGCGGGTGCTCCGGCTGGGCGGGATCGGCTCGCGGCGCCTGTTCGTCCTGTTCCCCCGCGACGGCGAGCCGGTAGCGGTGGCGCATCGCATCGAGCTGCAGCCGCTCGACGGGTTTCCGGGACGAGTGGTGCCGTACGCTCGCTGGCAGGAGCTGCACGCCGCGCTCGAGCCGCTGGTCCGGGGCCGCACGCTCGCCATGGAGATCTCGCCCGAGGACGCCGTCCCGTACCTCGACCGCGTGCCGTTCGGCGTTATCGAGTTGCTGCGCCGGCTCGGGGCCAACGTCGTATCGTCCGGCCCGCTGGTATCGCGTTTTGCCGCGCGATGGAATGCCAGGGAGATCGCGGAGCATGCGGCCGCCGCCGAGGCGATCGCAACGATCGCGCGCCGCGAGCTGGGGCAGGCGGTACGGGAGATCAGCACCACGGAGCGGGCCGTGCAGGAGCGGGTGATGCGCGGGCTCGCCGACGCCGGTCTCGTGTTCGATCACCCTCCCGTCGTCGCGTTCGGTCCCGGCAGCGCCATTCCACACTATGAGGTCGGGGAGGTGCCGCTCGCTGCCGGTCAGGTGGTGCTGATCGATCTCTGGGGAAGCCGCCCCGGGAGCGTGTCGGCTGACCAGACCTGGATGGGGTTCGCAGGCGCGGCGGCGCCGGAGCGGGTGCAGCGCGTATGGGAGACGGTCCGGTCGGCCCGCGATGCGGCGATCTCGGCAATCCGGTCCGCAGCCGCCACCGGCGCGGCCATCACCGGCGCCGACGCCGATACGGCCGCCCGGCGGGAGATCGAGCTGGCGGGCTTCGGCGAGTGGTTCGTGCACCGCACCGGCCACTCGATAGATCGCGATCTCCACGGCTCCGGTCCGCATCTCGACGACTACGAGACGCACGACGACCGCCGGCTCGGGCCGGGCATCGGATTTTCGGTAGAGCCCGGGATTTACCTGCCGGGCGAGTTTGGAGTACGCAGCGAAGTGAACATGTATTGGGGACCTGAAGGCCCGGTGGTCACGCCCCGCCAACCGCAGACGGACCTGATTACGGCTTGAGCGCCAGCTCGAGCCGGTCGTCGTCGCGGAATTGTCGCTGGTACAAACGCGCGTAGAGCCCACCCTGCGAGAGCAGAGCCGCGTGCGTTCCTTCCTCCACGATCCGCCCGTGGTCAAGCACCAGTAGCCGGTCGGCCCGGCGCACGGTCGAGAGCCGGTGCGCGATGATCAGCGTGGTGCGGCCGGCCAGCAGCTTCTCCATCGCGTCCTCGATCAGCCGCTCGCTCTCGGTGTCCAGATTGCTGGTGGCCTCGTCGAGCACCAGCACGGCCGGATTCTTGAGCAGCGCGCGGGCGATCGCGATGCGCTGGCGCTGTCCGCCCGAGAGCTTGACCCCGCGTTCGCCCACCAGCGTGGCGTAACCCTGCGGCAGCCGCACGACGAACTCGTGCGCGTGCGCCGCCCTCGCTGCCCCTTCGATCTGCTCGGTGGTGGCGCCGGGCCGCCCGTACGCGATGTTCGCCTCCACCGTCCCGCTGAACAGCGCCGGCTCCTGCGGCACCAACCCCACCGCGCCGCGGAGATCCGCCAGCCGGAGCTCGCGGATGTCGATCCCGTCCAGCCGGATGCGTCCCGCAGTGACGTCCCAGAATCGCGGCAGCAGGGACACCAGCGTCGTCTTGCCGGCACCCGAGGGTCCCACCAGCGCGACCACCTCGCCGGGTGCAACCTTCACGTCGATCTCGTGGAGTGTCCACGGCGCGTCCGCGGCGTCGCGATACCGGAAGGACACGCTCTCGAATGCCACCTCGCCCCGCACCGGCCGAGGCAGCGGCGTCGGCGATGGCGGGTCGGTGATCGGGGCCTCCGTCTCCAGCAGCTCGAACACACGCTCGGCCGCTCCGACGGCTTCCTGATAGGCGCTGAAGAACGAGGCCAGCGCGCCGATCGCGGCCGCGATGGTGATGGTGTACAGAAGGAACGACACCAGCGCACCTGCCGTGAGGTTCCCTTCCAGGACGAGCACGCCGCCCTGCCAGAGCACGAACACGATCCCGCCGAACGTCGTGAACGTGAGCACGCCGAAGAACATCCCGCGCACCTGCGCCCGGACCAGCGCGGCGCGCACGCTCTCGAGGATCCGCTCGCCATAGCGGCGCCGCTCCATCGGTTCCTGGGTGAAGCTCTGCACCGTGCGGATCTGGCTGATCGCTTCCTCGGCCACGGCGGTGGCCTCCGCCACCTTGTCCTGGACGCCCGTCGTCATCCGGCGGAGACGGCGACCGAAGAACACCGCCGAGCCCACGACCAGCGGCACGACGCCGAGCGCTGTGAGCGTCAGTCTCGGCTGCATCAGCGTCAGCAGCACGATGCCGCCGACCAGTGCGAGGAACTGGCGGGAGAACTCCGCGATCTGGTGGCTCAGCACGCCCTGCAGCAGGCCGACGTCCGCAGTGAGCCGGCTGGTGAGCTCGCCGGTGCGGCGGTCGGCAAAGAACCCGGGCGGCATTTCCAGAAGCTTCTCGAACAGCTCGCGACGGAGCCCGGCCACGGCGCGCTCGCCGGTGGCACTCAGGTAGTAGGTCTGTACGTAGTTGAGGACGGCCTGGATGCTGAACAGAAGGAGCAGCAGCAGCGCGATGCGGTCCAGGAGCGCGCGATCGCCGCCGAGGAACGCGGCATCCAGCAGCTCGCGGACGATCAGCGGAAACGCGAGGCCGATGGCCGTGCTCGCGACAAGCGTCACGAGGGCGATGAGCAGTCCGCCCCGGTACGGCCGAACCCGCGGCCACAGCCGGTTGAGCCGCCCCGGCGAGCGGAGGCGCCAGCGGGGCGTCGAGGCGGGCGCGGGGCTCAACGTCTCTCGCATGGCCATAAACGAACCACGAAGAGAGGAAGGACACAAAGAGCGTCCCGGCCCAAGCCGGGGCTGGCCGGGTACACCTTTGTGTCCTTCCTCTCTTTGTGGTTCAAGGAAACGATCAGTGCGTGCCGTGATTCCCGCCCGCCAGCGCGCCGGCCGGCTCCGGGTTGCTGAGGATCATCACCCGATCCGGCCGGAACACGGCCCCGGGGAGGTTCCGGTCCACGGCCATCGCGAGAAAGAGCAAGGCGAGATAGAGCAGGGAGTAGCGATAGAGCTTCCACGCGGTGGGGGTCACCCCCGATTCCCGGAGCAGTCGTACGCAGTACCACACCATCGGCGCGCCGAGCAGCGCAGCCGCCACGGCGTACAGCCAGCCGAACGCGCCGAACAGCACCGGCATCAGGGTGAGCGGCAGCAGCATCAGCGAGTAGATCAGCATCTCCACCTTGGTCCGCTGCTCCCCCCGCACCACGGGGAGCATCGGCACCCCGGCGCGGGCGTACTCCGCGCGCTTGATGAGCGCGAGCGCCCAGAAATGCGGCGGCGTCCAGTAGAACACGATGGCGAAGAGATAGACCGCGGCCAGGTCGAGCGTACCGGTGGCCGCCGCCCAGCCGACCAGTGGAGGAAACGCTCCCGCCGCGCCGCCGATCACGATGTTCTGCGGGCTGGAGCGCTTGAGCCACATCGTGTAGATGAAGACGTAGAACAGCAGTCCGCCGAGTGCGAGGCAGGCGCTGAGCGGATTGACCAGCTCCCAGAAGAGCCCGAAGGAGACCGTGCCGAGCCCGAGGCCGAAGGCGAGGGCGACGGGCGGCGCCATCCGTCCCGCCGGAATGGGCCGGCGCCGCGTGCGCGACATCTTGTCATCGATGTCGCGGTCGAACCACATGTTGATCGCGTTGGCGCCGCCGGCCATCAGATAGCCCGCGACCACCACTGCGAGCACGAGAGCGAGCGAGGGGGCTCCGCGGCCGGTCGCGTACATCGGGGCGACGGTCGTAAGCAAGAGCAGCGAGATGACGCGCGGCTTGGTGAGGGTGACCAGGTCGGCCAGCACGGTGGGCCGGCGAACGGCGACCGCCTGATCGGCCGGCTGAGCGTGTGCCTCCAAGAGCGATCCTCCATAGAACGAAGCAGAGCGGAAGCCGGGAAGAAACGGGCGCGGACGCACCCTTGTCAAGCCGAACGGCCGGGCTGCATTATCCCCCGCTCATGGCCACCGAGACACGCGATGCCTGGGGCGAGCGCCTTCCCCGCAGCCTCGGCTATTGGGGGACTGTCGGCGTAGCCGTCGGTGCCTCGATCGGGAGCGGGATCTTCCGCGTGCCCGCCGAGGTCGCCGCGACACTAGCTCACCCCGGCCCCATGCTCCTTGCCTGGGCCCTCGGCGGCGTGATCGCGGTCTGTGGGGCGCTCAGCTTCGCCGAGCTCGCCGGCGCGCTCCCGCGCTCCGGCGGGCTGCTCGCCTGGTTGCTCGAGGCCTACGGGCCCATGCCAGCGTTTCTCTTCGCCTGGGCCGAGCTCGTCGTCCTTCGCGGTGCCGGTCTCGGCGCCATTTCGACCATCCTTGCGGAATATCTCGCGTACTTCGCCGGCTATGGCCCGGACCGGGTACAGCAGGTTGCGGCCGGGGCGATCATGTTCGTCGGTCTGCTGAACTATGCGGGCATGCGGACCGCGTCTTCGGTCCTCACCCCGCTCTCGACGGCCAAGTACGGGGCGATTCTTCTGCTGGGGTTGCTGGCGTTCACCGCTTCAGGCCCCGATGGCGCGTCGGCAGCCGTGTCGTCGACACCAGCGCCGTCGGTCTCGCTGCTTGCCACGGCCCTCATTCCGATCATGTGGACCTACGACGGCTGGGGCGACTCGACGTTCGTCGCGGGAGAGGTGCGCGACCCGGGCCGCCTGCTTCCGCGAGCCATCGTAACCGGCGCCGGGGCGCTGACCGCAATCTATCTCCTCGTCAACGTCGCCTACCTGCACCTCCTGACGCCCGCGGAGATGGCGGGATCGCGGCTGATCGCGGCCACGGCGGCGGAGCGGATTCCGCTTCTCATGGGTCGCGGCGGCGCCATTGTGTCCGCATTGGTGGTGTTGTCGACCTTTACCGCGCTCCACGCGTCCATGATGACTGGCCCCCGCGTGTTCTTCGGTCTGGCGGACCAGGGCCTGTTCTTCCGCCCCGTGGCGCGGGTGTCGCCGCGGTTCGGCACGCCCTCGGTCGCGATCGGATGTGCCACCGCGCTTGGCGTTGGCTTCGTGCTGGCGAGCGACTTTCGGGAGCTCGCGGACCGGTTCATCCTCGGCACCTGGCCGTTCTATGCGCTCGCCGTGATCGCGGTGTTCGTGCTCCGGCGGAAGCGGCCCAATCTCGTGCGGCCCTACCGGACGTGGGGATATCCCGTCGTACCCGCCGTGTTCCTCGGGGCCTCGGCGTGGCTGATGCTCAACGCGCTGATCACCGATCCGGTCAGCACCGGCATCACCTTCGGGGTCATCCTGGCTGGCATTCCCGTGTTCTGGCTCTGGCAACGCCGCAAGACGATCTGATCCCGCGACGCATCCTCGGGACGGACCATGGACCACGTGCGTCGGGCGCTCAAGCGGACGCCGCCGGCCTCACCTCGCGCTCGCTCGGCGCCGGTTCTTCTCCCGCGTCCCGCAGGTTTCCATTTCGCACCAGCGGCGGAGCCCGTTGCGGCTCCGGTCCACGTACATCCAGCCGCAGTCCGTCCCTCCGCACACGCGGATGCGCCCGGCGTCGTTGGACGCGAGGAGCCGCGCCGCCGACCACATCACCGGCCAGAGCGGCCCCTCGAGCTCCGTCCCAATGTCGCGCCATCCGAGCACCACGCCCCACGCCCCCGGCGCCAGCTCGAGATGTCCCAGCGCGTCCGAGAGCAGCCGGTTCAGCGCCGCGAGATCCCGCGGCGCCGGGCGATCGCCCGAGGCCCGGTGCGTGAACACGCGCTGCAGCACCTCGCGCGCCCGGTGCACCGCGGCGAGCGTGTCGGCAGCGGCGCCAGGATGCCGGCGTGCCGCCCGACGGAGGCGTGCCGCGCCGTCAGCGGGCACCAGGCCGGCGCCCTCCGCCCACCCGACAAACCGCCCGTAATCCGGCAGGCGCTCCGCGCGGGGCCCGGCGGCGGTCCAGTCCGCGGTGTTCACGAGGTCGAGCGCGGGATCGCCGGCAACGTACTTGAAGGGTGGCGCGGTCATGGCGGAGAAGGTAACACCAGTATCACCGACTTGACAGGTGTAGCCCCACGGCGTAGGATGCACCAGTATTGCGGTTGATACTGGTGCACCCGAATGGAGGCAACGATGGTCGCACGCACATGGCGCGGTTCCACCCGCGCGGAGGATGCGGACCGCTATCTCGACTACCTGCACCGCACCGGGCTGGCCGCGTTCCAGGCCACACCGGGGAACAAGGGCGCGATCGTTTTCCGCCGCGTCACGGATGGCGGCGCGGAGTTCTTCCTGGTGAGTCTGTGGGAATCGCTCGAGGCGGTCCGCCGGTTCGCCGGCCAGGAGGAGGAACGGGCGGTCTTCTTTCCGGAGGACGACCGTTATCTCGTGGAGCGGGATCTCCACGTGGATCACTTCGACGTCGTCTACGCCGCGGGTGAGCTCGCCGGCGCCGGAGCCGACTGAGATGCCCGCCCGGCGCGGCGCTCCGGCCGACGGAGCACGAGTAGCGGCGCTGCTCGACGAGGCGTTCACCGGGCCCGCCTGGCACGGGCCCTCGCTCACGGGGGCGCTGCGCGGCGTCACCCCCGCCGAGGCGCAGTGGCGGGCTGCCCCGGGCCGCAACACGGTCTGGGAGCTGCTCCTCCACGCCGCCTACACCAAGCACGTCGTGCTGGGACGGCTGCTGGGGCGCAGCCAGCGGTTCGCCCGGCCCCTTCCGCGCGCCTGGTGGCCCGCCACGCCCGACCCGGCGGACGAGGCGGCGTGGCGGCGGGACCGGGCCCTGCTCGACGCATCGCACCGGGCACTGGTGGCGGCGGTGCGCCAGGCTTCACCCGCTGCGCTCTCGCGAGGTGCCAGGCGTCCCCTGGTCGAGCAGCTCGCCGGCGCTGCCCTCCACGACACCTACCATGGCGGGCAGGTCAGCCTGCTGCGGAAGCTGTATCGGGCGAGAGGTCGAGACTGATGTCGGCCGAGCGGACGCTGTGGGTGAGTGCGCCGACCGAGATCCAGTCCGCGCCGGCCTCCGCGTAGCGGCGCACGTTTTCGAGGGTGATTCCCCCGGTGGCTTCGATCTCGATGCCGGGCGCCGCGGCGCGGGCGACCGCGGCCCACGCGCCCACGGTTTCCGGTGTCTGGTTGTCGATGAGGAGGCGAGTGGCGCCGGCGGAGCAGGCGGTCCGCACCTGCGCTTCCGACTCCACCTCCACCTGGAGTCCGCGCACCCCCAGTTGCGCCGCCGTCTCGAGCGCCCCGGCGAGGGAGCCCCCGCGCGACTCGAGCGCATGCCAGTGATTGTCCTTCACCATCACGGTGGTCGCGAGATCGAGCCGGTGGAGCGCGGCGCCCCCGGCGAGCGCGGCGCTCACGTCGAGGAGCCGGAGGCCCGGGGCGGTCTTCCGTGTGTGCAGGATGCGCGCGCCGGTGCCCTCGACCGCGTCGGCGTACGCCCGCGCAGCCGTGGCGATGCCGGATGCGCGCTGGAGCAGGTTGAGGAGCGGCCGCTCAGCCCGGAGGATAGCGGCGAGCGTGCCGGTAACGACCCCTGCGACCGCCCCGCCTGCGATCCGGCCGCCTTCTTCCACTCGCCACTCACACTCACACTCGCACAGGCGCGCCACCGCGTCGGCGTAGGCGGTCCCGGCGAGCACGCCCGGGCTCTTGAAGAGGAGTATCCCGCGCCCGGCCACGCCCGATGCCACGGTGAGGTCGCTGGTGATGTCCCGCGGTCCGTCCTCGGCCAGCGCGACGCCCGCCAGGCGCTCGGCGTCCGCGCGGACGTCGAGCGTCACCGCCCGAGGCTCACCATGCGGTCGAGCGAAAGCTTTGCCCGGCGGGCGACATCCTGGGGGACGGTGATCCCGAACCGGTCGAGCACCAGCGACTCGCGCACCCGGGGAAGCGTGATCGTCTTCATGTAGGCGCAGACCGCTTCGGGGTCCGCGGCCAGAAACGTCTTGTCGGGCGCCGCCTGCTTCATCCGGTGCATGATCCCGGTCTCGGTGGCGATGATGAACTCCTTGGCCGGCCGCTCCTTGGTGAGCTGGATCATCCGCTCGGTGGACGCGATGTGCACCCGCTCGGGGCTGATCTCCCCGCGCCCCATCGCGTAGATCAGCTGGCCGGCGCAGCCGCACTCCGGGTGCACCAGCACCTCCGCGTCAGGGTGGGCGTGCCGCTGCGCCTCGAGGGTGTCGGGGTTGATGCCCTTGTGGACGTGGCACTCGCCCAGCCAGACCTCGACGTTGCGCTGCGGCCGGTTGCGGCGCACGTGCGCGCCGAGGAAGAAATCGGGCAGGAAGAGGATGCCCTTGTCTTCGGGAATGGCGTCGATCACGTCGAGCACGTTGCCGCTGGTGCAAGCGTAGTCGAGCTCGGCCTTCACCTCCGCGGTGGTGTTGACGTACCCCACCGTGACGTATGCCGGAAACTTCGCCTTCCACGTCCGCACGTCTTCGGCGGTGACGCTCGCCGCCAGCGAACAGCCGGCGTCGAGATCGGGTAGCAGCACCTTCTTGCCCGGCGAGAGGATCTTTGCGGTCTCGGCCATGAAGTGCACGCCGCAGAAGACGATCACGTCGGCCTCGGTCTGGGCGGCCTGGCGGGAGAGGCCCAGCGAGTCGCCGACGAAATCGGCGACGTCCTGCACCTCCGGGCGCTGGTAGTTGTGCGCGAGGATGACCGCGTTGCGGTGCTTGGCGAGTGTCCGGATCTCAGCCTGGAGCGCGGGGATCTCCTCCGGCGCCTGCGGGCGCTGGTCGATGACCGGGAGCGGGGTGCCGGTCATCGCGCGCCCGTCTTCCGGGCCTTGGGCGGATAGTCCGCCCGACGATGGCCCCCGCGGCTCTCCCGGCGGCGGCGGGCCGCCTGGGTGATCAACGTGGCCACGAGAAGCTGATGCTGCGTGCGCCAGTCGTCCGCGGGCGCCCGCGCAAGCAAGGCGGCCAGCACCCGCTCGGCATGCAGCAACGACGCTTCGGTGCGGACGACGCCCACGTCGGCGGTCATCACGGCTCTCATCTCCCCGCGGATGGCTTCGCCTTCGGGCGGCGGGAGCACATCGGTCTCGCCCTCGCCGGGCACGCGGTCGGCTGGCGCGCCCGGGGCGTTGGCGGGCAGCGCGCGCGCCACCCGGTCGGCGAAGACGAGGCCCTCGAGCAGCGAGTTGGAGGCGAGCCGGTTGGCGCCGTGCACGCCGGTGCGCGCGACCTCGCCGACGGCCCATAGTCCGGGGCGCGTGGTCCGTCCCTCCAGGTCGGTCCGGACGCCGCCCATCGCGTAATGGAGCGCCGGGGCCACGGGCAGGAGGTCGCGGGCGGGATCGAGTCCGTATCCCGCGAGCATCTGCGTGATGCCGGGGAAATGTTCCGCGAACCGCTCCACCGGCCGCGCGTCGAGCCATGCGCCGCCGGCCGCGTCGGCCTCCGCCACCGCGCGCGCGAGCACGTCGCGCGGCGCGAGCTCCCCGCGCTCGTCGTCGTCGAACGCGAAGCGGCGACCGTCCGCACTCACCAGGTGCGCACCGGCGCCCCGCACCGCCTCGGAGATGAGCGGGGCAGGGTTGACCCCGGGAAGCTTGAGCGCGGTCGGATGGAACTGGAGGAACTCGATGTCACGGAGCTGCGCGCCGGCTCGATGCGCCATCGCCCATCCGTCGGCGGTGGCCACGCGCGGGTTCGTGGTGACCGCATACAGCTGGCCCACGCCACCGGTCGCGAGCACCACGGCGGGCGCGCGTATCGGGGTGACCGGCCGGCCCCGCTGCACGACGAGCGCGCCGAGAACGCGGCCGCGCTCGACGATCAGATCCCGCGCCTCCGTGTGCTCGAGGATCTCGATGTTGGGGTGGGCGTGCACCACGCGGGTGAGATGCTTGACGAGCGCGGCGCCGGTCCGGTCGCCGCCGGCGTGAAGAATGCGCGGACGGGTGTGCGCGGCCTCGAGCCCGAAGCGGAGCTCACCGTCCGGGCCGGTATCGAACCGGGCGCCGGAGGCGAGCAGCTCGCGGATCCGGTCGGGCCCTTCCTCGGTGAGTATCCGGACGGCCTCCGGATCGGCCAGCCCGTCACTGGCCGCGAGCGTGTCTGCCGCGTGGTGCCGCGGGCTGTCGCCCGGCCCGAGCGCCACCGCGATGCCGCCCTGCGCCCACGCGCTCGCGCTGTCCGCCAGCGTCTCCTTGGTGACCAGGATCGACGGGCGGCCCTCCGAGCACAGGCGCCAAGCGGTCCACAGGCCGGCGATACCGGAGCCGAGGATGAGGGGACGGGTGGAGTCCATGGGGCGGAATATATCGGAAGAGCAGAGGAGCAGATGAGCAGAGGAGCAGATGACGCCCGCTGCGTTTTGGTGGACCGCAGCGCGGAAACATGATCCCGCGCCTCCGTCCCGCACGCCTAACCTTTCTGCGTGACGATCACCCCGCCATCAGCCTGCAAGCGCTACCAGGGGCTTAAGGCCTGGATCGCATGCCATGAGCTCTTCCTCGACGTGCATCGCCGCACTGCATCATGGCCCGTGGCGGAGCGGTACGAGTTGGCCAACCAGGCGCGACGAGCAGCGTTCTCCGCAGCCGCCAACATCGTCGAAGGATGTTCACGGAATACGGCCAAGCAATTCAGGCATTTCCTGGCCGTCTCGCTGGGCTCGCTGGCAGAGCTGTCGTACGCCTTGCTGGCCGCACGGGACATCGGCCTGTTCTCGACCGCAAGCTATGGAGAAGTGGAAGCGCTACGCGATCACGCCAACCAGCTCACCTGGGGCCTCTATCGCGCCGTCAGCCAGAGAGCGGGCAAGTCAAAGGTCGGCCCGAAGCCCGCGTGAGGGCCACCATCTGCTCTTCTGCTCTTCTGCTCCTCTGCTCTTCCCTCAAGTTCTGACCCTGAGGAGCAGAAGGAGGCCGATAAGCAGGAAGAGGGTGCTGGGGGTCCACGCCGCCACCACCGGGTCCACCACGCCCCCCGCTCCCACCGCCTTCGCGATCTGCATCAGCAGGAGAAACAGTACCGTCGTGCCCAGGCTGATCGCGACGCCGAACGCGGTGCCGCTCCTCGGCGACGTGACCGCGAGCGGCGCGCCGAACACCGCGATGATCAGGCACGTGGCCGGGATCGCCAGCTTGAGCGCGCGCTCCACGATCAGCTTGTTGGCATCGTTGCCGGAGCGCTGCAGCGCTTCGATGTACCGGCCGAGCTCCGCATACCGCATCTCGTCCGGCGCCTTCGGCTCCGCCAGCAGGTCGGCCGGGGCTTGCGTGAAGCTCCGGAGGCGGAGCGATCGAAACTCGAAGGTGCCCTGCCGATCCGGCGTCGCAATCACCCGGCTCGCACCATTCCACAGCCGCCAGGCGTCTGCCCTTGCGTCGTAGGTGGCGCTGTCGGCCGTGATCACCAGTCCGGGATAGTCCAGCCCGGTGCCTTGTCGCTCGAACAGGACCTGCTTGAGCTTGCGCGTGGCGAGCTCCAGCGACTTGACCGTGTACACCCATCCCTCGTCCGCCCGGTACACAAAGTTGAATCGGGCCGACGTCGGTCCCTCCGGGCGAGCCTTCTGGAGCTCGGCCTGGCGCGCCGTGGCGCCCGGTGCCAGCTCGCCCACGACCACGCCGAGCCCCGCGGCGGCCGCCGACAGCAGCACGATCGGCACCATCAGGCGGCGGAAACTGAGCCCGCCGGCCTTGACCGCCGTGATCTCGGAGTGCCGCGCCATGTTGCCGATCGTGAACACGGTCGCGAAGAGCACGGCCGCCGGCATCACCAGGAACATGTTCTCCGGCACCGAATACACGTAGCTCACCGCGATCTGCTGCACGGTGAGTCCCCGGTCGAGCAGCTTATTGAGCGAATCCGTGAGGTTGATCAGGATCGAGACGAGCGGGAAGCCGAGGGCGGTGAGCACAAACAGCCGAACCCAGAGACCTACCACGTATCGGTCGAGGAGCCGGGGAATCACCGCCAGATCCGGCTCCTGCGCAGCAGGTGCCGCGCGCCGTCCAGCAGCTCCTGGAAGTCGCCGCCTCGGTTGGACCCCGGCTCCCGATTCACCACCGCCAATCCCACGATGCCTGCGAGCGTCACGATCAGGTTCGACGACCACATCGCGAGTGCGGGCGACACCCGTCCCCGGTCGGCGAGCGCCTCGCCGGCGGTGAGCCCTACGTAATAGATGGAGAACGCCGCGAGTCCCCCGCCGATCACGAGTCCCATGCCGCCGCGGGGAAACCTGAGCGCCATAGCGATTCCGACCAGCACGAACGACACGCATGCCGCGCTGATCGCCCACTTCTTGTGAATCTCCACCAGGTAACGGTTGGCGCGGAGATCGGCGTCTTTCATCCGATCGCCGGTGAGCGCGACGTCGGCATAGGCTGACAACGCGGGCAGGCGGGCCGGCGGACGGCCGGACCGGGCCACAGCGCCTGCCGGGAGTATCAATGCTGTCGCCGAGTCGCTGCCCGCTGGCCCGGCGGCCTGCCGGCCCGCCGGCCCAGCCGGCGCCTGAGCGGTTGCGCTGTCCGGGAGGAGTCGGTTCCGGGCTTCGGCCGCCCAGGTGCAGTAGTCCCCGGGCGGTGGGCCAAGGGTCACCGTGTCCACCGGTAGCCGGGGCAGCCCGGCCAGCTCGCGGAGGTCCCGGTGCACCAGCCGGGCACGCTCACGCTCCGCCCGTCGCCGGTCCCTGCGGGCTTCGCGTACTACCTCCATCATTTCGCAGCCGCTCATCTCGCGGTCGCCCCGGATCTGCTCCGAGGTGTTGCGCTCCAGCTCGTCGAACACGTTCCGGACCCGGATCGCGCTGGTCGTGAAGGCGGTGACGGCAAATCGATTCGGCTCGGTCGAGCGGTATTCATGAATCACGCCGTCGTGAAGCTGCAGCGTGAGGTCACGCTGGTTGGCGGCGTACGCCATCAGCCCGCTGTCGGCGTAGATCACCCGTCGCTCGGCCTGGTCGCCAACGTCGTAGATGGTGACCCCCCGGAGCTGCCCGGTGGCGCCGTCGATCCGGCTCGCGCGGAGGAAATACTTGGAGGGCGGGACCTCGTTGATCACCTGCTCGCGCAACTCGAATGTCGGCTTCTTCCGTCCGATGTCGATCAGGAGCGCACGTAGCTGCGCGTTGCTCCGCGGCAACACCTGGTCCACGAACCCGAAATTGACCGCTGCCATGCCCACGCCCCACACGAGCACGGGCAACAGGATCCGCGGAACGCTCACACCGCTCGCCCGGAGCGCGGTCACCTCGCTGTCGGCGGCGAGATGGCTGAACGTGTACAACACGGCCACGAGCACCGCCATCGGCAGCGTCATGGCCAGAATGAAGGGGAGGCTGAGGACGAACACCTCCGCGATCACCGTCCAGGGCAGACCCTTGCCGATGAGGGCGCCGAACCGTTTGGCCACCTGGTTCAGCAGCATCAGGCTGGTCAGCGCCGCGAGGGCAAAGCAGAACGGCGCGACGAGCTGGCGAAGGAGATAGCGGGCGAGCAGGCTCACGGCGGAATTATAATGTTGCGCATGTCACGACTTCTCATGGTGTTCGGCCTGGCGCTCATGGGCTGCCGGGATGAGGTGCCCCTGCCCCCGAAGGAGTTCGACGGCCAGGCGGCCTTGGGGTACCTCCGCACGCAGGTGGAATTCGGGCCCCGCGTGCCCGGGACCGAGGGACACCGGCGGAACGCCGAGTGGCTCGAGCGGATGCTCCGGGAGCGAGCGGACAGCCTGATCGTGCAGACGTGGTCGCATGTGACCGCCACACGCGATACCCTGCCGATGAGCAACTTCGTCGCGCGGTTCAACCCCGCCGCCCAGGATCGCATCCTCTATCTGGCGCATTGGGACACCCGCCCGATTTCCGACGGCCCGAACTCCACCAAGACGAATGTGCCGGTTCCCGGCGCCAACGACGGTGCCTCCGGCGTCGCGGTCCTCCTCGGCGTCGCCGACGCCCTGAAGAAGACGCCGCCCGCGGTCGGGGTGGATCTCCTGTTCGTGGACGGGGAGGACTATGGCGACTTCAGCAAGCAGCCCAACGACGTGCTGATCGGCTCGCGCTGGTACACCGCGCATCAGCCGGCGGGGGCGCCGCCCCGCTTCGCCGTCTTGTACGACCTGGTCGCCGATGCCAACCTGCAGCTCTATCAGGAGGGGAACTCCCTCACCGGCGCGCCGCAGATCGTGGACAAGGTCTGGGACGTGGCCCAGCGTCTCGGCTACCAGCAGTACTTCCGCGCCGATTCGGCCGGGCGGCACACCCTTACGGACGATCACGTGGAGCTCCAGCGGGCCGGGATCCGGGCCATCGACGTGGTCGACTTCGACTATCCCGTGTGGCACACGCCCGAGGACGACCTGTCCAAAATCAGTGCGGCGAGCCTGCAGATCGTTGGCGACGTGGCGATGGCCGTGCTCCGCCTCGAAGCGCCGACGCCCACGCCGTGAACCACCGAGCCGCGAATGAACGCGAATCCACGCGAATGTAAACTTGGACTTGTGCCGAATTCGTGGACACACGGTTACGCGACTTGCTGTCGTTCGAACGCGGCCGGACTGAGGTAGCCGAGAGCCGAATGCCGGCGGCGCCGGTTGTACCAGAGCTCGAGGTAGTCGAAGAGATCGGCCTGGGCCTCGCGCCGGCTGCGGTAATGGCGCTGGTGCACGAGTTCGGTTTTCACGGTGGCGAAGAAGCTCTCCACCACCGCGTTGTCCCCCACATTGCCGCGGCGGCTCATGCTCGGATGGATCCCCTGCCGGGCCAGCGCGGCCTGGTACGCCCTGCTGGCATACTGGCTGCCGCGATCGGAGTGATGCACCAACCCGCCCCCCGGCCGCCGCTGGCCCAGCGCCATGTGCAACGCGTCAAGCGCCAACCCCTCGGTGAGCCGTGCCTGCATGGCCCATCCCACCACGCGCCGCGAGGCCAGGTCGAGTACGACAGCGAGGTAGAGCCAGCCCTCGTCGGTCGGCACGTAGGTGAGGTCGGCCGCCCAGACCTGATTGGGTCGCGCCACGGCAAACTGCCGCGCCAAGGTATTGGCGACGACCGGGAAGGCGTGGCCGCTGTCGGTCGTCCCCCGAAAGCGCCGCCGGGGCTGCCCCGCGAGCCCCGCCGCGCGCATCAGTCGGGCGACCCGATGCCGCCCACAGCGCCAGCCCTGCGCCCCCAGCTCGGCCTGCACGCGGGGACTCCCGTAGGTGCGCCGGCTGGCGGCATGCACCGCCCGAATGGCGAGGCCCAATTGCTGGTCGGCGTGCGCCCGCGCACTCAGCGGCCGCTCACACCAGGCGTAATAGCCGCTGCGCGAGACCGCCAGCACTCGACACATCAGCCCCAGCGGGAACGCCCGGCGATGACGATGGATGCAGGCGTACCTCACCGGCCGGGCTGCGCGAAGAACGCCGTCGCTTTTTTTAGAAAGTCCCGCTCCTGCTTCAGCCGGACCACTTCCCGGCGCAGCCGGCGCAGCTCCGCCGCCGGGGCCAGCGCCTCCCCGCGGGCGTCCCTGACCTCCGGCTCCAGCTCGGCCTTCCAGCGGCGCAACAGATCGGGCCGCAGCTCAAGCTCCCGCGCCACCTGGGCCAACGTGCGACCGTCCTCGCGAGCCCGAGCGAGCGCCGCGAGCTTGAACTCCTGGGAAAACTTCCGTCGCGATCGCCCCATGACACACCGCCTGGCTGAACATTCACCCTGCCATGATGTGTGTCCACTTTTCCCGGGCAACTCCAACTCGCGTTCATTCGCGTTCATTCGCGGCTTCTTCACCATTGGCGATAAGACGCTCCGCGTGGCGTGAATCGGATTCCCGCCGGCCCGCCGGCCCGGCGTACCGTCCGCCATGCCCCCCAAGCCGCTCCTCGCCCTCCTTGCCCTGGCGGTGCTCGGCCATGGCGTCCGGCTCGCGCTCATCCAGCCGGGGGCGGCATCGGGGTCGGTCGAAATCGTCGGGAGTCGCTTCGGCGGCGGGAAATCAGCCGCTTCCCATCGGGACAGCATCGCGGCACTATCGCGACCGCTGGCCGATGGAGAGCGTATCAACCTGGATCAGGCCACAGTCCCGGAAATCGCAAGACTTCCTCGCGTCGGAGTCGCCCTGGCCAAGCGGATCGCGGCGGACCGCGCGGCCCGCGGTCCCTTCGGCAGCCTGGCCGCCCTGGACCGGGTCCCGGGGGTCGGCCCGGGGCTGCTGCGGGCGCTGGAGCCGCATGTCACGTTTCAGGGCGGGCCGGCGGGCAGGCCGCCAGGCGGGCCGGCTGCCGACGCCACGGCACCAGTGCCATGTACTGTAACCTCACCACTTATGGTAACTGCCCGCCCGCCCGCCTGCCCGCCTGGCCGGCTCGCGCTGAACAGCGCGAGCGCGGCCCAGCTCGATGCCCTGCCCGGCATCGGTCCTGCCCGTGCGGCCGCCATCGTGCGTTATCGGGAGGCGCACGGGCCGTTTCCGGCCGTCGCTGACCTCGCCCGCGTGCCCGGCATCAATCCTGCCCTGCTGCAACGATTGTACGACAGACTCCAGGTGCCATGATATCGAACACCGTGGTGTCGTGTCGATAACGGGGGATTCGTACCCCGACCTTACAGACCCCGAGCCCAAAGACCACCGCGACGATGGCCACCGCAGCCGCCGGCACCGACCGGCTCGGTCAGCATCTCATCAGCGAGGGGCTGATCACCCGGGAGCAGCTGGCCCAGGCGCTCGCGGAGCAGCGCCAGAGCAAGCATCGGCTCGGCTACGTCCTGGTGAAGCTGGGGCTGGTGCAGGAACTCGAGATCACGAAGCTCCTGGCTCGGCAGTCGCGCATGCCTGCGGTGGACCTCTCCCGGTTCGAGGTCGATCCCCGGCTCCTCCGGCTCATCCCGTCCGACATGGCGACCAAGCACGTGCTCCTCCCGCTCAAGCGGGAGGGTCGCACCCTCACGATCGCCATGGCCGACCCGGCCGATCACGCGCTGCTCGAAGACCTCAAGTTCATCACCCGGTACGACCTCTTCCCCGTCATCGCGGGGGAGTACACCCTCCGCGCCCTGATCGAGAAGCACTACCAGGCGTCCGATCAGGAGTTCCAGACGCTCCTCAAGGATATGGAGGCGGCGGGCGGCGACGACGTCGAGGTGCTGGAGGAGGCGGAGGAAGAGGTCGCGACCCAGGCGCAGATCGAGGACGCGCCGGTCGTCAAGCTGATCAACGGGCTCCTCACCGACGCGGTGAAGCGGGGCGCGAGCGACATCCACATCGAGCCGTTCGAGCACGAGGTCCGGGTGCGCTACCGCATCGACGGCGCGCTGCTCGAGATCATGAAGCCGCCGATGAAGATGAAGGCGGCGCTCACCTCCCGCATCAAGATCCTCTCGCAGCTCAATATCGCCGAGCGGCGCGTCCCGCAGGACGGCCGGCTCAAGCTGAAGATGGGAAACCGGGTGATCGATTTCCGGGTATCGACGCTCCCGGTGCTGTTCGGCGAGAAGATCGTGCTCCGCATCCTCGACAAGGGCAACCTGACGCTCGATCTCCAGACGTTCGGCTTCGAGCCCAAGGCCGAGGCCGACCTGATGAAGGCGATCCTGAACCCGTACGGCATGGTGCTCGTCACCGGCCCGACCGGCTCGGGCAAGACGACGACGCTCTACTCGGCGCTCCAGCGCATCAACACGCCGGAGACCAACATCATGACCGCGGAGGATCCCGTCGAGTACAACCTGATGGGGATCAACCAGGTGCTGGTGCGGACCGAGATCGGGCTCACCTTCGCGGCGGCGCTGAGGGCGTTCCTGCGCCAGGACCCGAACATCATCATGATCGGCGAGATCCGCGACCTGGAGACCGGCGGCATCGCCATCAAGGCGGCGCTCACCGGCCATCTCGTGCTCTCGACGCTCCACACCAACGATGCGCCCAGCACCATCACGCGCATGATCGACATGGGCATCGAGGCGTTCAACGTCGCGAGCGCGGTGAACCTGGTGGTGGCGCAGCGGCTGGTCCGCCGGATCTGCTCGGAGTGCAAGGGGCCGCACACCTACAAGGACGAGGAACTGCTCGCCCTGGGCACGGATCTTGAGACCCTGAGGTCGATCCCGTACATGAGGGGCAAGGGCTGCGAACGGTGCAGCGGCACGGGGTATAAGGGGCGGCAGGGCCTGTACGAGGTCATGACGCTCTCCCCCGAGCTGCGCCGTATGGTGCTGCGCGGCGCATCCGTTGCTGAACTGCGGGAGCAGGGCGTCGCCGAGGGTATGCTGACGCTCCGGATGGACGGCATCAAGAAGGTCGAGCGAGGCATCACCACCGTCGAGGAAGTCGTCAAGGAGACCGCCGGATGAGCATCAATCTGCGAGCGCTGCTCGAAGAGATGATCGAGAAGGAGGCCTCGGACCTCCACTGCACGGCGGGCGAGCGGCCCAAGATCCGGGTGGACGGAGACATGACCGACAGCTCGGTGCCGGACGTCCTCACGCCCAAGGACACGCTGCAGCTCGCGTATTCGGTGCTGACCGAGAATCAGAAGAAGCGGTTCGAGCAGGAGGACGAGCTGGACTTCTCCTTCGGGATCCAGAACCTGGCCCGGTTCCGCGGCAACGTCTTCAAGCAGCGCGGCTGCGTGGCCCTCGTAATCCGCATGATTCCGTTCAATGTGCGAACGTTCCAGGACTTGGGCCTCCCACCGGTCATCGCTAAGCTGGCGGAGCGGCCCCGGGGCCTGGTGCTGGTGACCGGTCCGACCGGGTCGGGCAAGTCCACGACCCTGGCGGCGATGATCGACAAGGTCAACAAGGAGCGGAAGGGGCACATCATCACGGTGGAAGACCCGATCGAGTTCATCCACCGCCATCAGGGCTGCATCGTCAACCAGCGCGAGGTGGGCACCGATACCAAGAGCTTCGCCAACGCGCTCAAGTACAGCCTGCGCGAGGATCCGGACGTGATCCTCGTGGGCGAGATGCGCGACCTGGAGACGATCGCCGCCGCGCTCACCATCGCGGAGACCGGCCACCTCGCCTTCGCGACGCTCCACACGAACTCCGCCGCCGAGTCGATCAACCGCATCATCGACGTGTTCCCGCCCAACCAGCAGTCGCAGGTCCGGGCGCAGCTCGCCTTCGTGCTCGAGGGCGTGATCACGCAGACGCTGCTGCCGAAGGCCAAGGGCCGGGGGCGGGTGATGGCGTGCGAGATCATGGTGGCGACGCCGGCCATCCGGGCGCTGATCCGCGACGAGAAGATCCACCAGATCTACTCCTCCATGCAGGCCGGGAAGAAGTTCGGGATGCAGACGATGAACGACGCGCTCTACCAGCTCTGGATGAACCGCGACGTGACCGAGGACGAGTGCCTTCGCGTCTCCGGCGACCCGAACGAGTTCCTGCGCATGATCGGGCAGAAGCCGCTCGAGGACGAGATCGTCGCGGTGGACGGCAGGGGACCGCGTCCGGCCGCCGCCGCCCGCCGCTAAGGGAGGAATCCGCGCATGCCGCTCTTCGAATACACCGCGCGCAACACCAGCAACGGCCAGCTCCAGAAGGGCCAGCTGGAGGTCGCGAGCCGCGACGACGTCAACAGCTACCTGCGCAAGAACCGGCTGATCCTCGTGAGCGTCCGCGAGGCGCCCAAGAAGATCAACCTCAGCTTCGGCGGCGCGCAGCGGATCAAGACCCGCGACATCGTCATCTTCACCCGGCAGTTCGCGACGATGATCAACGCCGGCCTGCCGCTGGTGCAGTCGCTGACCATCCTGGCGCAGCAGACCGAGAACAAGGCACTGGCCGAGGTGACGAAGGCGGTGGTGTACGACGTCGAGTCGGGCAACACGCTGGCCGACGCGTTCGCCAAGCACCCGCGCGCCTTCTCCGACCTGTACGTCAACATGGTGGCGGCGGGCGAGGCGGGGGGTATCCTCGACACGATTCTCCAGCGGCTCGCTACCTTCCTCGAGAAGAACGACGCGCTCGTCCGCAAGGTGAAGGGCGCGATGATCTACCCGGCGGTGATCACGGTCGTCGCGGTCGGCGCCATCGCGGTGCTGCTGATCTTCGTGATCCCGGTGTTCCAGGAGATGTTCGCGTCGGTGAACCTCGAGCTCCCGCTCCCGACGCGCATCGTGATCGGGATGTCGAAGTTCCTGACCGGGTACTGGTACGCGATCCTTGCGGCGATCGGCGGCCTCATCTTCGCAATCCGGCGGTACTACGGCACGCTGAGCGGTCGAAAGCGGATCGACGCCGCGCTGCTCAGCGCGCCCGTGCTCGGCGACCTGCTCCGCAAGTCGGCGGTCTCGCGCTTCACCCGGACCCTGGGCACCCTGATCTCGTCGGGCGTGTCGATTCTCGAGGGCCTCGAGATCACCGCCAAGACCGCGGGCAACATGGTGGTGCACGACGCGGTGATGGCGTCGCGGCAGTCCATCGCTGGGGGCGAGACCATCGCAGCGCCGCTCGAACGCTCGAAGGTATTTCCGCCGATGGTGATCTCGATGATCGCGGTCGGCGAGCAGACCGGCGGCCTGGACGAGATGCTGAGCAAGATCGCCGATTTCTACGACGAAGAGGTGGACGTGGCCGTGAGCGCGCTGCTCTCGCTCATGGAGCCGGTGATGATCGTGGTCCTGGGCGTGGTGGTGGGCGGCATGGTGGTAGCGATGTACCTGCCGATCTTCGACATGATGAACGCGGTGCAGTAGGCGCACGGGGGAGTTGCGTCGAGCGAGGGCCCGGGCATCCGGGCCCTCGCTCCGTTTTGCGGGGGATCATCACGCGTCGTGCCGCAGGCGTGATTCGGGTCACGGAATACCCGCATGCGCCGCCCTAGCCTCCCCTCGAGGCGCGTCCGCTGTGGCGACACTCCACCCCCGGCACGCATCGGCGGGCCGGTCCCGCGGATTCACGCCGACTTCGTCGACACATCCCCCGTGCCTCACTCATTCGAACGCCGGACATCAACTTGGTCCGACGAGGCGAGGTATTGGATCCTGGCGCTGGAGGCGAGCGGCGATGCAGACGAATAGGAAGCTGGTCGGGGTCGGCGGGATCGGCCTTGGGGGGGCGCTGATGTACTTCCTTGATCCGGACCGGGGCGCAGGCCGGCGCCAGCGGGTGCGCGACCAGGTTGTCCACGCCGGACGGGTCGCGAGTGAAGGCCTCGATACCACGATGCGCGACCTGGGGAACCGGGCGCAGGGCCTCGCGGCGCGCGCACGCTCGTACCTGCGGACGGACGAAGCGGATGACCGGGTGATCGAGGAGCGCGTCCGCGCCGAGCTCGGGAGGGTCGTCTCGCATCCGAGCGCCATCGCCGTAGCGTCCGATGCCGGACGGGTGACGCTCCGCGGCCCCGTGCTTGCCCGCGAAGCGGACGCCCTCCTCCCGCGCGTGCGTCAGGTGCGCGGGGTGACCGCCGTCGAGGACCGGCTCGAGCTCCACGCAACGGCCGGCGGCATGCCGGCGCTGCAGGGGGGGACGAGGCGCACGCCGACTCGCTTCGAGCTCCAGCAGGAAAACTGGGCACCTGCTGCCCGCCTGCTCACGAGCCTGGCCGGAGGAGCAGCGGCACTCTATGGTGTGCGGCGCCGGCACGGCGTGGGCTCGGCGCTTGGGCTGGCCGGGCTCGCACTCCTGGCGCGCGGCGCCACCAAGATCCGCCTGGAGCGACTGGTCCGCGCTGCCGGCGGGCGCAGAGCCGTGGACCTCCAGAAGACCGTCACCATCGACGCTCCGCCCGCCCGGGTGTACGCGTTCCTCACCGAGTGGGAGCAGTGGCCGCAGTGGATGTCCCACGTGCGGGAAGTCACACAGCGGGGCAGGGTCGGCGGACGGGAGCGCACGCACTGGGTAGTGGACGGCCCACTGGGAGTGCCGGTGTCCTGGGACGCCATCACGACCAACCTCGTCCCGAACGAGGAGATCGCCTGGAAGACGGTCGCGGGGGCCGCGGTCGAGCACGCCGGTGTCATCCGTCTCGCGCCTACAGAAGACGGCTCCACCCGGGTCCAGGTCTGGATGGCGTACAACCCGCCCGCGGGGGTCATCGGGCATGCGGTGGCCGCGTCCTTCGGACGCGACCCGAGGCGGCAGATGGACGCCGACCTCGCGCGGCTCAAGACCACGGTCGAGACCGGCCGGCCGCCGCGCGATGCCGCCCGACTCGACTGATGCCGGCGCGCTACCGAAACCGAACCGATGCCGGGCGCCGGCTGGCCGCCGAGCTCCACGAGTACGCCGGCCGGCCGGACGTGATCGTCCTGGCGCTTCCCCGCGGCGGCGTCCCGGTGGCCTTCGAGGTCGCCCGGGCGCTCCGTGCACCCCTCGACGTCTTCGTTGTGCGCAAGCTCGGCCTCCCGGCGCACCCGGAGCTCGCGATGGGTGCCATCGCCTCGGGCGGTGTCCGCGTGCTCGACCAGGCGGCCATCCGTCGCTTTGGCGTCACCGAGCAGGAGCTCGCCGCCGTCGCCGCGGTCGAAGAGCGGGAGCTCGAACGCCGGGAGCGACGGTACCGCGACGGCCTGCCTGCGCCTGACGTCGGGGGGAAGACGGTCATCCTGATCGATGACGGGCTCGCGACCGGCGCGACGATGGCCGCCGCCGCCGCGGCGCTCCGGGCACAGCGGCCTGCCAAGCTGGTCGTGGCGGTGCCGGTGGCGGCGCCGGAGACCTGCGACGCCTTCCGCGACATCGTGGACGACATCGTCTGCGCCGCCACGCCGGAGCCTTTTCTGGCCGTGGGCAGGTGGTATGAGGACTTTTCGCAAACGACCGACGAGGAGGTCCACGATCTCCTGGCGCGGGCGAATGCCTGAGTCAATCGGAACCGACGAGCGCGACGTGAGCGTCGCCGCCGGTGCGGTCACCCTCGACGGCACACTCGCGGTGCCGCGCGGCGCTCAGGGCACGGTGCTCTTCGCGCACGGGAGCGGCTCCAGCCGCCACAGCCCACGGAATCGCTTCGTCGCCGAGCAGCTGCGGGAGAGCGGCTTGGGCACGCTCCTGGTGGATCTGCTTACCGGGGAGGAGGAGGCGATCGATATCCGGACCCGCGCGCTGCGCTTCGACATCAGCCTGCTTGCCGAACGCCTCGTCGGTGCGATTGACTGGCTTGGCCGGGAGCCGGCGGCGCATGGGCTGGCGGTCGGCCTCTTCGGCGCGAGTACCGGCGGGGGCGCGGCGCTCGTCGCGGCGGCGGCCCGGCCGGATGCCGTCGGCGCGGTGGTGTCGCGCGGCGGCCGCCCCGACCTCGCGGGCGATGCGCTCCCGCTGGTGCGCGCGCCATCGCTCTTCATCGTAGGCGGGCACGACGAGCAGGTGATCGAGCTCAACCGGCGAGCCCTGACGCGGATGCGCATCCCGGTCACGCTCGAGATCGTCCCGGGCGCCACGCATCTCTTCGAGGAGCCGGGGACCCTCGAGCAGGTCGCGCGGCTTGCCCGCGGCTGGTTCGTCGAGCACCTCGCGCCGGTGCGAGAGCGGTCCGCGAAGGGGATGGAGTCGCCGGGCCCGGCCAGGTGATGGTTATTTCGAGGAGGACAGCATGCCGGAACGGAAGACGGTAAACCGGGCGCGCGAGGACGCGCGCGAGGGGAAGGCGCCATCCACCCAGGGGGGCGAGTTCGTGCGGGAGGAGATCCACCATATCCGCGAAGGGAAGCATGGGGCGCGCTCGACCAAGCAGGCGATCGCGATCGGACTGTCGAAGGCCCGGCGGGCCGGGGTGAAGGTGCCGAAGCCCAAGAAGAGGCGTGCGCGAAGCAAGACTCGGGGGACTACCGGGCGCACCAAGGCCCGGAGCCGGCCCTCTGCGAAGCGGTCCCGCGCGGTCAGCCGAGCGCTGAAGCGCGAGGGTAGGTCGGCCGCCTCGCGGCGATCGCTCGCGCGGCAGGCCCGGTCGAGCGCGCGCGCGAGAACCGCTGGGGAGCGTTCGGCCGCGGCGAAGAAGGCTGCGCGGACCAAGGGTCCGGCCAAGCGGTCCGCGGCGGCGACAAAGGCCGCGAGGACCCGCGCGGCGCGGTCATAGCGCGTGGTCGCAGGGCATCCGCCCGCCCACCCGGGTGCCGGAGCGCGAGGTGCTCCTGCCGCTGGGCGAGCCGGTGGGGCACGACTACTGGCACCTGATGAACCTCGCCGGCCGCATACGCAGGCCGCGAATGGGTGGCCCGCAAGGTTGTCGCGATGCTCGGCGCGCAGGAGCAGGAGCTGGTGCACAATCATCACAACTTCGCCTGGAAGGAGGAGCACGGGGGCGAGGAGCTCGTCGTGGTCCGGAAGGGCGCGACGCCGGCGTTCCCGGGGCAGAAGGGTTTATCGGTGGCTCGATGGGCGACGACGCCGTGATCGTCCAGGGCGCCCCCTCGACCGATCCGGGGGTGGCTGAGCTCCAGCGGGAGGCGCTCTTCTCCACCGTGCACGGCGCCAGCCGGGTGCTGAGCCGGACGGCGGCGGCCGGCAAGCGGAACCGGAAGACCGGTCGGGTGCTGAGCCCGGGTCGGGTGACCCCGGAGATGATGCAGTCGTGGGTCCGGGAGAAGGGCGTCATCCTGCGCGGCGGCGGGCTCGACGAGAGCCCGCACGTCTACCGCCGTCTGCCGGAGGTACTGGCCGCGCAGGGGAGCACGATCGAGGTGCTGCACACGCTCCGGCCGCTCATCGTGGTCATGGCGGGGGCCGACGAGTTCGACCCGTACAAGGGCTGACGCCGGCCGCTTACCCGGGTACCCCGAGCATGCTTGCGGGGCCGCCGGGACTGCGTACATTGCAGATACTCGCGTGCAACAATGCCAAATCAGCGCGGATGGCGACCCATAAAGCCTCCGCGCGTTGCATTTCTTGCACGCTTGACTGTGCAGTCACGTTCTCTCAGGCCGAGGAGCGCTCGTTGTGACTACGCCCGGCGCGGACGTGCAGCTGGACCGGCTCGTGTCGCGGTTCCAAGCCGTCGCCTCACCATTGCGCCAGGCCCTGTACGACCTGCACGCCGATTGGCAGCCGGTCACCAGCGGCGCGATCGCGGACTACATCCCCGAGCTGGCCCGCGCACGGCCCGAATGGTTCGGCCTCACCGTCGTGACCCTCGACGGGCAGATCTGCGAGGTCGGCGACACCGGGCAGCTGTTCACCATCCAGTCCGTCTCGAAGCCGTTCGTGTACGGGCTCGCGCTCGATCGCCACGGGCTGACTGAGGTGACGCGCCGGGTGGGCGTGGAGCCGACCGGAGACCCGTTCAACGCCGTAATGGTGGACGAGGCGTCACGCCGTCCGCACAACCCAATGGTGAATGCGGGCGCGATCGCCACCGCCGACCTCGTGCCCGGCGATGGTCCTACGGAGCGGCTGCGGATGCTGCTCGAAACGTTCCGCCGACATGCGGGGCGGGAGCTGCAGATCGACGGCGCGGTCTTCACCTCCGAGCGGGAGACGGGGCACCGGAATCGCGCCATCGCCCACCTGATGCGGAACTTCGGGATCGTCTCTTCCCGGATCGACGAGACGCTCGACCTCTACTTCCAGCAGTGCTCGATGCTGGTCACGAGCCGGGATCTCGCCGTGATGGCGGCGACGCTGGCCAACGGCGGCGTGAATCCGCTCACGGGCGAGGTGGCGCTGGCACCGGAGAACGTCCGGCACGTGCTCTCGGTGATGTACAGCTGCGGGATGTACGACTCGGCCGGTCAGTGGGCGTTCGAGGTCGGGCTGCCGGCCAAGAGCGGCGTGAGCGGCGGGGTCCTTGCGGTGGTGCCGGGGCAGGGTGGCATCGGCGTCTTCTCCCCGCTGCTCGACCGGTCAGGGAACAGCGTGCGCGGGGTGGGCGTCTGCCGGGAGCTGTCCGGCCGCTATGGCCTCCACGTGCTGAGCGGCGCGACCCACGTCAACCGGCTTCGGGACTCGGCCCGCCGGCCGTCGCGCTGATGCACGGAGCGTTGCTCGTCGGCGCCGGCGGACTGGCGCTCACCACCGCGATCGTCGCGGCCGCGCGGCTCATCCGGACAGTACGCGAGCTCCGCTCTCGCACCCGCGAGCTGGAGGCGGCCACCACCGCCCTCGAGGAGGCGGCCGCGGCGGCCGAGACGGCGAGTCATGCCAAGACGAGCTTCCTCGCCAACATGAGCCATGAGCTGCGGACGCCGCTCAATGCCATCATCGGCTACGCGGAGCTGCTCGAGGAAGACGCGACGACAGCGCAGCCGGCGCTCGCGGCCGATCTCGCGAAGATCCGACGCGCGGCGAAGCACCTGCTCGCACTGGTGAACGACGTGCTCGATCTCTCGAAGATCGAGGCGGGTCGCATGCGCCTGCATCTCGAGACGTTCGACGTGGCGGAGATGCTGCGGGACGTGGTGAGCAGCGTGGAGCCGCTGGTGGCCCAGCACCGGAACCGGCTCGAGGTCGTGTGCCCGCCCGGTGTCGGCGTCCTCCGCGCCGACCTGGTGAAAGTGCGGCAGGTGCTGCTCAATTTGATCGGCAACGCCTCGAAGTTCACGGAGAATGGACGGATCGGCGTGACTGCGGCGGGGGTCCGCAACCGACAGGGCGAATGGCTGGTGTTCGAGGTGCGCGACACCGGAATCGGCATGAGCGAGGAGCAGATTGCGCGCCTCTTCCAGCCGTTCACTCAGGCCGACCAGTCCACCACGCGGAAGTACGGCGGCACCGGGCTCGGCCTCACCATCTCGCGCCGCTTCTGCCGCCTGATGGGCGGCAGCATCACCGTCCAGAGCGAGCCGGGACGCGGCTCCTGCTTCCGCGTGCGCCTCCCCGCGCAGGTGCCGGAGCCGGACGAGGCCGATACAGGTGAGCACTCGCGCGGCATGACGGCGGAGCACGCGGCGCTGCTCGGGCCGGGCGCGACGACGGTGCTGGTCATCGACGACGATCCCGCGACGCATGAGCTGATGCAGCGCACCCTCGCCCGCGAGGGCTTCACCACCGTAGGGGCAATGAGCGGCGCCGAGGGGATCGCCGTGGCGCACGCGCTCCGTCCCGCGGTGATCGCACTGGACGTAGTGATGCCGGGCCAGGACGGGTGGCAGGTGCTGCGCGCACTCAAGGCCGATCCGGTGCTCGCGGAGATCCCTGTGGTGATGGCCACACTCCTCGACGAACGTCCGCTCGCGCTGTCGCTCGGCGCCGCCGGCTACCTGGGGAAGCCGATCGACCGCGACGAGCTGGTGCGGGTCCTCCGCGCGGTGCATGGGGCCCGCGTGTCGCGGCCGTTGCTCCCGGCCGCACCGGCGTAGCGCGTGTCCGGGCCCAGAATCCTGCTGGTCGAGGACAACGAGATGAACCGCGACATGCTCTCGCGCCGCCTGGTGCGGCACGGGTTCGAGGTGATGATGGCCGTGGACGGGAAGCAGGGGCTCGCCATGGCGCTGGCCGACCGTCCCGATCTCATCCTCATGGACATGAGCTTGCCGGAGATGGACGGCTGGGAGGCTGCCCGGCGGATTCGGGAAGCCGACGGCGCAGGGGGCGTGCCCATCATCGCGCTGACGGCGCACGCCACCAGCGAGGATCGGGACCGGGCACACGCGGCCGGGTGCGACGACTACGACACCAAGCCGGTCGAGCTGCCAAGGCTGCTCGGCAAGATGCGGCGCCTGCTCCGCGAGCCGTCATGAGCGACTCGCTCGCGCGCCTGCGCCACGATCTCCGTACGCCGGTGAATCACATCCAGGGCTACGCCGAGCTGCTCATCGAGGACTGGGATGCTCAGGCGTACGCCGTCGAGCTCGAGGGGCTCCACCGGATCCGCCGTGCCGCGAGCGACATGCTCGCGGCCATAGACGATGGCCTCCCATCCGATGGCCTCCCATCCGATGCCCCCGCGCTTCACCTCGGCACCGTGGCGGCGCGGCTCCGGGAGTGCGCGGCTCGCGTGCATGCCGAGGTCGGGAGGTTGCGCGGCTCCGACCGGCTGCCGTCCGGCGCGAATGAGGATCTCGATCGGATCGCTGCGGCGGCCGCGGCGCTCGCGGTGCCGAGCGACCGCGCCCCGGAGCCCCCGCGGCCGCATCGAGACCCGGAGGTGAGCCCCGCCGGCCCGCCGGCCAACCTCGTGGCCGGCAGCGCGCCACCCCCGAGTCGTATACTGGTCGCCGACGACGACGGTCGGAACCGCGAGCTCCTGGGACGCAGGCTCGCGCGCGAGGGACATCTCGTGGTCTACGCCTCCGACGGCGCCGACGCGCTGGCGCTGCTGGAGACCTCGAGCTTCGATCTCGTGCTGCTCGACGTGGTCATGCCGGGAGTGGACGGCGAAGAGGTCCTCCGCCGCCTCAAGGCCGACCGGCGGCATGCCGACGTCCCGGTGCTGATGATCTCCGCGCTGAACGAGCAGGACGCGGTCGTCCGCTGCATCGCGGCCGGCGCCGACGACTATCTGCCCAAACCGGTGGATCCGGTGCTCCTGCGGGCCCGGCTCGGCGCTTGCTTGGCGCGCAAGCGGGCACGCGACCAGGAAGTCGAGTACCTGCGGCAGGTCGGCGTGCTCACCGCCGCCGCCCAAGCGGTGAAGGCGGGGACGTACGATGCCGCGGCGCTGGAGCCGGTGAGCCGCCGCGACGACGCCCTCGGCGAGCTCGCGCGTGTCTTCCGGCATATGGTCCGCGAGGTTCGCGCCCGTGAACGGCGGCTCAGCGATCAGGTAGCCCAGCTCCGAATCGAGGTGGACGAGGCGAAGAAGGCGCAAGCGGTGTCGGAGATCGTCGAGACCGAGCACTTCGCCGCCCTGCAGCGGCGCGCCGCCGAGCTGCGCCGATCCACGTCCTCGCGGTGAGCGGCGGCCCGATGCCCAAGCTGATCTCCGTTCATTCGTTCCGCGGCGGGACTGGGAAGTCGAACATCTCGGCCAATCTTGCGACCGCATTGGCGATGCACGGGCTGCGCGTCGCCGTGGTGGATACCGACATCCAGTCTCCGGGCGTCCATGTCCTGTTCGGGCTGACCGAGGAACGGGCGACCCCCGCGCTCAACGACTATCTCTGGGGCCAGTGCACCGTCGAGCAGGCCGCCCACGACGTGACCCCCGCCCCCGTCGCGGCGGCGGGCGGCCGGCTCTTTCTGGTGCCGTCCAGCATCAAAGCGGGGGAGATCGCACGGGTGCTTCGCGAGGGGTACGACGTGGCGCGGCTCCACGAGGGCTTTCACGCGCTCGTGGACCGCCTCCGGCTCGACCATCTCATCATCGACACGCATCCCGGGCTGAACGATGAGACCCTGCTCTCGATTGCGGTTTCCGACGTGCTGCTGCTGGTGCTCCGGCCGGACCAGCAGGATTTCCAGGGCACCGCGGTCACGGCGGACATCGCGCGTCGACTCGGGGTACCGGAGCTGCTGCTGGTCGTGAACAAGCACGCGCCATGGCTCGACCGCGAGGCGCTCCGCGGGCACGTCGAAACAGCGTACGGAGCGCGGGTCGCCGGGCTGTTCGCCCATGCGTCGGAGATGCTGGAGCTCCAGAGCGGCGGAATCTTCTCGATGCGCTATCCGGACCACCCGTTCAGCCGGGAAGTGGCCGCAATGGCGCGGGAGCTGGTTGCCGCGCCATTACGAGCCTGAGTCCGCGCCCTCGGCCAACGGGCGCTCACGAGCACGGGGAAGCACGCCGGGAACGCTCGTGCCAAACCCCTTGCCCGACCGCCTCGGGCGGCGCGCCCGAGGCTGCAGCCGACGCCGATCCCGATGAAGCTGTTGCCGGTGACGGTGTTGTCTCCGGCGGTCACTCGGTCTGCCCCACAACCAGAATCTTGGGGACCGCGGGCACCGCGGCCACGGTTCCTCCCGCCGCGACGTTGGGCCGGTTGTTGTCGTGGATCCTGTTCCCGGAGATCCGCATGTCGCGGGCGGTCTTGATCTGCCGCCGGCAGCAGCACCGCCAGGATCCCATTTGTATGGTACCACGCCTCGTTGGCTAGCAGCTTCACGTCGCTCGAGTTCGACGCCTCGATGCCGACCACGTTCCCGAATACGCGATTCCGCCGCATGCTGACGTTCGACGACTGGCCGATGTAGAGCCCGGCGACGAGGGGTGCAGCGGTGCGTGACCTCGTGGGTGCCTGGCTTGAAGGGTCAGGAGCGAGGATGGCCGCGTAGCGATCATAGGTCAGGCCATGCGGCGGTCGGGCGACCTTATTTCCGATTGACAGACTCGGCTTTGCGGAGTAAATAGTCACGCGTCGCGTCCAACTCAGTTTGATTCTCATTCTCATTTAGGCCCATCTTCGTTTCCGTGCTGCGCCGGCGCCTGTTCGTCTGCCTGCTTGGCTGCTCTACCGGCCAGGCCGCCACCAACGTCCCCGGCCAGGCCACGGTCGTGCGGGAAGCCTTCCTCATGGGCACGACCTTGCGCGCCGAGGTCGCGGCTGCGGAGCGCGGCACCGCGGTGGTCGCAATCCAGCAGGCCTTCGACACCGTGGCGCTGCTCGAGAGCGTGCTCAGCACCTGGCGGGAGGACAGCGAGATCGCCCGACTGAACCATGCCCCACCGGGCGACACCGTCAGCCTCTCGGCAACGCTCGCGGATCTCCTCGGCGAGGCCGGCCGCTGGTCGCGTGAGACCGATGGCGCGTTCGACCCCGCGATCGGGGCGCTGATGGACGCCTGGGACCTGCGCGGGCGCGGGCGGGTGCCCCCGGCGGCCACGCTCGCGGAAGCGCGGGCGGCTACGGGATTCGCCCAGTTCGGGTTTGCGGACGTCGGCGGACGGACGGCGCGGGCCGCTCGGCGCTCGCCTGCGGCATGGCTCGACACCGGAGCATTCGGCAAGGGCGTCGCGCTCCGGGCGGCCGTCGCCGTGCTGCGCCGCGCGGGCGCCCGGTCGGGCTCGCTCAACTTTGGCGGCCAGGTATCGGTGTTGGGCGACGGGCCGGCGGCCGGCTCGTGGCTCGTGCCCGTGGCTCACCCGGAGCAGCGCGACGTGCCGGTGGCCACGCTTCGTGTTCGGGATGCGTCCGTGTCCACCAGCGCGCAGTCGGAGCGATTCGTGGATGTGGACGGCCGCCGATTCGGTCACATCCTCGACCCGCGCACCGGGCGGCCGGTGCCGGCCTGGGGCAGCGTCACCGTGGTCGCGACCGATGCGGCGGTGGCCGACATGCTCTCCACCGCGCTGTTCGTCCTCGGTCCCGAGACCGGCGCCGCGTGGGCTCGGCGGCACGACGTCGCAGCGCTCTTCCTCATCCGGCGCGGCCGACGGCTCGAGTTCCGAACCACCCCCGCGCTCCGCCCGTTCTTCGCGTCACGTCCACTACCTGCCCCGGGAGGCTGAGTTGCTGCTCGCCATTCGTCGCGCCGCCGTACTCGTCACGCTCGCGTTCGCCGCTGCCCGCCCGCTCGCGGCGCAGGAGCCCGACACGACCGAGGTCGCCCGGCTGAAGGCGCAGGTGGAGGCCATTCTCCGCGAGCTCGAAACAATGCGCCTCGGCGCGGAGGTCGTGTCGCAGGCGGACACGAGCATCTACGGGTTCGGTCCCGCGGCATCGAAGGTGTACAAGGGGCGGCCGGGCGTCTCCGTCGGCGGGTACGGCGAGTTCCACTACGAGAACTTCGCGCGCGATCGCCAGGACGGCACTCCGTCGGGTCTCGGCGACCGGATCGACGCGCTCCGCGCCATCGTGTACTTCGGCTACAAGTTCAGCGACCGGGTGCTGTTCAACTCCGAGGTGGAGTTCGAGCACGGAAGCACCGAGGACGGCGGATCGGTGTCGGTCGAGTTCGCGTACCTGGAAGGGCGGCTGTCGCCCGCGTTCGGACTGCGCGGCGGGCTGTTGCTCGCGCCGATGGGATTCCTCAACGAGATTCACGAGCCGCCCGCGTTCCTGGGCACCACCCGCCCCGAGACCGAGCGCCGGATCATCCCGTCCACCTGGCGGGAAATCGGTGCGGGCGTCTTCGGCGGGCGCGGCGACCTCAATTACCGCGCCTATCTGCTGACCGGCTTCGATGCCGAGGGCTTCGCCGCCAGCGGGATTCGCGACGGCCGGCAGAACGGCGCCGAGGCCAAGGGAATCAACTTCGCCGTGGTAGGGCGGCTGGACTGGACCGGGGCGCCGGGGCTCGCGCTCGGTGGGTCCGCCTACGTCGGCAACGCAGGGCAGGGGGCGACGCTCCCGTCCGATCCCACCCTGTCCATCGGCGCGCGCACGACCATCTGGGAGGCGCACGCCGAGTACAAGGCGCGGGGGTTCGACCTGCGGGGACTGGTCGCGCAGACCTACGTGAACGACGCCGCGCAGGTGAACGAGCTGAACGGGCTCATCGGCGACGCCTCCGTCGGCGAGCGGCTCACCGGCTGGTACGTGCAGGGCGGCTACGACGTGCTGCGGCGGCTGCGGACCAGCCAGCAGCTCCTGCCGTACGTCCGCTACGAGAAGCTCAACACCCAGGACGCGGTGCCGGACGGCTTCGCCGCGAGCCCCGCCACCGACCGGACGATCGTCTCGTTCGGGGTAGCGTGGAAGCCGCTCTTCAACATCGCGCTCAAGGCCGACTACCAGGTGCATCGCAACGAGGCTGACACCGGGGTGAACCAGTTCAACGTGAACCTTGGCTACCTCTTCTAGCGCGAGCCGTGTCGCGGTGCTGGTCGCGGGGGCCATGTTGGTCGCCGCGGTCGCGCGCGCGCAGGGGCTCACGCAGGACGAGGCCCTGCGCCTCGCGTTCCCGGCGCCGGCGACGGTGACCCGGGGGACGGCCTTTCTCACCGAGCCGCAGCTCGACAGCGCGCGGACCCTCGCGGGCGCGGGGGTGGACGTTCCCCATCGGATCGTCACCTACTATGTCGGGCGCCAGGCGGACAGCGCGGTGGGGGTGGCGTACTTCGACAGCCATCGCGTGCGGACGCTCAACGAGGTCGTCATGGTGGTGGTGACACCGGCCGGCGCCATTCGGCAGATCGAGATCCTGCGGTTCGCGGAGCCGCCCGAGTACAAGGCCACCGAGCCGTGGCTCGCGCAGTTCGACGGGCAGCCGCTCGACCGGCGGCTGTCCCTGAAAGGCGCGGTCGCCAATCTCACCGGCGCCACGCTGACGTCGAACGCCGTGGTGGCCTGTGCGCGGCGGGTGCTCGCGCTGCACGCCATGGTTCGGCCGTTCGCCGCCGGGGCCGCTCGATGAACCGGCTGGAGCGCTGGTCGGTGATCGCGGGCTCGTTCCTGGTGACCGCCACCGGGCTGGTCTATCTGTGGATGAAGTATCTGCTCCGGAGCGACGACCCCTTTGCGGTCGTGAACCATCCGTGGCAGCCGGCCGTGCTCAAGCTCCACATCCTCGCGGCGCCGCTGCTCGTGTTCGGGCTGGGCCTCATCGCGGTGCGGCACGTGCTGGCGCATTGGCTGGCCGGGGTGCCGCACGCGCGCCGGAGCGGCATCGCGGCCGCGCTGACCGTGCTGCCGATGATCCTCAGCGGCTACCTCGTGCAGGCGATCACGGATGCCCGTTGGCTATCCGTCACCAGCTGGGTGCACGTGGCCACGGGCGCGGTGTACGGCGGCGCGTTTGCCGCCCATCAGCTCCTGGTGCGGAGGGCTCGCGGCGCCATGGCGCCCAGGCCGGCGAGCGCCGCCCGCGCGGCGTGGAATCCGCCCATGCCGTGGACACCGCCGCCCGGCGGCGTGGACGCGGAGCAGAGATAGACTCCTTTCATCGGCGTGGCGTAGGGTACCGGCCGCGCCACCGGCCGCGCAAAGACCTGCCGCAGATCCATCATCCCGCCGCTGACGTCGCCCCCCACGAGGTTCGCGTTCCGCCGCTCGAAGTCCGCCGGCGCGTGAACCCGCCGCGCGAGGACGCAGTCGCGGAATCCCGGGGCGAACCGCTCGACCTGCCGCTCGATTGCATCCGTGGCGTCCCCGGTCCAGCCGTTCGGCACGTGGCAGTAGGCCCAGCCCACGTGGCGGCCCGGAGGTGCGCGGGACGGATCGAACAACGTCGGCTGCACGAACAGCACGAATGGACGGGGATGCACTTCGCCGCGGGCGTGCGCCGCCTCGGACTCGGCGACCTCCTCCAACGTGCCGCCCAGGTGCACGGTCGCGGCCCGGGCGCACGCCGGTGCCGTCCAGGGCACCGGGCCGTCGAGCGCCCAGTCCACCTTGAACGCCGCCGCGCCGTAGCGATACCGCTCGAGCGCACGACGATACCCCGCCGGCATCCGGTGGCCGGCGATCTTCACCACCTGCCGCGGCGTGAGGTCCAGCATGATGACCCGCGGGCTGCCGAGCTCCTCGATCCGCTGCACCGGGGCGCCGGTGAGGATGTCACCCCCGAGCGATCGGAAATGGGCGATGAGAGCGTCGGCGAACCGCTGTGATCCGCCCCGCGCGATCGGCCACCCGACCGCGTGCCCGGCGACCCCAAGCAGCAGCCCGAAAGCGGCCGTACCGCCGGCTTCGAGCGGTAGAAATGAGTGCGCCGCGTTGCCGGCGAACAGCGCCCGCGCCGCGGTGCCCACGAGCGCCCTACGCGCGAGGCCGCTGGCGGAGCGGAGCGCCTTGAGCCCGAACCGAGCCATCAGCACCGGGTGGTGCGGGATCCGGATCGGCGGCGCGAGCACGTCCCCGGCGAACGTATCCCACGCCGCGACGAACGGCGCGTGCAGCGCCCGCCAGCCGGCGCCGCCCGGCCCCAGGCCGGCCGCCGTGGCCTCGACCGACGGCTCGAGCAGTGCGGCGGTGCCGTCGTCGAGCGGATGTGCCAGGGCGGCCGGTGGGTAGACCCACTCGAGTCCCGAACCGCCGAGCGGCAGGGAGCGGAAGAACGGGGAGGACAAGGCGAGCGGATGGACGGCGGAGCAGACGTCGTGGGTGAACCCGGGAAGCGTGAGCTCCTCCGACCGGAGTCCGCCGCCGGGGTTGGGCTGCCCTTCCCGGATCACCGTGCGGAGGCCGGCCGCGGCGAGCACGATGGCCGCGGCCAAGCCGTTGGGTCCCGAGCCGACCACGACGGCCTCCGGACTCACGGCCGACCCGTCGTGAGAGGCATGCCTAAGACTGGCCGCCGCCGGAGGTCGAGGCAAGGCGGCGGCGCACTTGACAGCTCTCTGCAACTCTCTAGCATGACTGTCCCTGGCGCGCACGTCCTGCCAATGCCGTTCCACCGCCGTCCGCAGTGTTCGGGAGGCCCCATGCCGACAATGCTGCTGCTCGACGATACCGCCGCCGACGGCTGGCTGCCGGCGCCGCTGCCGCGCAGCGCCGGGCCCCCGCCGGGCCGCCCTCGAGCGCGCGTGCTCGTTGCCGAGGACGACGGGCTGGTGCGAACCATGCTGGAGCGGATGCTGCTCGAGCTGGGTTACGAGGTCCGGGCCGCGCGCCATGGACAGGAGGCTCTGGACCTTGCTCTCGCCGACGGTGTTCCGTTCGATCTCGTGATCACTGACGTCCGCATGCCGCGGATGGGGGGACCGGAACTGGGCCGGCGGCTGGAACAGCGGTGGCCGGGCATCCCCGTCCTGTATATCTCAGGCTATGACGTCGAGACCTCCACCGAGGCCGACACGTCTCATCGCCGACACGCCTTTCTCAGGAAGCCTTTCGACCCGGTCGAGCTGGCCCGCCAGGTCGCCTCCCTGCTCGGCGAAGCGTGACCCTGCGAGGTGCCGTTTGCGTGCTCCTGACGCTGGCGTGCGCCACGCCGGTCCTCCCCGGCCGGCTCTCGGCCCAGGAGCCCGCCCCGCCCGGCGATTCGCTCGCCGACCTCGACATCGAGCAACTCGCCCACATCCGGGTGTCCTCCGCGTCCCGCCGGCTCGAGGCAGCGGACCGGGCGACCACGGCCGTGTTCGTGATCAGCCGCGACGACATCCGCCGCACCGGGGCGACCACCCTGCCCGAAGCGCTACGCCTCGTACCCGGGCTGCAGGTCGCGCAGGTCACCGGTCGCGACTGGTCGATCACGTCGCGCGGCTTCGCCGAGCAGTCGCCCAACAAGCTGCTCGTGCTCGTGGACGGGCGGGCGGTCTACTCACCGCTGTTTGCCGGCGTGTTCTGGGACGTGCAGGAGCTCCCGCTCGAAGATGTCGAGCGGATCGAGGTGATCCTGGGTCCAGGCGCCACGCTCTGGGGCTCCAACGCGGTCAACGGCGTGATCAACGTGATCACCCGCCCGGCGACCGCGACCCGCGGCGGCCTCCTCGGGGTTCGGGCCGGTACCGCCCAACACCTGACCGCGACGGGCCGCTACGGCTTCGACATCGGCGCCGCAGGCGCAGTCCGGGTGTACGCGCGGTTCACCGACCGCGCTCCGTCGCGTCTCGCGGGCGGAGCCGCGGGCGAGGACGATTGGCAGCAGGGACAGGGCGGTTTCCGGATGGATGTCCAGGCGACGCCCGACGATCGCCTGACCTTCCAGGGAGATGCCTATACCGGGTCGGGCGGGCAGCTCGTGAGTCGCGCCGTGCCGGTGCCCCCGTTTGCTGAAACGGTGCTGGACGAGCTCGATGCGCACGGCGCCAACCTGCTCGGCCGGTGGACCCATCGGTTCGGGGGGGCGCACGAGCTTCAGCTGCAGACCTACGTCGATCGCGCGGTCCGCGAGGTGCCGGCGTCGTTCGGCCGCGTGGCGGTGAACATCGTCGATTTCGATCTGCAGCATCACGTCCCGCTCGCCCCCCGGCACGATTTTCTTTGGGGCGCAGGCTACCGGCTGAACGCGGACACGATTTCCGGCACCTTCGGCACCACGCTGCTCCCGACCGCCCGCACGACCCATCTGATCACGGGGTTCGTGCAGGACGAAATCGCTCTCGCCCCGGAGCGATGGTACCTCACGCTCGGCGCCAAGCTGGAGCACAACGATTTCACGGGGGCGGAGCTGCAGCCGAACGTGCGGCTGCTCTGGACCCCTGCGGCGCGGCATACGCTGTGGTCGGCGGCCTCGCGCGCGGTGCGCATCCCCTCGCGCCTCGATGTCGACGTGCGCGTCGTGGCGCAGGTGATCCCCGGTTCACCGCCCGCAATCGTACGGTTCGACGGCAACGAAGCATTCGACTCCGAGGAGCTGATTGCCTGGGAGGCGGGCTGGCGGGGGGAGCTCGCCCCGACCGTCTCCCTTGATCTGTCGGTGTACTACAGCTGGTACGATCGCCTCCGCTCCATCGCTCCCTTGCCGATCAGCTCGTCCGACGGATTCGTGGTGCGGCCCTTCGAGGTGCGGAACGACGCCGAGGGTCACGCCTACGGCGGAACGCTGGCGGCGAGCTGGCGGCCGGCTCGAGACGCGCTGCTCCGGGGGAGCTATACCCTGCTGGAAATGGACGTGCGGCTGCACGAGGACGCGCCCGCAGGCTCCACCCCCAACGTGAATGCCGGCTTCAATCCCAGGCATCAGGCCACGCTGCGCTCATCCATCACGCTCCCGCGTGCGGTGGAGCTCGACGTAAGCCTCCGGTACGTCGCTGAGCTGCCGAGCCCGCCGATCTCCGACTATGTCCAGGCCGATCTGCGTCTCGGCTGGGCCGTGCGACGCGGCCTCACGCTGGCGCTGGTTGGACGGGATCTCTTCACGGCACGGCATCCCGAGTTCACGAGCCGGCCTCAGCGCGAGATCCAGCGACGCGCGGAGCTGCAGCTCGAATGGCGCTTCTGACCTCGGCCCGGGCCGCCCGGGTTGTCGTGGGGTGCGCGGTAGCGGCCGCCTGGTCGTCGATGCTCGTCCAGCGCGCCCCGGCCCAGGCGCCAGCCGGTGCGCCGGAGTATCAAATCAAGGCCGCGTACCTGCTGAATTTCATCCGCTATGTCGAGTGGCCCCCGTCCGTGTTCGAGGGGACCGAGGCCAGCCTCAATGTCTGCGTCGTGGGGCGCGATCCGTTCGGCGACGTCCTGGACCGCACGATGGCCGGCCGTCGCATCGGGGGGCGACCTCTGCGCGTGCTCCGACCCGCCCGGCCAGCCGGCGATACGTGCCACGTGGCCTTCATCGGGCGGACGACAGCCGCTGCCCGTGAAGCCTGGCTTGCTGCGCTCCAGGACGAGCCGACGCTCACGGTGGGGGAGAGCGCCGGGTTCGCCGAGGCCGGTGGGATGATCGCGTTCGTGATCGTCGACGAGACCGTGCGATTCGAGATCAACGTCGAGGCGGTGCGCTCGGGCGGGCTCCAGATCAGCTCTCGTGTCCTGACCCTCGCGACTCGGTTGTATCCCCGACGGGGGGATCCGTAGGTGCGGCCGCTGCGCGACCGGCCCATTGGACAGAAGGTAGCGCTGCTCATCACCATCGCCTCGGTGGTCGGCCTGTTCTTCGCGTCCGCGGCGGTAGTCAGTTACGAGCTGACGACCTTCCGGGCCCGCGCGCTCCGCGACGCCCGCACGCAGGCCGAGATCATCCGGGTCAACACGATGGCCCCGCTCCATTTCGACGACTCTCGGGCGGCCACCGAGAATCTCGCCACCCTGAGGAACCGGACCGAGATCCGGAGCGCGAGACTCTGGCGTCCGGATGGACGCCTCTTCGCGATCTACCTGCGCCCGGGCGCGGCGCTGGGGCTTCCTAACCCGGCGCTCGCTGCGGGGGCGCGGTTCCTGTCCGACCGTCTCGTGCTGGTGGAGCCGATGCAGGCCGACGGTCAGCTCCTCGGCTGGCTCACGCTCCAGTACGACGTGCCGCCGCTGTGGCGCCGGCTGGCGCAGTACGGGATCATGGTGGTCATGGTCGCCGTGGCACTCGTCACTACCGGCGGCCTGCTGCTGAGCATGCTCGGCCGCTCGGTCTCCAGGCCGCTGCTCGCACTGGCGGAGGCGGCGGGCACCATCGGCCGAACCGGCAACTACCGCCTGCGGGTGCCGCGCCGCGGCGAGGACGAGATCGGCACGCTCACGGATGCGTTCAACGGCATGGTCGGCACCGTCGAGGCGCAGCAGAACGCGTTGCGCCACAACGAGACGCGCCTCCGCCTGGCGCTCGAGGCGGCGGCGATGGAAACCTGGGTGGTAGATCTCGAGCCGGACCCGCGCCCACCGGCTGCCGCGCCGTCCGACCGAAGGTCGCTCGAGCAGCTGCTCGGCCGGGTGCACCCGGCGGATCGCGAGAGTGTCGCCGCCGCGATCGGGAGCGCCGTCGAGGCGGGCACCGGGTTCGAGGTGGAGTTCCGCACTGGCGGCGACTCGGACGACGACCGCTGGGCCGAGTTTCGGGGGCAGGTGTATCCCGCTGAGCCTGGACACCCGGTGCGGCTGATCGGGATCACCCAGGACACCACGGAGCGCCGGCGGGTCGAGCGGCAGCTCATTCAATCACAGAAGATGGAGGCGATCGGTAACCTGGCGGGCGGTATCGCGCACGACTTCAACAACCTGCTCACCGGGATCATCGGCTATCTCTCGTTCGCCCAGCGCCGGCTACCGCCCGGCACGTCGGTGCGCGCCGACATCGATGAGGTGGAGCGCGCCGCCCGCCGCGCCGCGGCGCTGACGTCGCAGCTGCTCTCGTACGCGCGGCGTCAGATGGTGGTGCCGACCCTGGTGGACCTCAACGCGTCGGTCGCGGCCATGGAACCGATGCTCCGGCGGATGCTGGGGGAGGATGTGGAGGTCGTGACCGAGTTCGACCCTGCCCTTTGGGTGGTCCGGGTGGACGCGGGCCAGCTCGAGCAGGTGATCCTCAACCTCGCCGCGAACGCGCGCGATGCGATGCCCGGCGGCGGCACGCTCGGGGTGCGCACGCGGAACATGGCACTGAGCCCGGACGACGCGCGCCGCCAGCCGGACGCCCGGCCCGGCGAATACGCGGCGCTTATCGTGTCGGATACCGGCGTCGGCATGACCCCCGAGGTGCGGGCCCGCATCTTCGAGCCGTTCTTCACCACGAAGCCCCCGGGCGCCGGCACCGGTCTGGGCTTGCCGATGTGCTATGGCATCGCGAAGCAGGCGGATGGCCACATCATGGTGGAAAGCGAGCTGGGGAAGGGCGCGGTCCTTACCGTACTGCTTCCCCGAGTCGCCGGTGACCTCCCTGCCGCAGCGGAGCGGGGCCAGGCGGACGTTCCGCGCGGCACCGAGACGATCCTCGTGGCCGAGGACGAGGCGGTGGTCCGACTGCTCGCGGTCCGCACGCTCCGGGACGCCGGGTACACCGTACTCGAGGCGGACAGCGCGGCTGCGGGGCTCGAATGCGCCGACAAACACCAGGGTGCCATCCACCTGCTGCTGACCGACGTGGTCATGCCGGGAGGCGGAGGGCGAGAGCTCGCCGCGTCGCTCCTCGCCGCCCGGCCGGATCTGCGGGTGATCTTCATGTCGGGGTACACGTCGGACATCGTGCTCCGCCGAGGTGTGGTCGAAGTGTCGGCCCGCTTCCTCCCGAAGCCGTTCTCTCCGTCGGCCCTCGCGCACGCGGTCCGCCGCACTCTCGACGCCGGTCCGGGCAGGGAGGCTCCGTCCGGGTCATCGTGATCGGCGGCGGCGCGGCCGGGATCGTGGCCGCCATCTTCGCCGCCTCGCGCGGCGTCGAGACGCTGCTCCTCGAGCGCACCCGCGACGGCGGGCGCAAGATCCTCATCAGCGGCGGCGGACGGTGCAACGTGCTGCCCGCCCGGCTCGACGAGCGCCGGTTCGTCACCGACTCGTCCCCCAATACGCTCAGGAACCTCGTCCGCTCCTGGCCACTCGCCGACCAGATCGCCTTCTTCGAGCGCGACGTCGGGCTGAGGCTGGTCGAAGAGACGGAGTCGTCCAAGCTCTTTCCGGCCTCCCAGCGCGCGCGCGACGTGCGCGACGGACTGCTCGCGCTCGCGAGCCAGCGGGGCGCCCGATTCATGCCCAACACATTCGTCACCGACGTCTCGCCCGTGCCGGGCGGGTGGCGCGTGGGGCGCGAGGGAACCGCCCCGCTCCAGACCGACGTCGTCGTGATGGCGACCGGGGGCCTGTCGGTGCCCACCACCGGCAGCGACGGCCGCGGGCTCGACATCCTGGGGCGGCTGGGGCACGCCGTGCACCCGACCTACGCTGCGCTTACGCCGCTCCTCGCCGAACGGTCTCCGTTCGCCGAGCTGGCTGGCGTCTCGGTCGCGGTGGATGTCTCCGCCACCTCTGCCGACCTGAGCGCCACCGGGAGCGGAGGCTTCCTGTTCACCCACCGCGGGTACAGCGGTCCCGCCGTGCTCGACGTGTCCCACGTCGCGGTGCGTTCGCAGGAGGCGGGCGATGAGCCGGCCGCCGTCCGGGTGCGGTGGGGCCAGCTCAGCGGGGCCGCCTGGGAGACCGTGCTTGCGCCGCACGGCACCCGGACGGTGGCCGGCGCGGTCCGGGGGCGGCTGCCCGAGCGGCTGGCCGACGCGCTAATCCGTCGCGCCGGCGTCGACCCGTTCCGCCCGCTCGCCCAGCTCCGGCGGGAGGAGCGGCGGCGACTGCTCGACACGCTCACCCGCGATCCGCTCCCCTGGACCGGGGATGAGGGGTATCGCAAGGCCGAGGTCACGGGTGGTGGTGTGAGCCTGGCCGAGGTGAACCCCCGCACGCTCGAGAGCCGGCGGCATCCCGGGCTGTTTCTGTGCGGGGAGCTCCTGGACGCGTTCGGTCCCATCGGCGGCTACAACTTTCTGTGGGCCTGGGCGACGGGGCGTTTGGCCGGGCTGGGGGCTGCGGCCTCATAACCTTGCAGGTCAGGCAGTTATCAGTTATCGCCAAGGCGAACACATCAATGGAACTGCATAGGTGATAACCAAATTGTGCAGATTCTGCACGATTTGGTGTGCGGCCCTATTGCGGGACGCCGGTTCCGGCGGTAACCTATGGGGGCGGTGCCTGACAATGTCGTCGGGTTTTCGCCCCCACCCTCAACGAAGGATGCGAACCGGTGCCGATTTCACTCCTGTCCCTGCTCCAGGAGGCCGCGCCGCCCGCCGTCGTGCCGGCCGATACCGCCTGGATGCTCGTGGCAACAGCGCTCGTGCTGCTCATGACCCCCGCGCTCGGCTTCTTCTACGGCGGACTCGTCCGCTCGAAGAATTCGCTGAACACGATCATGATGAGCTACGTGGCGCTCGGCGCCGTCGGCGTCGTCTGGGCCGGCCTCGCGTACAGCCTCGCGTTCGCCGAGGGAACGCCGCTGCTCGGCGGCCTGGCCAATCTCGGGCTGGCCGGGGTCGGGGTGGAAGCCAAGGGCACCATCCCGCACGTGCTGTTCATGGCCTATCAGGGCACGTTCGCCATCATCACCGCGGCGCTGATCTCGGGCGCGGTCGTCGAGCGGATGCGCTTCGGACCGTACCTCGCGTTCATCGTGCTCTGGACGGTGCTGGTGTACGCACCGGTGGCCCACTGGGTGTGGGGCGGCGGGTTCCTCATGACCAAGGGCGTGCTCGACTTTGCCGGCGGCACGGTAGTGCACATCAACGCCGGCATCTCCGCGCTGGTGGCTGCGACCGTGCTCGGCACGCGCAAGGATTACGGGCGCCAGGCCATCCTGCCACACAACGTGCCCTTCACGCTGCTGGGTGCGGGCCTGCTCTGGTTCGGCTGGTTCGGCTTTAACGGGGGAAGCGCGCTGACTGCCGGCGAGCTCGCCGCGCTCGCGTTCAGCAACACGTTCCTCGCCCCCATGGCTACGCTGATAGTCTGGGTGCTGCTCGACTACTTCCGGACCGGCCGCGCGACGGCCGTCGGCTGCGCCACCGGTATCGTGGTCGGACTCGTCGCGATCACCCCGGCCGCCGGCTTCGTGAGCCCGAGCGGGGCGCTGGCGCTCGGCGCCATCGCTGCCGTTCCGAGCTACTTCGTCATCGTGCTCCGGTCCCGCACCCGTCTGGACGACTCGCTCGACGTCTTCGCGGGCCACGGCATCGGCGGGCTCACGGGCGCGCTGCTCACCGGTGTCTTCGCGCAGAAGGTCTGGAACTCCGCCGGCAATGACGGGCTTCTGGCGGGGAACCCGGCGCAGCTCGGGGTGCAGGCGCTCGGCGCGGCTACGGCGCTGGTCTACGCCGGCCTCGCGACGTTCGTGATCCTCAAGCTGATCGCCCTGGTCGCGCCGCTCCGCGCCGCGGAGCGCAACGAAGGTCTGGGCATGGACGTGTCCCAGCACGGCGAGGAAGCGTACTCCAGCGGCGAAGGGTCCATCCTCGTCATGCCCGACGCCATTCCGTCGCCCACACCTGCCGGCGCCCTGGCGCCGCAGACGGCCACACGCTGAGCCGGGAGGAGACACCGTGAAGCTCATCATCGCGATCATTCGCCCGGAAAAGCTCAATACCGTGCTCGAGGCGCTGTACCGCGCCGACGTACGGGGACTCACCGTCACCCGCGTGATGGGGCACGGCGGCGAGACCGAGCGGGTCGAGACCTATCGGGGTGCCACCGTGAAAGTCGCGCTGCAGGAAAAGGTCCGGCTCGAGATCGGCGTGTCCGATTCGTTCGTGGACGTCACCATCCGGGCCATTCTCGGCTCGGCGCATTCCGGTGAGGTTGGGGACGGCAAGGTGTTCGTCGTTGACCTGGAGGAAGTGCACCGCATCCGCACCGGAGAGCGCGACGAGGCGGCGGTGACCCCCGCGATCCCGGCGACCGTCTGAAGCGCCGCTGCCGAGCTTTCGTTCGACCACACCGGGGCCTGCGCCCCGGTGTTCTTTTTGCACGGCTGCGGAGGCGGTGCCGGGCCGGCGCAGGTTGAAAGTGACAGGCGTCACGGTCGGCCCGGACACCGGCACCCACCTTCCGATCACCCGCACTGGACTCCGATGGTCGAACCGATTCCGCCGCAGCCTCGATTCCCGGGCACAACGACGGCGCTGGTCGTGGACGATGTCGGTATCGTGCGCCAGCTCGCCTTCCGCCTCCTCTCCGAGGGGGGACTGCGCGTGTTCGAGGCAGCGAACGCCCTGGAGGCGCTCGAGGTGCTCGAGATGGCGCGGGGCCGGGTGGACCTCGTCCTGGTGGACGTGGTCCTCGGTGAGGTGAACGGAGTGGACTTGGTGCGACTCATCCGGGACCGGTGGCCCGAGCCGCGCATCGTCTTCATGTCCGCCCACCCGGCCGAGGTGCTGGTGCGGGAGGGTCTCGCGAATCTCAACGTGCTCTTCCTCGCGAAGCCGTTCACCCGGGACGAGCTGTTCGACGTCATCCGCCAGGCACTGCGTGGCCCTCGCTGGGCGAACGGGGAGAGCAGCGAGGTACGGCGGCCCGGCGATCTTTGAAGGCTGCTACTCTCCCCGGAGACCGCGCGCCAGCTCCAGCGCGGCATCCACCAGCCGCTTCCCCTCGGCGTAACGGGCGCGAGCCCGGAGCACCGCCGGTTCGGTCGCGCAACCTGATGCCGGTTCCCAGCGCGGGGCCCCGGCCAGCGCGGCCTCGACTTGCGGCCGAAGCTCCTCGGCCCGCAGCGGCTTCGAGAGACATCTCTCCGGCGCGGCGAGTACACCGACGGCTTCCCTCTCGCCCATGCAAAGCACCGGCAGCTCCGGGCGGAAGAGCCGGAGCGTCTCCATGATGACGACGGCGGGTACGCCGGGAATGTCGAGATCGATCAGCACCAATTGAAACCTCCGGGGCAAGCGCTGGATGAGTTCCAGCCCGACGAGGCCGTTCGAGGCGTGCACGACGTCGAAGCCGAGGTTGTCGAACAGCTTGCGGATGACACGGCGACCGTCGTTGTCGTCGGCGATCACCAGCACCAGACTGCGGCTTCCCGATACCGGCTCCATGGCGCTACCCCGCGGCCGTTGTTGACCGCGAAAGGTGTAGGAATGCACGCAGGGCCAACTGCGGTCGTCGTCACGCTATCGGCGTGGGTGCAACCGGATCCGGGTCGCCGCGAGCGTCACAGCGAGACGTTAAGCCCGTGCAAAGACACGCCGTAGACCGAGATAAAGCAGGAATCCCGCGGGCCCGAACAGGAACGTTAGCGCGAGGCAGGGAAGCACCGCCGGGTGGGGCACACCGTGCGTGCGTGCGTCGGTCGTCTCCCACGCGCCGACGAGGAGGTCGAACGCCAGGTAGTGGGCACAATGGCCGGACAGGCGAGCGGGAGCGGGGGAAGGTTATCAACGATCATTAACATAACGCCGTTACCTTCGGCTGAAATAGGTACGCCATCACGCGCGACGAAGCCCGCGCATCATCGCCGAAACACCCAGTGCGCCGAAGGCGCGAGCCTGGCGGGCCGGCATGTGCGGCATGGATAGCGCCAGTGCCACCGTACCGTGCGTTTGCGCCCAGAGGGCGTTGCTGATGGCGAGCGCGTCGGTCTCCCTGGTTTGCCCGGTGGCCACGGCGGCTTCCACCGCCGCGCGGAGTACCCCGAAGCTCTCCATCCGTGAACCGGGGCGGTCGGGAAGGCGGCGCCAGAGCAGGTCCGGCCGCTCCATGAACATGACCCGGTAGTAGACTGGGTGCTCCAGCCCGAAGTCTATGTAGGCAAGCCCCATGGCATGGAGCCAGTCGAACGGATCCGGGGCGCCGGCGCCGGTGGCCCGGAGTCGCGCCGTAAACAGCCGGAACCCCTCCTCGGTGACGGCGTAAAGGAGGGCGTCCTTGTCCGCAAAGTGCCGATAGATGGTGGTGGCCGTGTACCCCACCCGCTCGGCAACCTTCCTGAGGGAGAACGCCTCGTAGCCGACTTCGAGCAGCAGCTCCCCCGCCGCCTCGAGGATGGCATCGCGGACGGATGAGCGGGCCGCCTCCCGCCGGCTATGACTGGCCTGCTTTACCCGCTGGTTCAGCGTACGCTTCAGCGCGTGTGGCATAGACATTGTAGTTAACGTTGTTAACAAGTTAAAACGCTACTCCTCAACCGTCAAGATCGATCCGCCAGCCTGCAACCATTCCAGCGCCTGGTGCATTGGTTTGGGCGCCGTCAGTCGTCCCCGCTCCGCCCGAACGCAGAGTACAGGAGAGCTTCCTCGCATGCCCGAACGCCTTGCCAATCGCGTCGCCATCGGCGGCCTCGCTGCCGCCGCGTTTACCGCCGGCCTCTTCTTCGCCGGCATTCTCGATCTCCCGCTCCGCAGCGTCGCCCAGGAACCCGCGGCAGCCCACGCCGTGGCCGCCCGCCTCGGCGGCGGCG
>JBOHSN010000013.1:0-56233 GCA_050733215.1 Gemmatimonadales bacterium
GGTGCCGGCTCGCATCGCGATGTCCGCGAGCTTCCGCGGATAGCGGATAGCGGATAGCGGATAGCGGATAGCGCATGTCCTCCATCCTCGCCCTCGACCAGGGCACCACCGGCTCCACCGCGCTCGTCGTGCACCAGGACGGTACCGTGCTCGGGCGGGGATATCGCGAGTTGCCCCAGCATTTCCCCCGGCCGGGCTGGGTGGAGCACGACCCCCGCGACATTCTCGACGCGACGCTCGCGGCGGCGCGGGATGCGCTGGCAGCTGCCCGTGAGCGCCCCGCCGGGATCGGCATCACCAACCAGCGCGAGACCGTGGTGCTGTGGGACCGCCGCACGCTCGACCCGGTGGGCCGGGCCATCGTGTGGCAGGACCGGCGGACCAGCGAGCGCTGCCTCGCGCTCCGCGAGGCCGGGATCGCGCCCTTCCTCGCCGAGCGCACCGGACTCGTGCCGGATCCCTATTTCTCTGCCACCAAACTGGAGTGGATGCTGCGCGACGCGGGGATCCGCGCCCGCGCGACGCACGGGGAGCTTGCCGCCGGCACTGTGGACGCCTGGCTCGTCGCGTGTCTGACCGGCGGCGGAGCGGTCGTCACCGATCACACGAACGCCTCCCGCACGCTGCTCTACGCGCTGGAGCGGCGGAATTGGGATCCGGAGTTGCTCGCGCTGTTCGGCGTGCCGGAGGAATTGCTGCCGAGGATCGTTCCCTCGAGCGGCGTGGTGGGAGAGGCCGACGCCGGCCACCTCGGGATCGCGCTTCCGATCGCGGGGATCGCTGGTGATCAGCAGGCCGCGCTTTTCGGTCAGGGATGCTGCAGCGCCGGCACCGCCAAGAACACCTACGGCACCGGCGCGTTCCTGCTGGTGCATGCCGGCACCCGCCGGCCCCACCCCGCGCCGGGTCTGCTGGCCACGGCGGCCTGCGGCGCGCGGGGGGAGCCGGCGTTCGCGATGGAGGGCAGCGTGTTCGTCGCCGGCGCGGCAGTCCAGTGGCTCCGGGACGGACTCGGCCTCATCGCACGCGCCGCGGACACCGACGCGCTTGCCCGGAGCGTGGCCGATACCGGGGGCGTGCACTTCGTTCCGGCATTCGTGGGACTCGGGAGCCCGCACTGGGAGCCCGAGGCGCGGGGGACAGTCACCGGGATCACCCGGGGTACGGGGCGGGCGCACCTCGCGCGTGCCGCCCTCGAGGCGATCGCGTTCAGCACCGCCGAGCTGCTCGACGCGATGACCGCCGGCGGGGCTAGCGTGCCGGCGCTGCGGGTGGATGGCGGCGCCGCCGCGAACGACTGGCTGATGCAGTTCCAGGCGGACGTGCTGGGCGTTCCGGTCGAGCGTCCCGACATGGTCGAGACCACCGCGCTCGGCGCGGCCGGGCTCGCCGGACTCGCGCTTGGCGTCTGGCGGTCGCCTGACGACTTCCTGGCCGGCCGGCGGTTCACCCGCTTCGAGCCCACGATGGGCGCCGACGAGCGGGTCGCCCGCCGGGGCGAATGGGACCGGGCGATGCGGGCGGCGCTGGCGTGGGCACGCGACGGGGAGCGTATATTCCGGGCATGAAACCCGGCCACAAATTTCTTCTCGGTGCCTCCGTCATCGTCGCTGCGGTCAGCGGGTTGATCGCGACTGGCGTGAAGGAGACCGGTGTCTACTTTCTCACCCCGTCCGAGCTCGCCGCGAAGGCCGCCCGCGACCCGACGTTCGCCGAGAACGTGGGGTTCAAGGTGGGCGCCAGGGTGGTGAAGGGGTCGATTCGGCGGGACGACACCGCCCGCACCGTGGATTTCCAGGTGTCCGACGGCGTGCGCACCTATCCGGTGACCTATCGGGGCCTGGTGCCGGACACCTTCACCGACGCCAACGATATCGAGGTCATCGTCGAGGGGCGGCTCGGCCGCGACGGAACCATCCGCGCCACTGATGTCCTCGCGAAGTGCGGCTCGCGCTACGAGGCCACGTACGAACAGCAGGCCTGACCCCGGATGACGCTCCTCGGGGAGTTCTCGCTCTGGCTGGCGTTGCTCGTCGGGTCGTGGTGCACCGTGATCGGGTTCAGTGGACGCTGGCGCCACCGCCCCGCGCTGGCGCGCACGGTCACCCGCTCGACGCACGCGGTGTTCGTCGCGCTCGTGGCGGCGACGCTGTCGCTCTGGGTGGGCCTGATCAGCCACGACTTCAACATCGAGTACGTGGCGGCGTACACGTCCCGGAACCTCCCCTCCTATTACATCGTCTCCGCGCTCTGGGCCGGGCAGAAGGGGTCGCTGCTCTTCTGGGCGGTGGTGCTGGCGCTGTTCGGCAGCCTGGCGCAGGGGCTGACGCCGCGCCGCTACGCGCCCCTGCTTCCGTACGTGGCCGCCGTGACGTCGGCCGTGGTGGTGTTCTTCGTCAGCGTCATGCTGTTCGCGGCGAGCCCGTTCGAGCGGATGCCGTTCACCCCGCCCGACGGGCGCGGGCTCAACCCGCAGCTCCAGAACATCGGCATGGTGGTCCACCCGCCGATGCTCTACCTGGGCTACATCAGCATCACGATTCCCTTTGCCTTCGCGGTGGCGGCGCTGATGTCCCGCCGGCTCGACACCGGCTGGATCCATGCCATCCGGAAATGGACGCTCGTCTCCTGGCTGTTCCTCTCCATCGGGATCACGCTGGGCATGTGGTGGGCGTACGTGGAGCTGGGCTGGGGCGGTTACTGGGCGTGGGACCCGGTGGAGAACGCGAGCCTGCTCCCCTGGCTCACCATGACCGCGTTTCTGCACTCCGTGATGATCCAGGAGAAGCGCGGCATGCTGAAGCGCTGGAACCTCGGCCTCATCGCCGGGACGTTCCTGCTCAGCATCTTCGGCACGTTCATCACGCGGTCCGGCGTGATCGCCAGCGTCCACAGCTTCACCCAGTCCAACGTCGGCTGGTTCTTCCTGGCCTTCCTGGTGATCGCGGGCGTCTTCGCGTTCACCCTGCTCTACACTCGCTGGCCCGAGCTGGAGCCCGAGACGGAGCTCGACGCCGTCGTGAGCCGGGAGGCGGCGTTCCTCTTCAACAACCTGGTCCTGGTGGGCATCGCCTTCTCGGTGCTCTGGGGGACGCTCTTCCCCATCCTCTCCGAGGCGGTGCGGGGGACCAAGATCACGGTGGGCCCGCCGTTCTTCAATCGGGTGAACGTGCCACTCGGCCTGTTGCTGCTCGTCCTGGCCGGCATCGGTCCGCTGGTGGCGTGGCGCCGCGCATCCCCGCGGAATCTGCGCCGGCAGTTCGTGGCTCCTGTGGCCACGGGACTGCTCACGCTCGCGGCGCTCCTCGGCATCGGCATGCGGGATCCCTATCCGCTCGTCGCGATTGCTCTGGCCGGGTTCACCGCCGCCACGATCGTCCAGGAATTCTATCGCGGGGTGCGCGCGCGCATCCGGATGCATGCGGAGTCGCCGCCGCTCGCGCTTGCGCACCTGGTGGGCCGCAACCGTCGCCGCTATGGCGGGTACCTCGTGCACACGGGCATCCTCATCTATTTCGTCGCGTTCGCCGGCATGGCGTTCAGGGTGGAGCGGGAGGCGACGCTCAGGCCCGGCGAAGCGGTGGAGATGCGGAGCCCCTTCGGGCATACGTACACCTTGACGCATGTCGGCATCTCCCAGTTTGAGGCGCTCAATCGCATCGTCACGGCCGCCAGCGTCGAGGTCCGCCGGGACGGTGAGCGCCTCGGGCTCGTCACCTCCGAGAAGCGGCAGCACGTGGACAGCTTCAAGCGCCCGACGTTCGAGCCCTCGACCGAGGTCGGGATCCGGAGCGACCTGCGCGAAGATCTATACGTGGTCTTCGCGGGCGCGGTGAACGGCACCGAACAGGCGGTCTACCGCTTCAACCTGAACCCGCTCGTCTGGTGGGTGTGGTTCGGCGGCGGTGTCCTGGTGCTCGGCGGCCTGATCACGATGTGGCCCGGCGCGCCCAGGACGCTGCGGTCCGCGCCGGCGCCCGCGCGCCGGCCGGCGGTGGAGTGGGTATGAATCCGGCAGGCGGCCGGCTGACCCGGCGTGCCCTGTTCCGCCGCACCGCCGCGTTGGTGGCCGCGGGGTCACCGCTGGCGCGGCCCTTCGCCGCGCAGCAGCCCGAGCCTCTGGCGGGGCAGGGGGACGCCGGCGCGCTCCGCGACCCCACCGCGGCCGGGCGGCCGCGGACCGCGACCGCTGCGCGGGACAACGATGAAGCCATCAAGCGGATCGAGCAGCAGCTCCGCTGCACCTGCGGCTGCAACCTGGACATCTTCACCTGCCGCACCACCGATTTCACCTGTACCTATTCGCCGGAGCTGCACCGCGAGGTCGTGGCGCTCTCCGATGGTGGGCGCACCGCGCAGGAAATCATTGACGCGTTCGTGGCGAAGTACGGCGAGCGCGTCCTGATGGCGCCGAAGCCGGTGAGCTTCAATCTCGTGGGGTACCTGCTTCCCGGAGCCGCCATCCTGGTGGGCGGCGCCGCGCTCGCGTGGGTGATTGGGCGCCGGCAGGCAGGCGGGCGGGCGCGAGGGCGGGCGGGGAGTGAGCCGGGGGCAAGCACCGTCGCAGCCGACGCAGGACCCGGCCCATCGACCCATCCGTCCATCCGCCCATCCGCCGAAGAGCTCGATCGCCTCCAGCGCGAGCTCGCCGACGTCGAGGACTGATGCTCTGGGAGGCGGCGGCGGCCGCGGCGGTCGGGCTGCTCGTGCTGTGGCTGGTGCTTGCGCCGCTTGGGGCCCGGCTGGACCTGCCCGAGCCGGAAGAGCCGCTCGAGCCGGATGAGCCCGAGGAGACCCCTCGGGGCACGGCGCTCGCCGCGCTCAAGGAGATCGAGTTCGATCGCGCCACCGACAAGCTGGCGGATGCCGACTACGCGGAGCTGAAAGCCCGCTACACGGCCGAGGCCGTCGCCGCGATGCGCGCGGAGGATGCACAGCGCCGGATCGACGACGTCGAGGCGATGATCGTGGCGCGCGCACGCGCGCTGCAGCACGGCGAACCGGTTGCGTGCGCCGCCTGCGGCCCGCGGCCGGAGGCCGACGCCGTCTTCTGCTCCAACTGCGGACGGCCGCTCTAGCCCGGTCAGAGTCCGACCCGTACCCCGACGGCGACACCCGCGCTGGGCATCGAGCGAACCTCGTAGCCCGGCGGCACGTCAGCCTCATCCAGGGCCGACGCGGCGACGCCGCCGTGCAGCCGGGTCACAGCGCTCACGCGGGTGCCGAGCGGCGCCTCGAGCTCGAGTCCGCCGCGGGCGCCCAGCCGGGCACGCCCGGGGTCATCGGGCGGGATCCAGAAATGGACGACCGGACCGGCGAACGCACGCAGCGCGGCGCCCGAGCCCAGACGCACCAGCGGAACGGCTGCTTCCGGCGCCAGTTCGAACAGCGTGAAACCGTTGGTGAAGATGGTGGCCCCGCCCTCGAACTCGCCGCCGATGGCGCTCTGGGCGTACCGCGCGTTGAGCCCCACCCTGATGGCCCCGATGGCACGGTCCAGCCGGATTCCGACATGGGTGGGACGATACGGTCTGAGTGAAAAATCATTCGACCCTGCGAGCGGGCCGGACGCGCCCCAGAACCGCACGATGCCCACCTCCACGCCAAGCCCCCAGGCGCTCTGCGCCGAGCCGGTCGCCGGGGTGAGCGCCGTCAATGCGATTGCGAGTGCCAGCATGGATCGCACGGATGCCTCCTTGAGAAGGGGGAGGCCCGCCGGGCGGCCTCCCCGGATGGACCGCCTCATCGCATCACCAGCTTGAGGGCCCCGTAGGTGATCAGGTTCTCGCCCTTCACGATCCAGTTGGCGCCCGGCTTGAACTCGCCCGCCACCGCGTCCTGTACCGCGTTCCCGATCATCTCGTCCTTGGTGACCAGCACCGACCAGACGGCCTGAAAGACCTTTTGGAACGCGGTGGCGCGGTTCCAGTACCGCGCAAGCGTGGTCGCTGCCGCCGTGTCCCGTCCGCCGGTGAGCTGGTTGTACCGGTTGTCGATGGCGCGGAACAGACTGCCCACGCGATCAGCCTCCAGTTTGATCTGGCACGCCGTGTCGTCGTCCTCCAGCGCGAATATCCGGACGCTCTGGCCGGGATGCTGCTGCTTGTAGGCGTCGATCTGCGCCTGGCTGAAGAGCAGCACGCTCCCGGTCCAGCTGAGGGTGTTCTGGTCGAAGGCGTACGGTCCGCCCGCGTGCTCGCCCGCGCACTGATAGGTCGTGAGGGAGTCGCTCGCGCCCGCCTGCCCGAGCACGTGGATCTCAAATTCGGGCGACCCCTTCAACCAACCTTCAAACGTTTGCGTGAACGAGGCATACGTCATCCAGAGCCCGGGCGTGGTTCCGCTCCCGCCACTGCCGCTTCCGCACCGGCTGCCGATGGCTCCGACGCCGTAAGGACACACCGCCGCGGCGGCGGGACCTCCCCGGTTTGAGCCGGGGTGATCGAAGTTGGTTTCGGTGGGAACGAGCGCGAGCACCGGGGTGCTGGGCGGCGCATCGGGGCTCAGCGCGAGGCGACGTCCACCCACGTCGTAGGCCGCTGGGACATCGTGATCGTGAATGGCGGTGGCGACGAGCACCTCCGGCCCGCCGTTCCAGCGCGCCCGATGCTCCGGCACCGGCAGGTACAGCTCGAGGGGGAGCGCGCCGAGCGCGTCGGCGGCGACCGCGTCGTCCGACTCCGCGTTGAGGCGTGCCACCTCGGCGAGCGGTGGCGATGCGCCCGCGGTGAGAAAGCGCTGGAAGTGCACCTTGTGTTCGCCGAACGGCGAACGGTCCAGCTCGGCCTTGACCCGCGCCCGGAACGCCGGTTCGGCGAGCGCGCGTGCCATGCGCCGCGCGAGGCGCTCGAGCCGCTCCTGCTCAGCGGCTGGTGCGGCGCGGCGGGCCAGCGCCGGGTTGGGCTCGTCCACGGCGGTAGGCGGCACGCGCTCACCGCATGCCGCGACGAGGCCGACGGCGACCAGCACGAGCGTGACGCGCCCCGAATGAATGTTGCGGAAGGACATGGGTTCCTCCTTGGGTAGAGCGCCCGGACGGGGTGCGTCGGACGCGAGCCCAAGCTAGGAACCGGTCCTCGCGGGACCCGGACGGTTTCTACGCGAATGGCGGCTGGAAGAGGCGTGGCATCTCCGCAACGCGGAGGGTGCCTCATTCGCTAAAGCGTGGTATCAGGCGGTGCTGCCGTCCGGCAGCCATGGCGCGCTTCTCGCGACCACCGGCTCGCATGCTCCAGCACTGGAACGAGGAACGGGCGCGGAACTGGCACCTGTTCCGGCCTCCCGCCCGTCCGTCGCCCGCGGAGGTCGCCCGGTATGCGGCCGCCCTGCGCGACGCTTCCCGGACCATGCCCTGGGGACTGCTGGGGTCCACGCCGGAGCTTCGCTCGCTGGCGGCAAGCGAGGGACAGCCGCTGGTGTGCATCGACCGGGATCCGAAGGTGTTCGCCGCGCTGGGCGGGCTGGTTCCCGTCCCGGGTGTGGAGACCTTCGTGTGCTCCGACTGGATCCTGGCCGAGCCACCGGCGCCACTCTCCGTCGTGATGGGCGACGGGTCCATCAACATGCTCCCGCCCGAGCGCCACCAAGCGTTTCTCGCCCGCGCGCACGCGATGGTCGAGCCCGGCGGGCTCGCGCTGCTGCGGGTGCACGTCACGGCGCCGCCCCGCTTCCGGGACCCCGCGGCCGTGTTCGCTTGCTGGCGGGCCACGGATCGCCGCGAGCCGGTGTTCACCGCGACGCGCACCGACCTCGACATGCTCTGGCTCGAGCCCGGCTCGCTGCGCCTCAACTTCGGTGATTGCCACGCCCGACTCGAGCAGCTCCATCGCGACGGCATGATCGAGCCGGACGAGTTCGACGCCTATCACCGGTTGCTCCGGTTCAACCGCATCGATCTGTGGTACCTTACCCGGCGCCGGTTCGAGACGCTGGCGGCGCCATGGTTCGACATCGTACGCGTCGAGCACGGGTGCGACTATACCGGCGCCGCCCAGCATCCGGTCTACGTGCTCCGGCGGAGATCGAGCCCGTGACCCGCCGGCGCATCGCCGTCCTCTGGCACCAGCGCGACCGCGGGCGCGATCTCCACCGCTACCTCATTACCCACCTCGCCGAGCACTGGCGGAGCGACGGGCACGCCGTCCGGTTCCTCTTCGGCGTGGACTGCTTCGAGCCGGCGGACCTCGTGATCGTGCACGTGGATCTGTCGATCGTCCCGGCGCGCTACCTCGACTTCGCGGCGCACTATCCGGTGGCGGTGAACGGACGGGTGCAGGACATCCGGCGCACACGGTTCAGCCGGATCCTCGTGCGACCGGACGACGACTATACCGGACCGGTCATCGTCAAGTCGAACGCCAACCACGCGGGTGCCCCCGAGCGCTCGCACGCCGGCCTTGGGATCGCCACACTCCGCTGGCGCTTGCGCCGGCGGATCGCGACCCTGCGACGGCCCGCGGACGACGTGCCTCCGATGTTCGCCACGCCGCTCGACTATCGCGTCCTCGAGCGGGCGGCCGACGTGCCGGCCGCGTGGTTCGGCCGGCCGGAGCTGGTGATCGAGCGATTTCTGCCGGAGCGGGAGGGCGAGGCCTACGCGGTGCGGAATTACCACTTCCTGGGCGACCGCTCGACCTGTACCCGGATGGTCGCGCCGCATCCAATCGTGAACGGGTACACCCAGGTCGCGATGGAGCCGATCGAGCCCGACCCCGTCATCGAGCGCCTGCGGCACGAGCTCGGTTTCGATTACGGCAAGTTCGACTACGTGATGCACGACGGGGAAGCCGTGCTGCTGGATGCCAACAAGACCACGGGCGCCGGCGGCTTGCCGTGGACGCCCGACCTGGAGGCACTACGGCGGCACCGCGCCGACGGCCTCTACTCCTTCTTCACCTAGCCGTGGTCCCGTAGCTGTTCGCGGCGCCGACGAGCGCGCGAAAGAGCCGCCGGGTGGATTCATCGGTGGGCTCGAAGACTTCGGGGTGCCACTGCACCCCGAGCAGGAACCGATCCCCGGCGCGTCCCTCGATTCCCTCGACCACCCCGTCGGGGGCGACTGCGGTGGCGACGAGCTGCGGCGAGAGCTGCCGGATAGCCTGGTGGTGCATGCTGTTCACCTGAAGGCTGTCCCGCTGGAGCAGCTCCCGAAGGCGTGAGTTCGCCGCGAGCTCCACCGGGTGCGCCAGGTAGTCGCGACCGAATCCGGCGCTCGGCCAGTAGTCGTGCTTGAGCGCGCGCGGGAGCTGGGCTTCGATATCCTGCCAGAGCGTGCCGCCCAGCGCGACGTTGATGACCTGGATGCCACGGCAGAGGCCGAGCAGCGGCTTCGCGTCCTCCAGCGCCCAGCGGGCCAGCTGAAGCTCGACCTGGTCACGCGCGGGGTCCACCTGGCCGCAGCGCGGATGCGCCGTCTCGCCATAGGTGGCGGGGTCCAGGTCCACGCCGCCCGGAAGCACGATCGCGTCGAGCCGCTGGTAGATCTCCCGCAGCGTCGCGGAATCCTCATGCAGTAGCGGGATCATCCATGGCACCCCGCCGGCGGCGGTGACCGCCAGGAAGTACCGCTGATTCATGACCCACGAGGCCGGCAGCGACGGGGGAATGCCCTCGATCGCCTGCAGGGTCTGCGTGGGGATGCCGATGACCGGCCGCCGGAGTTGCATGCTCGCGCCGCTCCCTTCCGAAGCGTCAGGACCGCTGAGGCCTTCGTCCTGCCGGTTGCGCATGACTTTGCCGAATACGGGTCAACGCCGCCGTGACCTGAACGGTTCCAGCCGGGTTGCGCCGGTCACGCGACTCCCTCGGCCGTTTCCCGGACCAGCTCGTCCACCACGGCCTTGAAGTCGCCGGTGCGCTTCCAGGTGGCAAGTTGCCGGTCCGCGCTGGTGCCCTCCTCCATGATGCGGAAGGCGTACTCGACCTCCTTGCGGCTCCCCAGCTCGTCCAGCACGTCGCCGATGAACCACTCGAGCAGCTCGCGGATCAGCTCGCGCGCCGGCAGCTCCTTGCTCTTGCCGAAGTCGATCAGCTTGCCGTCGAGACCATAGCGCACCGCGCGCCACTTGTTCTCCTCCACCAGCGCGGCGGGGTACACCCGGAAGGTGAGATTGTCGTGCCGCAGCTTCCAGAGCTTCCAGATGATCGCCTGGAAGATCGCCCCGATCGCGACCGCCTCGTCCACCCGGGTGCATACATCGCAGAGCCGGAACTCGAGGGTCGGGTAGCTCCAGCTCGGCCGCACGTCCCACCAGATCTTGGACGCGTTCGGGATGCAGCTGGTGCCCACCATCGTCTCCACCAGCTGCACGAACTCGCCCCAGGAGGAGAGCGTCCGCGGAATGCCGGTGCGGGGAAAGCCGCGGAAGATGATGCTCCGGTACGATTTGAGGCCGGTGTTCCGTCCGTTCCAGAACGGCGAGCTCGTGGTCAGCGCGAGCACATGGGGGAGCATGTAACGCGACACGTTCATCGCGTCGATCATGAACTCCTTGTCCTCGATCCCGATGTGCACGTGCGTGCCGAAGATCAGGAGCCGCTGGGCAAGGTCCTGGAGATCCTCCTTGACCCCGCTGTAGCGCTCGAGCGGCGTGATCTCCTGGGTCATCCACGACGAGAACGGATGGCTCCCGGCCGCTGCGATCCTGAGTCCGTTCTTGCCGGCGAGGCCCATCACGACGCGGCGGAGCCGGACCAGCTCCGCCCGTACGTCGGCCGGCGTGTGGCAGACCTGGGTCCCGATCTCGACCATCGACTGGTGCAGCTCCGGCTTCACCTCGCCCAGCACCACCGAGTCCTCCTTCAGGATCTCGGTGATGTACGAGCGCAGCTCCCGGGTCTCGGGATCGATGATCTGGTACTCCTCTTCGATACCGATCGTGAGGCTGGGCGGCTTCATGCGATCTCCATTCGCTATCTCGCTTCCACCACGAAGGTCGGCACGGTGGACCCGCCGCCTGCGGTCACGTTCACGAGCGCATCGGTCGAGACCCGGGTGAGGCAGCCGTCCACCCAGGTGACGTCGTACACGTAGGGCGCGATGTCCACGATGCGGTCGCCGAAGTGGACCCGGCCGTCCACCAGGCAGGGGAAGGTCTCCGACGGCAGCGCGATCCGCTCCTGCACCACGTGCGGCGCGGCGAGCGCGTTGCGCACCGCCCGCTCCCAGGTGGCGGCGTCTACCGTCCAGCCGAGAATCACGCCGGCGCCGCCGTAGTCGTCGTTGGGCTTGAGCACCAGCCGCTCCCGCTCAGCCAGAATGAAAGGCACGAGGTCGATGGCTCGTCCGCCGTGCTCGGTGCGGCGCTCCTCGACCCGGCGGGTCCACGGCACCATCTCGGCGATGGCTGCCCGCTGCTCGGCGTCGAAGACGCCGGCGTTCCGCTCGTCGCTCAGCACGGCCAGGCTGGCCTTCTTGTGGAGCGGCTTGCATTGGAACGAGTCCACCATCGCCACGTTGCCGTCGCGCACCGCACGCACGAGGGCGTGGTCCCGGCCGCCGCGCTCGATCAGCTCGGCCAGCAGTACCCGCTTGTACACCACGGTGATCGGCGTGCCCCCCGCGGTGAGTCGGCCGGCCCGGTACTCCAGTTCGTCCGGTGCCACGATCGCGCAGCGAACGCCGAAACTCTCGAAGTAGTCCCGGAACAACCTGAACTCGCTCTGGGTGGGGACCTCGCGCCAGTCCACGATGGCCACTGCCGGCGGCTCCGCCCGCCCGAAACGCTCGCGGTGCGCCGCGAGGAGGGCGTGCAGTACGGCGGGCCGTCCGGGCAGCGGGGTCAGGCTCCAGCGCCGCTGGAAGGACGCGCCTGCCGGGAGTGCGAGAAAGAGCTCGGCCAGCGCGTCGGCGTAGGCGGCCCCGGCAGGCGTTTCGGCGTTGTATTCGGTGACCTTGAGGCCGCCCTCGCCCTCGGTGAAGAACGCGTCCACCCGTGACAGCGGGCTTGGTGTGCGGGGGGCCGGAAGGGACGCGAGCAGCGACTCCTCCCAGTCCGTGAGCCCGAACTGGGCCCGGAACGATCGGTCCGCCAGCGCCGCGTCGTTCGCCTGGCGAAAGGCGCCCAGGAGCACGCCGAGACGGCGGCGAAGCGTGTCGTACTGCTCGCGGCCCAGGAACCGCGGCCGGAGCACGGTGCAGAGCGGGCGCTCGCCGAACGTCAGTCCGCGGCGCACGAGCTGCGCATCCAGCCACCCGCCCGACTCCGCGGCGCTCTCGTCCGTGAGCTCGGCGTTCCAGGCGTCGATCGCCGCCGCGAGCCCCCCGGAGCTCATCGCGGTCAGCGCTCCGCGCTCGCGGCGGGGGTGGTCCGGAGACGCCCGCCGAGAAATCCGGCCCAGCCGGTGGAGCGCGGTGGCTTCGGTTCGAGCGCCAGGCGGACCGCCATGTCGGCCATGTGCGCCACCGTCCAGGCGAAATAGTCGGGCGTGAGCGAGTTGATGTCCATGTCCGGCGCCGGGTTCATGAAGTCGATCGCGTACGGTACACCGTCCCGGACCGCCCACTCGATCGAGTTCATGTCGTAGCCCAAGGCCCGTACGAGCGTGCGGGAGTCGGCCACGATCCGCGCGCCCAGCTCGGGGCTCAGGTGGGCGTGCTCGACGAGGTAGCGCCGCTCCCGGGGGTCGTACTTCATGGGGAGGATGTCCTCCTGCCCGATGCACAGGCAGCGGACGAAATGCTCCCACCGGATGAACTCCTGGACGATCATCGTGAGGAGGCCCGACTGGTTGTAGTGGTGAATCAGCTCGTCCAGCGAATGGCAGACGTACACCTCCTTCCAGCCGCCGCCGTGCGCGTCCTTCAGGATGCAGGGCAGGCCCACGTGCTCCGCGACGCCCGCCCAGTCGAGCGGATACGAGAGGTTCCGCAGGCTCTCGTCGTGCTTGATGCCCGGGATGTAGTCCTTGTTGGGCAGCACCACGGTCCGGGGGCTGGCGAGCCCCAGGGAGTGCGCCAGGGTGGCGCCGAAGAACTTGTCGTCGGCGCTCCACATGAAGGGGTTGTTCACCACGGTCGTGCCCTGGAGCACCGCGTGCTTCAGGTAGGTGCGGTAGAACGGCACCTCGTGGGAGATGCGGTCGATCAGCACGTCGTAGCGCGGCGGATCGTCCATGCGCGGCGCATCCAGCTTGGCATATTCGGCCACCACGCCACCGCCCCGCCGCGCAACCTCGTCGATGAACGCCGGGGGAAAGGACCACTCCCGCCCCACGATGAGTCCTACGCGTTTGGGTGCCATGCGTTCAGCTCCGCGTGTGGGCTATCGGTCATCGGTCGTCGGTCCGCTTCGCAGACGCTGGGATCGCGGCGCCATCCACCAAGCCCGGGCCGTGCCGACCGACGACCGATGACCGACGACCGTCCTCAATCATGCCCCCCGATATACCGCACGACCATCTGCCGCCACCACGGCCAGTCGTGCGCCCACCCGTCCCAGATGCGGAGCGCGTTGCCGATCTGCTTGCTCCACAGCACGCCGGACAGGTACTCGTTGTTGGCCCGGAGCCCGTCGTCGTGGCCCACCGCGAGCACGATGTCGAGCCGGCGGAGCAGGGCGAGCCGCGCCGGGTCGTCCTCGTGCTGCACGAAGTCGCAGGGATTGTGAAGGTAGACCAGCTCGTCGGAGTAGCCGTCGGTCTGCTCCTTGATGTCGTACAGCCCGCTCATCCCGACCACCCGGCCGACCAGCTCGGGATGCCGGAGCGCGAAGCTCACGGCGTGATACGCGCCGAAGCTTGCCCCCGTCGTGATGAGGAACGGATTCGGATTGAGGTGCGCGCTGAGGGGTAGCACCTCCTCCCGGATGTAGCGATCGTACCGGTCCTGCCACTCGGCACGGTCGTGGGGCCGGCGCCACTTGCAGTACCAGCTCTCCGAGTCCACGCTCGCCACGCAGAAGAGCTGGAGCCATCCGCGCTCGAGGTGCTCACCCAGCGCCTCGATCATGCCGCGGTCCTCCCACTCGAAATAGCTGCCCATCGAGGACGGATAGACCACTACCCGCGCGCCGCCCTGGCCGAAGACCAGGAGCTCCATCCGCCGGCCCCACAGCGCCGGACTGTCCCATGCGTGGTGCTCACGCTGCATCGGACGCGCCCTCCGGAAGGGAGCGGCCGGCGACGAGAAACGGAAATGCCGTGCGGAATCGGCGGGCCCATGAGGCCTCGTCATGGCCGCCGTCGGGGTCCTCGACATAGGCCAGCGTGGCGCCCGGGACGTAGCCTTTCGAAGTGAGCAGGTGGCACATGCGGCGGGTGTCCCGCGCGGTCCGCGGCGGCTCGCGTCCGCCCACGTCGAGATACACTCGGCCGGCGTCGAACCGCCGCCCGCGTGCCCAGCGGAAGATCGCCCCGCGCGCGAACCACAGCGACGGGCTCAGCGCTGCGACCGCGCCGAAGATCTCCGGGTAGGCCAGGAACGCGTACAGGCTGACCAGTCCGCCGAGCGACGAGCCGGCGATGGCGGTGTCCGCCGGGGCGGTGCGGGTGCGGAATTGGCGATCCACCAGCGGCCTGAGCGTGCCGACGACGAACCGCGCATAGGCCTCGCCGCGCCCGCCGCCGTACCGCGCGTCGGGAAACGGCCCGTACTCGTCCTTGCGGTCCTCGCCCATGTTCGGGATCCCGACCAGGATGGCCTCGACCCCGGCGGCGGCGTGGACGGCGAGCGTGTCGGCGAGCTGCCAGTCGCCCGCATAGCTCGTCGCCGGGTCGAAGAGGTTCTGCCCGTCCTGCATGTACACGACCGGATAGCGGGCGCCACCCTCGCCGTACGAGGGTGGCAGCGCGACCAGCACGTCACGGCGGTTGGCCAGCTCGGGGCTGTAGACGTCGTCGAGCCGGGCGAGCGTGACCGTCACAGCTCCATGCGGCGCATCCGCCCGAGCGCCAGCCGGAGCGAGACCAGCGTGGCGGCCGAGCAGAGGAGCGCGACCCAGACGAGCGGCAGCAGCACCTCGACGCCCAGGCCGAGCGGTCGGCCGGCCTGCTCGCGGCGGACCACGGTGGCGACGCCCGGTGCCTCGACCGAGATGATGATCCCCAGCAGCAGGACGCTCGTCATCATGTAGATCAGCCCGCCGAAGCTCGTCGGGATCTGGGCGGCGTTCTCGGTGTCGAAGCGCGGATAGTACGCCCCGAAGCTGAGCGCCAGCGCGCTCGCGGCGAGGGTGAAGAGCACTATCGTGCTCACGCTCACGAGCATCATGAACGGCGACGCGCGCAGGATCACGTTGGTCACCACGGTGATCGCCAACGCGAGCACGAGCAGCGGCCCCGTGCCGATCCAGTACTTGCTCCAGAACATTGCCCGGAGGTCGAGCGGGCTGGAGCGGAGCAGCCACATCTGCCGCCCTTCCAGGGACACCGCCGGGAAGAGAAAGCGCGCCGCGATCGCTGCCAGCACGAATCCGGCGAGCCCGAGGTTCAGGAACACCACCATCGTCACCACCGACGGCGGAATCCGCTCCCCGGTGAACAGCGGCAGCGCCTGGATGTTGAACAGGTACACCACGACGAGCACGCCGAGCAGGATGAGCTGGCCCCACTGGGTCGGGTCGCGGAAGAAGAGCCGGGTGTCCTTAAGCAGGAACTCCCGGCGGTCGGGGGGGAGCCACGCCAGCGCCCGGCACAGCCACTCGGCCCAGCGGGCGCCGCCGGGGGTGAGCCGGGCGCTCTCCTGCGCCTTGGAGTAGGCGGTGCGATAGATGCTGCGGTGCAGGACCGCGCCGGCCACCGCGGCGCTGACCGCGACGCTCCAGAGCAGGGTGGGAGGCATCGGATCGCCGATACGAAGGAGCCAGTTCATCACGGTGCGGGACGCCCACTCGGTCGGGAGCAGGGGGCTGGCCGGCGCCTGGAGCACCGCGATGAATTCGGCGAGCGAGCGAAACCCCTCGGGACGTACGAGCTGCTCCGGCTGCGCCACGCGGAAGAGCAGCACGAGCGCCGCGGCCGCGCCCACGGCGACCAGGCTGAGGAGCTCCTTGGCCCGCCGCGCCGGCACCATCGTAACCAACAGCAGCGTGCAGGCGGAGCCGATGACGGCCGGGATCGCGAGGAGCGGCAGGAACGCGGCGAGCGCGATCAGCGGGTAGAACGGCCCGCCCTCGTACACGATGCCGTACGCCGTGAGGATCGGCACCGCGAGCAGCGCCACCATCCACGATGAATGCAGCATCGTCTCGACCAGCTTGGCGAAGTAGAACCGCACCGAGTGGACCGGTGATGCGGCGAGGAAATCGAGGTCCTTCGCGAGGAAGAAGCAGGAGAGCGCCGTGATCAGGTTGGACAGCAGCAGAATCGAGCCGAACGCGAGAAACGCGAGGCCGAGCAGCTTGGCGGCCAGCAGGCTGCCGATGTCCTCCACGCCTTTGAAGTAGCGCAGTACCCGGTGGACGATCCCGAAGACGCTGCCCCAGAAGACGAGACCCAGCAGCACCAGCACGGCGCCCTTGGGCCCGACGTCGGTTTGCTGCCGGCGGATCCGCGCTAACGCGCTCTGCCATTTCGGCGCCAGCACCACCCAGAAGCCGGGCCCCCGGTACTTCCGCAGGAACTCCACGCTAGCCATCGAGCGCGGTGTCGAGCTGGCCCTCGCGCAGGCCACCGGTCAGCCGCAGGAACAGCTCCTCGAGGCTCGAATCGCCCGCCGCGGTCTGCTGCCGCATCTGGTCCATCGTCCCCTGCGCGAGGATCCGCCCGCGGTGCATGATCGCCAGCCGGTCGCACACCGCCTCGGCCACCTCCAGCGTGTGCGTGCTCATGAGCACGGTGCCGCCGCGATCCACGAACTGCCGGAAGAGATCCTTGAGCAGCCGGGCGCCCTTCGGGTCAAGCCCGACCATCGGCTCGTCCACGACGATCACGTCGGGACGGTGCACCAGCGCGCTGGAGATGATCAGCTTCTGGCGCATCCCGTGGCTATACGACTCGGTGAGCTCGTGCTTCCACGGCGTGAGCTCGAAAAGCTCGAGCAACTCGTCGATCCGCCGCTCTACCGCTGCGTCCTGCTGTCCGTAGAGCGCCGCGGCGAACCGCAGGAACTCCACCCCGGTCAGCTTGTCGTACACGAACGGCCGGTCGGGGATGTAGCCCAGCCGCGTCTTGGCCACCAGCGGCTCGCGCCCGAGGTCGATGCCGGCGATCTCGATCCGCCCCGACGTCGGGAGGATGATCCCCGCGATCATGCGGAACGTGCTCGTCTTGCCGGCGCCATTCGGTCCCAGGAAGCCGAACAGCTCGCCGCGCTCCACCTGGAGGTCGATCCCGTCGACCGCGGTGAAGCGGCCGTAGCGCTTCGTCAATCCGGTCAGGGTGATCACGCGCGTCTCCGCTCCACGACCGCCGCCACGAGCGCCCGCTCGGCCTCGCGGTCCACCACGATGCTGAGCCGGCCGGGCGCGGGCCCGGCGGGCGGAAATGTCTCCACGAGGAGCTCTGCCGCCTCCTCCGCGGCGAGCTGGCCGGCTCCGGCGCCCACGAGCGGCGCCGCGACCGTCGCGAGCCCCCAGTCCGCCGCGCGTTGCCACGCCGACACCAGCGCCCGGCGCACGACGTCGCGGCCGGTGTCCGTGGACCGATCCCGGATCACGACGTGCAGCACGAGCGGCGCGACCAGATCGCCGCCGGCGGTGACCACGGCCGCGCCCGCGGCAAGCGGCGCGGACACCCGGCGCAGCGCGGTGAAGCGTTCGCCGGCGTGGCGGTCGAGCGCCGCCATGGCCGGTGTCACCGGCTCGAGCAGCTCGTCCGCCGCGCGGACGATGGCGTCGGCCCGGACGAACGCGAGATCGTCGATGACCACCTCGATCACTGGCCGGCGAGCTCCCGGGCCCGGCGATACATGAGGGTGGCTTCGTCGGAGCGGTGGAGTCGGTCGAGCACCCGGCCAAGCAGATGGTACGCCCGCGGCTGAGCGGGGTCGAGCGCCACCGCCCGCTCCAGCGCCGCCGCGGCGTCCGTGATCCGGCCGCTCTGATTGAGGGCTTCCGCAAGCTCCGTATAGGTGTGTGCGCTCTCCGGACCGAAGGCGATCGCGCGGGCGAAGGCGTCGGCGGCATCGGCCGCGCGACCCCGGCGCACGAGGAGCAGTCCCAGCTCGAAGTGCGCCGGCCCGTGGGACGGGTGCAGCCGCAGCACGCGGCGCAGGTCGCCTTCTGCCGCCTCGTAACGCCGCTGCTGGCCGTGCGCGCGCCCGCGAACGAGGAGGAGCTCGGGCTGATCCGGCTGGAGGAGCAGCCCCTCGTCGAGCACCGCGAGCGCCAGGTCCCCCCGGTCCGTCCGCTCCAGCAGCCGTGCGAGGGCAACCCGCGCGTCGACGTGGAGCGGATCGGCGGCCAGCGCCCGCTCGTAGCGCTCCAGCGCCTCCGAGGAGCGTCCGGCCGCGTCGGCGTCGTTCGCGAGCCGAAGCAGCCGTTCGGACGGTGGCTCCGCTGGCTGCGCGGACCGGCCGCCTGCGGACGCGCCCGAGTGCCCGGCCGCGGGGCCGAACAACTCGTCGGGCGCGCGGTGCCGGCCGCTGTGATGCCGGCGCCGGGCTCGTGGCATGCGGGGGATCTCCAATTGCGGGCGGAAGCTGAAATATAAGACGCTAACCGCTATCGGCTATCGGCTATCGGCTATCGGCTATCGGCTATCGGTCGTCGGTCGACCGATGACCGATAGCCCTCTACCGATAGCCCTCCATTGAACCCCGCCCCGCGCCGCCGGTAGCTTTCCAGGCTTATGGCTCAGGAATTCCTCGTCGTCCGCGGCGCCCGCGAGCACAACCTGAAAGACATTTCGGTTGCGATTCCCCGGAACCGTCTCACGGTGATCACCGGCCTTTCCGGGTCGGGCAAGTCCTCCCTCGCGTTCGATACCATCTACGCGGAAGGCCAGCGTCGGTACGTCGAGTCGCTCTCGGCGTATGCCCGCCAGTTTCTCGGTCTCATGGAGAAGCCCGACGTGGACGCGATCGAAGGGCTCTCGCCGGCCATCTCGATCGAGCAGAAGACCACCGGGCAGAATCCGCGCTCGACCGTCGGCACCGTGACCGAGATCTACGACTACCTGCGCCTCCTCTGGGCCCGGGTCGGCATTCCGCATTGCCCGAACGACGGCAGTCCGGTGACGCGTCAAAGCGCCGCTCAGATCACCGACACCGTGCTCGGCTGGCCGGAGGAGACCCGGATCGAGGTGCTCGCGCCGCTGGTCCGCGGCCGCAAAGGCGAGTTCCGCGACCTGTTCGAGGACGTGCGCAAGCGCGGCTTCGTGCGCGCGCGGGTGGATGGGACGACCTACGACCTGGCCGACGTGCCCGCCCTCAACCGCCGCCAGAACCACGATATCGCGGTGGTCGTGGACCGCCTGGTGGTTCGCCAGGGAGACCGCTCCCGCCTGAACGACTCGATCGAGACCGCGCTCAAGCTGGCGGACGGGGTGGTGGAGGTGGTGCGGCACGATGGACCGATGGATAGAGGGTCGGATGGACCGGCGGCGGCGCGCTCGCGAAACCCGGTCCATCCGGCCATCGGACCATCGGTCCATCTGTTCTCCGAGCGTTTCGCCTGCCCGGTGTGCGGCCTCTCCCTTCCCGAGCTCGAGCCGCGCCAGTTCTCGTTCAACTCGCCGTTCGGCGCGTGCCCCGACTGTCACGGGGTGGGGACCCGCCGCGAGGTGAACGCCGAGCTGGTGCTCGGCGATCCGAGCATCTCGATCCTCGAAGGCGTCATTCTCCCGTGGGGAGAGCCGTCGGGATACCTCCGGAAAGTCGTGCTGCCCACGCTCGCCCGGACGTTTCGCTTCGACCTCAACGCGCCGTGGGGCGAGCTCGGCGCCGATGCCCGCAAGGCCATCCTGTACGGAGCGCCCGGACGGCTTCGCTTCGCCGTGGCCGGGGCGCGGGGGGGAAACGGCGGGCGCGACTTCGAGAGCGAGTGGGAGGGGGTGTTGCGCAACGTCGAGCGGCGCTACCGGGAGTCGGGCAGCGACTCGGTCCGGGACCAGCTCGAGGAGTACATGATCGAGCAGCCGTGCCAGACCTGCGGGGGCAAGCGCCTCAAGCGCGAGAGCCTCTCGGTGCTGGTCCACGGCCGGAGCATCGGCGACGTGGTGGAGCTGCCGGTGACTCGCGCGGTCGAGTTCTTCGAGAGCGTTCCGATCCGTGCCGTCGGCGGCAGCGGGGTGGACCCGGAGATCGCCGGCCCGATTCTGAAGGAGGTCGGCGACCGGCTGCGGTTTCTCCGCGACGTGGGGCTCGACTACCTGACGCTCGGCCGCGGGGCCACCTCCCTCTCCGGTGGCGAGACCCAGCGCATCCGCCTGGCTACCCAGATCGGCTCGCGACTCGTCGGCGTGCTCTACATCCTCGACGAGCCGAGCATCGGGTTGCACCAGCGCGACAACGAGCGCTTGCTGGGCACCTTGCGCGGGCTCCGCGACCTGGGCAACACGGTCATCGTGGTCGAGCACGATGCGGACACCATCCGCTCCGCCGACCACGTCATCGATCTCGGCCCCCGGGCCGGACGCTTCGGCGGCGAGGTGGTGGTCGAAGGCGAGCTGGACGACGTCCTCGCCCATCCGACGTCGCTCACGGCCCGCTATCTCCGGGGCGAGCTCCGCGTGCCGGTACCAAGCGGGCGGCGCCAGGCCGACCCCAAGCGGCGGCTCCGCGTCGTGGGCGCGGCGGAGAACAACCTCAAGGACGTCACGTTCGAGGTGCCGCTCGGACTCTTCGTCGCGGTTACCGGCGTGTCGGGCTCGGGCAAGAGCACGTTGGTGACCGACATTCTGTATCGCGCGCTCGCGCGCCATTTCTATCGGGCCAAGGTCGTTCCCGGCAGCCACACGCGGCTCGAGGGGCTCGACCAGATCGACAAGGTCATCGACATCGACCAGAGTCCGATCGGGCGGACCCCGCGATCCAACCCCGCCACGTACACCGGGCTGTTCACCCCGATCCGCGAGCTGTTCACCGCGCTCCCCGAGGCCAAGATGCGCGGGTACGGGCCGGGCCGCTTCTCGTTCAACGTGAAGGGCGGGCGGTGCGAAGCCTGCCAGGGCGACGGCCTGGTGAAGATCGAGATGCATTTCCTGCCCGACGTGTACGTGCCGTGCGAGGTGTGCAAGGGCCGGCGCTACAATCGCGAGACGCTCGAGGTGCGCTACAAGGGCCGAAGCATCGCCGACGTGCTCGACCTGACGGTGGCGGAGGCACTCGACTTCTTCTCCGCCCAGCGCCGCATCGCCGAGAAGCTCGAGCTCCTCAACGACGTGGGCCTCGGCTACATCCATCTGGGTCAGGCTGCCACCACCCTCTCGGGCGGCGAGGCGCAGCGGGTGAAGCTCGCCACCGAGCTGGCCAAGCGCGACACCGGCCGCACGCTCTACATCCTCGACGAGCCCACGACGGGGCTCCATTTCGAGGATGTGCGGCTCCTCCTGGAGGTGCTCCACCGTCTCGTGGACAAGGGCAACACCGTGCTCGTGATCGAGCACAACCTCGAGGTCATCAAGACCGCCGACTGGATCGTGGACCTCGGGCCCGAAGGCGGGGACGCGGGGGGCCGGATCGTGGCCAGAGGAACGCCGGAGACCGTGGCGGCCTCCGGCGAGAGCTACACCGGTCGGTTCCTGCGCAAGGCGATCACACCTTCGGCTGGGTCTCCCACCTCGGCTCCTTCGCGGTCGGGTCGACCTTGAACCAGATCCACATGCCGGAAAGGCCGTGCCCCGGAACCCCGCAGAAGATCCGGTAGCGGCCGCTCTCGGGCGCCGTGAACTTGATGACGTCCGTCGCGCCCTGCGGCAGTCCCTCGGATGCCTTGTTGGTGTACGCCCGCGGAATGGCCGGCTTATCCGCCATCGTGGGCATCGGCTCCTTGTCGTCGATGATGATGGCGCTGTGCGGCGTGCCGTCGTCCTGCGAGAAGTTCATCACCACGTTGCTCTTCGGCGGCACGATGAGGGTCGCGCGTCCGCTGGTATAGCCGTTGAAGTCGAAGACGCCCGCGCTGAGCTTGAATGTGACAGTGTTGCTCGCCGCGTCCCACTTGACCCACTTGCTCCCATCGTCGGCCGCCGGTGCGGCCGCCTGATGGTGCGCATGGGCGGTGTCCTTTGCCTGCGCGAGTGCGTCCCTATTCCCAACGGTCGCGGCCAGCCCGGCCACCGACACGAGTGCTGCTGTGAGCTTCCGATGCATCGTCCTGCGGTCCTCCTCCAAGAGTCGAGCCCCCTGAGCGCAACCCGCATGCCGGACTGCGCTCGGCACCGCGCGGGGGGCCAAAGGTACAGAAACCCTTTGCGGGACGGTATCCTTCGCCGCGTGACGACCCGCCTCCTTCTACTGCCACTGCTGGCGGTTGCGGTCCCGGTCGCGGCCACGAGCCAGGTCCCGGCGCAGCAGACGGACAGCAGTCTGCTGTCGATTCCCCGTATCTACGGCTCGCGTGAGCTCGCTGCCGAGACCTTCGGACCGTCCCGCTGGGTGGACAACGGCGGGGGATATACGACGCTCGAACCCGGCCCGGACGGCAAGGGCCAGGACATCGTCCGCTACGACGCCGAGCGCGGCGCGCGCGACGTGCTCGTCGCCGCGAGGCGCCTGGTGCCGGACGGCGCGGCCGGTCCGATCGAGATCGAACAGTACGCGTGGTCGCCCGACCAGCGCCGGCTCCTCATCTTCACCAACAGCCGTCCGGTCTGGCGCCTCAACACCCGCGGCGACTACTGGGTGCTCGACCGGGCGGCCGGGCGGCTCCGCAAGCTCGGCGGCCCTGACGCCAAGCCGTCCACGCTGATGTTCGCCAAGTTCTCGCCGGACGGCTCGCGCATCGGCTACGTGCGCGAGAACAATCTCTATGTCGAGGACGCGGCGACCGGCGCGGTCACCGCGCTCACCACCGACGGATCCCGCACGCTCATCAACGGCACCTTCGACTGGGTGTACGAAGAAGAGCTGATGAACTACTACGCCGATGGCTGGCGCTGGAGCCCCGACGGCAAGTCGATCGCATACTGGCAGCTCAACGCCGATCGGGTGCGCGACTTCCTGCTCGTCAACAACACCGACTCCCTCTACTCGTTCACGGTCCCGGTCCAGTATCCCAAGGCCGGCGAAGCGAACTCGGCGGCGCGGATCGGCGTGGTCCGGGCGGCCGGGGGCCCGACCCGCTGGCTCGACATTCCGGGTGACCCGCGCAACCACTACCTCGCCCGGCTCGAGTGGGCCGCGAGCTCCGGGGAGGTCGTGGTGCAGCGGCTCAACCGGCTGCAAAACACGCTCGAGGTGCTGCTCGGCGACGCGCGGACGGGGCAGGTGCGTCCCGTTCTCGTCGAGCGCGACTCCGCCTGGGTGGACGTGGTGGACGGGCTGTTCTGGCTGGACGGCGGCAAGCGCTTCACCTGGGTGAGCGAGCGAAGCGGATGGCGCCACGTGTACGTCGTGTCGCGGGACGGCCGCACGGTACGCCCGATCACCAGGGGCGCGTTCGACGTCGATACAGTCAAGGGCGTGGACGAGAAGGGCGGATGGCTCTACTATCTCGCCTCTCCCGGCAATCCGGCGCAGCGGTACCTCTATCGCACCCGCCTCGACGGCAACGGCGCGCCGGAGCGGATCTCACCCGCGGTACCGGGCACCCACACCTACGACGTGGCGCCCGACTTCAAGCATGCGCTCCGCACCTACTCCCGCTTCGATACCCCGCCGGTCGTGGATGTGGTCCGACTGCCGGGTCATCGTGCGCTGCGCACGCTGGTGGACAACGCGCGGCTGCGGGCGCGCCTCGCACGGCTCCGTGCCGGCGGGCACGAGTTCTTCGAGATCCCGTTGGAGGACGGCGCCCGCCTTCCCGCGTGGATCATGCGCCCACCGGGGTTCGATTCCACCCGAGCCTACCCGCTCGTGACCTATGTGTACGGCGGGCCGGGCAGACAGACGGTGCTGGACCAGTGGCTCGGCGTGCCCCACTACCTCTTCCACTGGTACCTGACGCAGCAGGGCTACCTCGTGGCGAGTGTCGAGAACCGCGGGGCGGGCGCGCCGCTCGGACGCGCCTGGCGCAAGACCATCTATCGCCGGCAGGGGGTGCGGGAGACGGAGGACCAGGCCCGGGCCGCGCGCGCGCTGGCCCGGCGGCCGTACGTGGATTCCACCCGCGTCGCTATCTGGGGCTGGAGCTACGGCGGGTTTCTGAGCCTGAACGCGATCTTCCGCTTCCCCGACGTCTACCGGTCGGCGGTGGCCGTCGCCCCGGTGACCCACTGGGCGCTGTACGACAACATCTACACCGAGCGGTACAACGGGTTGCCGGGCGAGAACCGCGAGGGGTACGACCTGGGATCGCCGTTGACGCACGTGGCCGGCCTGCGGGGTGACCTGCTGCTGGCTCACGGTAGCGGCGACGACAACGTGCACTACCAGAACACCGAGGCGCTCGTCAACGCGCTGATCGCGGCCAATAAGCCGTTCCAGATGATGGAGTACCCGAACCGTACGCATGGGCTTCGCGAGGGGGCCGCCCGGCAGCACCTCTTCGGAACCATCGCCCGTTTCCTCGCCGAACGACTCCCTGCCGGGCCCGCTCGCGCCCCCGCCGCCGCCGCCCTACATTAGTCGAGGATCGCCCCGACGTCCCCTTCTGAAACACCACCCGGCCATGCTGCGTAGGTAGCGCCCATGGGTCCAGAGATCGCAGGCGAGCTGATCCCGATTTTCGGAATGATCACGGGGATGGTCATGACCCTGGGGATCATTTTCGGGTTGGTGCAGCTCACCCGGGGGCCGGTCGGTCAGGCCTTGGCCCGGCGCATCCAGGGCCGCGCCGCAGAAGCCGACGGTGAGGTTCGGATGGAGCTCGCCGAGCTACGGGACCAGGTGGATACCCTCCGCGGCACCCTGGAGGAAACGCAGGAGCGGCTCGATTTCACCGAGCGCCTGCTGTCGCAGGCCCGACCCGCCGACCGTCTCCCCGAGCGGTGATCATGGAAGACATTCTCGCGCTCATTCTGATCTTCGGCGGCGGCACCACCGTCGCGCTGTCGTTCAGCCCGGTGGGTCGGGCGCTCGCCGCGCGGATCCGCGGAGCTGCCGGCGCCGTTCAGCCCGATCCCGAGCTCCGTACCGAAGTGGATCTGCTCCGGCAGGACGTGGTGGAGCTCCAGGAGCGTCTCGACTTCGCCGAGCGGCTGCTCGCGCGAACCGAGCAGGCCGAGCGCCTTCGGCCCGGGGTCCCCGACCGATGACTCTGCTCGTTCAGGGCGCGCCGGTACCCCAGGTACCCCAAGCGCCCGAGATTCCGCCGATTCCGGAGATCGTGTTCCAGGACCACTCGTTCTGGGCGGGTCTGCCGCCCGGCATCATACTCGTCATTACCATCACGGCGGTGGTGGCGGGCGTCGTGGTGCTCTGGCCTATCGTCCGGGCTATTGCCCGCTCGATCGACGCGCGTACCGACCGCCGGTTCGGCGTTCCGGTCGAGGTCGAGCGTCTTCAGGCGCGCCTGGCGGAGCTGGAGGCGCTGCAGCCCAGGCTTGCCGAGCTGGAGGAGCGGTTGGATTTCACCGAACGGATGCTGACCCGCTCGTCGGCCGGCCCGCCGCTCAGGGCAGGTGACGAATGAGCTCGAAGGACATCGAGAGCATCGGCATGACGGTGCTCGGCGTCGTGGTGGCGGCGGCGGTCAGTTTCGCCGTCGTCGCCGTCAGGGTGGGAGAGGCGTTCGCGATTCCAGTCGGCATCGTCGCCTCGATCGCGTTCGCCGTGGTGATGCGCGGGCCGGTGGGGAAGGCGCTCGCGCGGCGGCTGGAGGGCGAATCGGCAGCCCCTTCCGCGGAGGTACTGCAGCATCTGGATGACATGCGCGCGCGGGTCGGTGAGCTGGAGGAACGGCTGGACTTCACGGAGCGGGTGCTGGCGCAGAGCCATGAGCCTGCGAAGCTCGCGCAGCGCGGGGGCGAGGAAGCATGACCGAGTTCGGCCAGTTTGCGATGTTCCTGGCGGTCGCGGCCGGCGCGCTGGGGATCTTCTTCGGACCCATCGGCCGCGCGGTGGGACGGCTCATCGAAGGCCCGAAGCGTGGTCCCGCGGCCGACGATCCGGTGGTGCATGACCTGCGGGCGCGCGTCGAGCAGCTGGAGGCCGAGCGCGGGCGCATCGCCGAGCTCGAGGAGCGGATCGATTTCGCCGAGCGGATGCTCGCCCAGCAGCGCGAGCCCGGCCGGATCGGGGGCTGAGCGATGGACCTCGGCACGGGCATCCTGCTCGGATTCGTCGTGATCGCGGTCAGCACCGCGACGAGCGTGGGCATTACCCTCAGCTCGCCCGGCTGGCGGTCCTGGGTGACGCGGCTCAGCAAGGCCGTGGCGAAGGAACAGGCCGGCGCAACGGCGGAGCTCGAGGCGCTCAAGAGCCGGGTCGCCGAGCTGGAGGAACGATTAGATTTCGCCGAGCGCGTGCTCGCGACACAGTCGGAGCAGCCGGCGCGGCTGCCCGGGAGAGTTGATTCATGATCAGTCGTGAAGACGTCCAGTCGTGGCTCGACCGCCTCGAGGGCGGCAGCCTGGATGTGCGCGAGCTGGAGCAGAACCTCTGGCTGGTGCGGACCCGCGAGGGCGCGGAAGTGGTCGTGCACTACGCGCCGCCGGTGGTGATCCTCCGCATCCGGGTGATGGAGCTGCCGGCGAACGAGCCGCGCCGGAGCGAGCTGTTCCGGCAGCTGCTCGAGTTGAACGCGCGCGAGCTGATTCACGGATCCTACGGCATCGAGGGCGACCATATCGTGCTGACCGACGCGCTCGAGCTCGCTAACCTCGACTTCGAGGAGTTCGAGGCGAGTTTCGACTCGATTACGCTGGCGCTGGCCACGCATCTCGGCGCCCTCGCGCCGTACCGGGAAGGGTGACGCCGATGGGAATCTTCGATCGCCTGTCCACGATGATCCGGTCGAACCTCAACGACCTGATCACCCGGGCCGAAAACCCGGAGAAGATGCTGAACCAGCTGATCGTCGACATGAAGGGTCAGCTCGCCAAGGCCAAGCAGCAGGTGGCTTCCGCGATCGCGGACGAGAAGAAGCTTCAGGCCGACGCCGATGGGATGAAGCGGCAGGCCGAGGACTGGGAGCGGCGCGCGATGCTCGCGGTGCAGGAGGGGCGCGACGACCTGGCCAAGCAGGCGCTGCTGCGGTACAACGAGCACCTCCAGGGCGCGCAGCAGCTCCACGAGACCTGGCTGAAGCACAAGACCGAAACCGAGCAGCTCAAGCTCGCGCTGCGGCAGCTCCACGAAAAGATCGAGGAGGCCAAGCGCAAGAAGAACATTCTGGTGGCGCGTGCCAAGCGGGCCGAGGCGCAGCAGCGCATCCAGGAGACGATGTCGGGCATGTCCGACAAGAGCGCCTTCGAGTCGTTCGAACGGATGGCCGAGAAGATCGAGGCCACCGAACGCAAAGCCATCGCGGCGGCGGAGCTGCAGGAGGAGTTCAGCGGCGACCGCTTGGTGCAGCAGTTCGAGGCGCTCGAGTACAAGGGCAGCTCCGACCAGCAGCTCCTCGCGCTCAAGCAGCGCATGGGGCTGCTCCCGGGCGGCGGCGCCGCCAACAACCGACAGCTGGGCAAGGGCGCGGAAACCATCCACGACGCCGAGGTGGTCGAGGAGAGCGAGGGCGAGAAGACTTCGTAGCTCGGTTCAACTGCGTTCACACGGAGGCGCGGAGGGCGCGGAGAACTGCTTCTGTTGTGGCCTCGAGCTCAGGTATCCGAATGCTCGGACATGAGACCGCATCAAGTGCTGTTCTCCGTGTTCTCCCCGCCTCCGTGTGAATTTTGTTCTTCCAATCCGACGACATGACCACGCCCCGCTATCTGATTGTCGCCGACGGCGATTTCGGGCCAATGAGCTCGAAGACCGCCAATGCGATCATCCGCTACCAGCCCGAGCGGGTGCTTGGCGTGCTCGACCGGCAGCACGCCGGCGGCGTGGTGCAGGACGTGCTCGGGTTCGGCGGCCGGATCCCCGTCGTGGGGTCCATGCGCGAAGGGCTCGCCCTCGGTCCGAAGACTATTCTCATCGGCATCGCGCCGGTGGGCGGACGACTACCCGACGAGTGGCGCGGATGGCTCGCCCAGGCGCTCGACGCCGGCTGCGACCTCGTGAGCGGGTTACACACCTTTCTCGGCGATGATCCGGTGCTCGCAGCCCGGGCCGCCGCCGGGGGCCGGACCATCACGGACATCCGCCGTCCGCCGGCGAACCTTCCGGTCGCGGCGGGGCGTGCGCGCCTGCTCGAGGCCTACGTGGTACTCACGGTCGGGACCGACTGCAACGTCGGCAAGATGACCGCGCAGCTTCAGCTCGTCCGCGGCCTCAACGCGCGCGGTCTTCGCACCCGGTTCGTCGCCACCGGTCAGACCGGGATCATGCTGGAGGGCTGGGGGATCGCGGTGGACGCCGTGGTGGCCGACTTCATCGCGGGCGCCGCCGAGCACATCACGCTGGAGGGCGCACGCGACGCGGACGTCGTGCTGGTGGAGGGGCAGGGCAGCATCAACCATCCCGGCTACTCCGGCGTCACGCTTGGCCTCCTGCACGGATCCTGCCCGTCGGGCCTCCTCCTGTGTCATCAGGTGAGCCGCGAGCGGATCGACGACGGACGCGACCAGTGGCTCGCCGTTCCGCCACTGACCGAGTATGTCCGCTGGTACGAAGCCATCGGCTCCGCGGTGCACCCGACCCGCGTCGTGGGGATCTCGCTCAACACCTACGATCTGGACGAGCCGGCGGCGCGGGCCGCCTGCGACGCGGCAACCCGTGCCACCGGGCTTCCCGTCACCGATCCGGTGCGTTTCGACCCGGCCCCGCTGCTGGACGCCGTTGCGGCGGGCCGGGAGCAGCACCGACGCGAGCGAACGCGCCAGCCGGGGTGAAAACGATGCGGCCGGCGGCGATGAAGGCGCAATCTTCACCGCATGCGCCGACGCGTTCAGCCAATTCCCGCCGATTGTCCGCTTCACCTGCTCGTCCCGCTGGTGCGGCGGGGACAGACCATCGGGCTGTGGGTCGCCGCCGCGCGGCCCAGGCGTGCGGCGGTCTACCGGTCGGCGCGGCTCCTCATCAGCGCCGATCTCGGGGCGCTGCTCGCCCGGGTGGAACGGGTCGTCGCCTGGGATGGCGCGGGCCTTCGCATCCTGCCGGTGGGCACCCGCCGCGCCGGTTGACCACCCTGCCGAGATGCCGGTAGGTTAGGCCCGGGTCGCCGCTTTCCGCCGCCATCCGGAGCCGCCGTGGCGCTGTTCCTCTCCCTCCAGCACGTCATCACGACCATCGCCGAACACCTGCGCATCGACGGGGGAGAGCTCGTCCGCCGCCTGCTGCAGGTCGCCGCGATCTGGAGCCTCGCCTGGGCGGGGCTCCGCATCATCCGGCTGGCGGCCCGCCGCATCGAAACGGCGGTGGACGACGGCGATCCCCGGGTCACCACCATTCGCGAGAAGCGCGGGCTCACCATCGCACAGCTGCTGCGCACCATCGGGCGCGGGCTCGTGGTGGTACTGGCCATTCTCCTCACGCTCAACCTCTTCATCGAGATCGGCCCACTGCTCGCGGGCGCCGGCATCCTCGGTCTCGCCGTCTCGTTCGGCGCCCAGAGCCTGGTGAAGGATTTCCTGTCGGGTTTCTTCTTTCTGCTCGAGAATCAATTCGCCATCGGCGACGTCATCGAAGCCGGCGGGAAGTCGGGCGTGGTGGAGCACATCACGCTCCGGATCGTGGTGCTGCGGGACGTGGAGGGCGCCCGGCACATCATCCCGAACGGGGAGATCAAGGTGGTGAGCAACCGGACGGCCGGGTGGGCGCGGGCAGTGGTGGATGTGGCCGTCGGGCCGGCGGAGTCCGTGGAGCGCACCCTCGAGGTTTTCCAGGATGAAGTCGCCCGCTTCGCCCAGGATGAAGAATGGGCGCCCCTGCTTGACGGCGTGCCGGAGGTGTGGGGCGTGGAAGCCATCGGCGACAACCGGGTGGTCGTGCGGGCGGTGGCGCGCACGCAGCCGGGGGGCCAGTGGGGCGTGTCGCGCGAGCTCCGCCGCCGCCTCAAGAACCGCTTCGATGCCGAAGGCATCCGGCTGCCTGGCATCCCGCTCGCGGCGTCGCTGATCGCGCCCCCGCCGCCAGCCGACACCGCTGCCAGCGTCGCCCGTACCGGCCCCCCGCGATGACGCTTCGGCTCCACAACACGCTCACCCGCCGGGTGGAGCCGTTCGTGCCCCTCGATGCTCCCCGGGTGTCGCTCTACACCTGCGGCCCCACCGTCTACAACTACGCGCACATCGGGAATTTTCGGACGTTTCTCTTCGAGGACCTGCTGCGGCGCTGGCTCGAGGCGAGCGGATACGAGCTCTTCCACGTGATGAACCTCACCGATGTGGACGACCGGACCATCGCCGCTGCGCATCAGCGGGGTGTCCCGCTCCGGGAGCACGTCGCGCCGTATGCCGCCGCGTTCTTCGAGGATCGGGATTACCTCCGGATCCGGCCGGCGCACGAGTATCCGCGGGCCACCGAGTACGTGCCCACGATGATCGCGCTCACCGAGTCCCTGCTCGCGAAGGGCGTCGCCTACCGGGGTGAGGACGGCTCGGTCTACTTCGCCATCGCGCAATTTCCCGCGTACGGCCGGCTGTCGCAGCTCGACCGGCGCGAGCTCCGCACCGGTGCCAGCGAGCGGGTCGCCTCCGATGAATACGCCAAGGAAGACGCCCGCGACTTCGTGCTCTGGAAAGCAGCCCGACCGGAGGACGAGCGGGTGGGCGCCGCGTGGGACGCGCCGTTCGGCCGGGGCCGGCCGGGCTGGCACCTCGAATGCTCCGCGATGGCGCTCGACCTGATCGGCCGCCGGTGGGGGAGCGATGTCCTCGACATCCACGCCGGCGGCGTGGACCTGATCTTCCCGCACCACGAGGACGAGATTGCCCAGAGTTGCGCCCACACCGGCAAGCCGGAGTTCGCCCGGGTGTGGCTCCACGGCGAGTTCCTGAACATCCAGGGCACCAAGATGTCGAAGCGCTACGGGAACATCCTCACGGCACGGGATCTCCGGGAGCAGGGCGTGGACGCCGGGGCGGTGCGGCTGCTCATGTTCGGGACCCACTACCGGAAGACGCTCGACTGGAGCGACGACGCGCTCGTCGCCGCGCAGGATGGCTCGGTGCGGCTCGGCCGGTTCCACGATCGGCTGGCTGCGGCGGAGCAGGGCCCCGCCGACCACCCGGAGAGCCAAGCGGCCGCGGAGCGCTTCCGCACGACGTTCGCCGAGGCGCTCGACGACGACCTGAACGCCCCCCGGGCGCTGGCGGCGATGTTCGACATCCTGGTGCGGGAGGGGAACCGGCTCCTGGACGAGGGCCGGACGCTGGGCCCGGCGTTCCGGGAGGCGTGGGCCCTGGCCGACGGAGTGCTGGACGTAACCCCTGCCGCCAGTCGGACCATTTCGATCTCACTTCGGGGTACAATCACCCCCCGCGGCACCGTTCAGCACGAGGTTATCGATCCGCCACCCGCCCCCAACGCTTCAGAGCCAGCGCAAGAAGATGGCGTTCTGACCACCCCGCCGGAGGTCCCTCCGCCCGACGAGGCTGGCGCGATCGAGTGGGCCCGGCGGTGGGGACTGGTCCGAGCGGCCGAAAAGCGTGGCCGAAACTTCGCGGAGGCCGACCGGATCCGCGACCTGCTCCGTAAGCACGGCTTCGAGGTCCAGGACGGGAAGGACGGCTTTCAGATCACGAGGTCCGCAGGAAGAGCGAGAGGGCTGGCGTAGGAGGTGCAGTTTCCTGCCGTCGCCCCCCTTCCTACCTCTCCCGCCCGCTCCCGGCCGCTCCGGACCCCCGAAGTAACCCCGTTGACTCAACGTAACCGCTCCTCTATCATATGGGTCTGTTCTTTTCGGCCTGTTTTGCTGACGTAGCTCAACTGGCAGAGCACCGGTTTTGTAAACCGGCGGTTAGGGGTTCGATTCCCCTCGTCAGCTCGGTGATGCCGACACCCGTAGAAGCCTGAACCCCGCCGGGGCGGCGGGGTTCACTGTCGAAGGGGTGCCGTCGCGGGTGCTTGGGGCGCCGCAGGCGAAGTCGGTTGCGAGTGACGAGGGTTGCGGGGGTGGGAAGGCGTAGGGCGGTGGGGTGGCCGAGTGGCTAATGGCAGCAGACTGTAAATCTGCCGGGCTCTGCCCTACGTAGGTTCGAATCCTACCCCCACCATGAACGGCGGTAGCGGAGGCGGCAAGGACGGTAGCGGCGGCAGAGAGGTGCTGAAGGCGAACGGGAAGACGAGTACCGTCTGTGCCGCCCGTTCCGCCTCTCCCGCCCTGATGGCACGCGGGTGTAGCTCAGTTGGTAGAGCGTCAGCCTTCCAAGCTGAGGGTCGCGGGTTCGAGTCCCGTCGCCCGCTTGAACCATGAGGATCGTCGCTCGCGTAGCTCAGTTGGTAGAGCGCGTCCTTGGTAAGGACGAGGTCACCGGTTCAATCCCGGTCGCGAGCTTGGAGAAGGCATGCCCAGAGACAAAATCATTCTCGAGTGCACCGAGTGCCGCAACCGGAACTTCTTCCAGACGAAGAACCGCCGGAAGCACCCGGAACGCGTGGAATACCGGAAGTACTGTCCGCGCTGCGACCAGCATCGGACGCACAAGGAGTCGAAGTAGGTCATGGACGGCGCGCACGCGGCACCCACGGGCAACAAGGTCTCGCTGTGGGTGCAGGAGACCGTGGGATTCGTCCGTGCGGTCCGGACCGAACTGGACAAGGTCACCTGGCCCACGCGGCCCGAGCTGATCAAGGCCACGCGCATGATCGTGGTCCTGTCGCTGGTGCTCGGCATCGCCATCGGTCTGCTCGACTGGGTGCTCCAGAAGCTTCTGGTGGACGGCGTCGCCGCGCTGGCGCGGTGAGCGCGATGGAATACCGCTGGTATGCCATCCAGACCACCGCCGGGCACGAGAACAAGGTCCGGAGCCTCCTGCAGCGGCGCATCGACGACGATCCGCGGGCGGCCGACGCCAAGCTGATTCGCCAGGCGCTCGTGCCGGTGCAGGAAGTGATCGAGTTGAAGAACGGCAAGAAGGTCAACGTGGAGCGGAAGCTGTACCCGGGCTACGTGCTGGTCGAGATGCAGATGAGCCAGGAAGCGCTGCACGTGGTGAACAGCATTCAGGGCGTCATCAAGTTCGTGGGCAGCGGCAAGCTGCCGCAGCCGCTCCGGCAGGATGAGGTGAACCGTCTGCTCGGCATCGCCGAGTCGGTGGCGGAGGCGGAGCCGAAGGAGGAGATCCCCTTCATGATCGGCCAGGTGGTCGAGATCACCGAAGGGCCGTTCTCCGACTTCAGCGGCACCGTCGAGGAAGTGCTGTCGGACAAGGGCAAGGTCAAGGTGAGCGTGAGCCTCTTCGGGCGGCCCACCGCCGTGGAGATGGACTACACGCAGCTGCGAGGGCATTAGAGCGATCGGCTATCCGCTATCCGCTCTGGCCGCGGGCATCCAAGCCGGCCGCGGGCACCGAGCGACGGCGGAGCGAGCGGATAGCGGATAGCTGATAGCGCAAAACCGCGACCGCGCGGGTCATCGCGGCAGGACGTCGGCCCGGCCGATTCCGATACGAGGAGTGCGCGTGGCGAAGAAAATCAACGCAGTCGTCAAGCTGCAATGCCCGGCGGGTGCGGCCAACCCGGCGCCGCCGGTGGGTACCGCTTTGGGTCCGCACGGCGTGAACATCATGGAGTTCTGCAAGCAGTTCAACGCCCGGACGCAGAGCCAGTCGGGAATGGTCATCCCGGTCGTGGTGACCATCTTCTCGGACCGCACGTTCACGTTCATCACCAAGACGCCGCCGGCGCCCAACCTCCTGCTCAAGGAAGCGGGGCTGGAAAAGGGCAGCGCCCAGCCGAACCGCACCAAGGTCGGCAAGGTAACGAAGGCGCAGGTGAAGAAGATCGCCGAGATCAAGATGCAGGACCTGAACGCAGCCAACCTCGACAGCGCCATGCGGATGATCGCCGGCACGGCGCGCTCCATGGGGCTGGAGGTCACCGACTGATGCCGGCGGTCGGGAAGAAGTTCCGCGCCGCCGCGGCCAAGGTCGACCGCGGCCGCGAGTACGCGGTGCCGGACGCGGTCGATCTCGTGAAGCAGTCGGCGTTCGCCAAGTTCGACGAGACGGTGGACGTCGCGGTGAACCTCGGCGTCGATCCGCGGCACGCCGATCAGGTCGTGCGCGGCACGGTCGTGCTCCCGCACGGCACCGGCAAGTCGGTCCGCGTGCTGGTGATCGCGCAGGGCGACCGGGCCCGGGAGGCCGAGGCCGCCGGCGCCGACTTCGTGGGCGTCGAGTACGTCCAAAAGATCAAGGATGGCTGGCTCGACACCGATGTCATCGTCGCCACGCCGGACGTCATGGGGCAGCTCGGCGCCCTGGGCAAGATCCTCGGCCCGCGCGGCCTGATGCCGAACCCGAAGGCGGGTACCGTCACCATGGACGTCACCCGCGCGGTCCGGGAGATCAAGGCGGGCAAGATCGAGTTCCGGGTGGACAAGACCGGCAACGTGCACGCGCCGGTGGGCAAGGTCTCGTTCCGGCCCGAGCAGCTCGCCGAGAACGTGCAGGCGTTCATGGACACGATCGTCCGGGCCAAGCCGTCGGCGGCCAAGGGCACCTACATCAAGTCGGCCACCATCTCGAGCACGATGGGGCCGGGCGTGAAGCTCGACACGGCGGTGTACCGATGAGCAAGCCAGAGCGCCAGGAAACGGTGGAGACGCTCACGGCCGAGCTCCGCGCGTCGCCCAATCTGTACGTCACCGACTTCAGCGGCCTGAACGTGCTGCGGATGACCGAGTTCCGGCGTCGCCTCCGCGCGGCCGGCGTCCGCTATATCGTCGTGAAGAACACGCTGGCCCAGCGCGCGCTGGCGGCGAACCAGGTGACGGCGCTGGACCAGCACCTCGCGGGCCCCACGGGGCTCGTGCTCGCCGGGCACGATCCGCTGGCGGCGGCGAAGGTGCTCACCGACTTCCAGAAGGAGTTCGAGAAGCCGGCGATCAAGATCGGGCTGGTGGACGGCAAGCCCGTCACCCCCGAGCAGGTCAAGCGGCTCGCGTCGCTGCCGTCGCGCGAGCAGCTCCTCGGCCAGCTGGCCGGCGCCTTCCAGGCCCCGCTCGCCCAGTTCGCCGGAGCGATGAACGGCATGCTGTATCAGATGGTCGGCGCCCTCGAGGCGCTTCGCGCGCAGCGGTCGTCGTAGGCGCGCCCCTGAGCGCGCGCACGGCGCGCGCCCTACGGCGGCGATTTCAACCGGAGAGAGACACGAGACAATGGCTACCACCACGCTGAGCAACGAAGAGATCCTCGACGCGATCGGCAACAAGACGGTCGTCGAGCTGGCCGAGCTGATCGAGGCGTTCAAGAGCAAGTTCAACGTCACGATCGCGGCCCCGGTGGCGGCCGGCCCGGCGGGCGGTGGCGCGGGCGCCGGTGCGGCCGCGGCCCCGGTGGAAGAGAAGACCGAGTGGGCGGTCGTCCTGAAGGAGGGCGGCGCCAAGAAGATTCAGGTCATCAAGGTCGTGCGCGAGATCACCAGTCTGGGCCTCAAGGAGGCCAAGGACACGGTGGACAACACGCCGAGCACCGTCAAGGAAGGGGTCTCCAAGGCCGAGGCCGAGGAGATCAAGAAGAAGCTGGAAGAGCAGGGCGCGGTCGTCGAGCTGAAGTAGCTCCGCGATGAATCCCGCCCGGCCACGGGGGCCGGGCGGGCCATCACGGCGCTTCTTCAGTGAGACTAATGCGCTTGACACTTCCGGAAACCCGATTTTTTCCGAGCCCCGCGACACCCCGCCGCCGGCGGGGGATTCGCGTTCGGGGCCATTTGTGTTGCCTGAGAGTGATCTGATGCCCGATACCCGACCCGTCATCACGTTTAGCAAGCTCGAGGGCGGCATGCCGATGCCGCACCTCCTCGACATCCAGACAGCGGCGTTCCAGACCCTGCTCGTCCCCGACGACGTGGACGGTGCCCGGCAGGACGTCTCGCTCGAGCGCGTCTTCCGGGACCTGTTCCCGATCTCCGACGTGAACGGGAAGTACAGTCTGGACTTCCTCCGCTATTCCCTCGGCGAGCCGAAGTACACCGTCGAGGAGTGCATCGAGCGCGACATGACCTATGCGGCGCCGCTCAAGGCGACGCTCCAGCTCGTGGTCTTCGAGGAAGTGGACGGCGAGCGCCGCCCCAAGAACATCATCGAGAAGGAGGTCTACCTCGGCGAGCTGCCGATCATGACTCCCCTCGGGACGTTCGTCATCAACGGCGCGGAGCGCGTCGTGGTGAGCCAGCTGCACCGCTCGCCCGGTGTGGTGTTCGAGGAGGACACCCATCCCAACGGGCAGCGGCTCTACTCGGCGCGGATCATCCCGTTCCGGGGCTCGTGGGTGGAGTTCACGATCGACATCCACGACGTGATCTACGTCCACATCGACAAGAAGAAGAAGTTCCCGGCCACCGCGCTGCTTCGGGCGTTCGGCTACGGGAACAACGCCGACATCCTGAAGCTCTTCTTCGCGACGAAGGACCTCGACATCACCGGCCAGATGAGCGCCCGGCACGAACGCCGCGAGGTGGTGGGCGCGCTGCTGGCCGAGACGGTGCCGAACCCGGAAGACCGGGGCGGCGAGCCGCTCGGCCTGGTCGGCGACGAGCTCACCCAGGAGCGGCTCAACGACATGCGGCACAAGGGCGTGAAGTCGGTCACGGTCTTCGCCGGCTACACCACCATCGACCTCCGCGACGACGACCAGCCGACCACCACGCGTGACCGGCACTGGCACGTCCTTGCGTTCCCGGTGGCCAACCCCGAGACCGGCGAGGTGCTGGCCGAGGCGGGCCAGGAGATCACCGACAAGCTGCGGAAGAAGCTGCTCGACCAGAGCGTTCAGCGGGTGGACGTGTTGCTCCCGGCCGGGCGCTCGGAGTCCCCGCTGATCAAGAACACGCTGGTCAAGGACCCGACCCACAGCGAGAGTGAGGCGCTGGAGCAGATCTACGCCCTGCTGCGCCCGGGCGACGCGCCCAACCTCGAGACCGCGCGGCAGCAGCTCCAGAAGCTGTTCTTCAACCCGAAGCGGTACGACCTCGGGCGGGTGGGCCGGTACAAGATCAACCAGCGACTCGGGCTCAAGATCGACCCGAACCACACCGTCCTCACCGAAGAGGACTTCATCGCGATCATCCGGTACCTGATCGACCTGCACGACGGCCGCGGGTTCACCGACGACATCGACCACCTGGGCAACCGGCGGATCCGGTCGGTGGGCGAGCTTATCGCGAACCAGTTCAGCGTGGGCCTCTCGCGCATGGCGCGGCTGGTCAAGGAGCGGATGAGCATCAACTCGGATCCCGAGAAGATCTCGCTGGACGACCTGGTCAACGCGCGGACAGTGAGCGCGGTGATCCAGGCGTTCTTCGGGTCCTCGCAGCTCTCGCAGTTCATGGACCAGACGAACCCACTGGCCGAGCTGACGAACAAGCGCCGGCTGTCGGCGCTGGGTCCGGGCGGCCTCACGCGCGAGCGCGCGGGCTTCGAGGTCCGCGACGTGCACTACTCGCAGTACGGCCGCATGTGTCCCATCGAGACGCCGGAAGGCCCGAACATCGGCCTGATCACGAGCCTCTCGACCTACGCGCGGATCAACGACCTCGGCTTCATCGAGACCCCGTACCGAGTGGTGAAGCACGGCAGGGCCACCAACGAGATCCGGTGGCTCTCGGCCAGCGAGGAAGAGGGCTACGGGGTGGCGCAGGCCAACGCGGTGCTCGACACCGACGGCAAGTTCACCGACCAGCTCGTGCTCTGCCGGAAGGGCGATGACTATCCCCTCCTGGCACCCGAGCGGATCGACTTCATGGACGTGGCGCCCGAGCAGCTCGTCTCGATCGCCGCGGCGCTGATTCCGTTCCTGGAGCACGACGACGCCAACCGCGCGCTCATGGGCTCCAACATGCAGCGCCAGGCGGTGCCGCTCCTCTTCCCGGAGGCGCCCGTGGTGGGCACCGGCCTCGAGGAGAAGGTGGCGCGGGACTCGGGGTCGGTGATCGCCGCGCGGCGCGCGGGCACCGTCACGCGGGTCACGGCCGACGAGATCATCGTGGACGCCGGAGTGAACGGGGTCGTCGACACCGACCAGCCGCTCGCCCGGCTGCACCAGTACGACCGGTACCGGGTGCGGAAGTTCTGGCGCACCAACCAGGACACCGCCATCAATCAGCGGCCGCTGGTGCAGCTCGGCCAGCAGGTGGCCACCGGCGAGATCATCGCCGACGGCGCCGCCACTGACCGCGGCGAGCTGGCCCTGGGCAGCAACGTGCTGGTGGCGTTCATGCCGTGGTACGGCCACAACTTCGAGGACGCGATCATCCTCTCGGAGCGCCTGGTGAAGGACGACGTGTACTCGTCGATCCACATCCAGGAGCTCGAGCTCCACGTGCGGGACACCAAGCGCGGGCAGGAGGAGATCACGCGCGAGATCCCGAACGTGTCGGACGAGTCGCTGATCGACCTCGACGAACGGGGCATCGTCCGCATCGGCGCCCACGTGAAGCCGGGCGACATCCTCGTCGGCAAGATCACCCCGAAGGGCGAGACCGAGCTCTCGCCCGAAGAGAAGCTGCTCACCGCCATCTTCGGCGAGAAGGCCAAGGACGTGAAGGACTCGTCGCTCAAGGTGCCGCCGGGCATGGCGGGCGTCGTGATCGACGTGAAGATCTTCTCCCGCATCGAGGACCAGGTCGTCGAGAAGGACCGCGGCGAGCGGATCGGCGAAGTGCGCCGGATCGAGACCGACGAGAAGGCGCGCATCAGCACCGTGATGGTGGAGGAGCTCGGCCGCCTGCTCGAAGGGCAGGAGGTGGCGCTCATGCTCAAGTCCGGCACGGTGGAGGAGTATCTCGCGGCCGGGACCAAGCTCACGAAGGCCGTGCTGGCCGACGTGGACCTGAGCGAGGTGGACCTCAAGACGCTCCGCGTGGCCAACCGGACCGCCAACGAGCGGATCCGCGCCGCCATCGACATGGCCGGGCGCGAGCGGGCCAAGGTCGAGGAGAAGGCCGAAGACCAGATCGACAAGATCCTCCAGCCGGACGAGCTGCCTCCGGGCGTCATCCAGCTGGTGAAGGTGTACATCGCCGAGAAGCGGAAGATCTCGGTGGGCGACAAGATGGCGGGCCGTCACGGCAACAAGGGCATCGTCGCCCGGATCGTGCCGGAGGAGGACATGCCGTTCCTGCCGGACGGGTCGCCGGTGGACATCGTGCTCAACCCCCTCGGCGTGCCGAGCCGCATGAACGTGGGCCAGATCCTCGAGACCCACCTCGGGTGGTGCGCGCGGATCCTCGGCTTCGAGGCCAAGACACCGGTCTTCCGCGGCGCCGACGAGGCCGAGATCGGGACGCTGCTCCGGCTGGCGGGGTTCAAGTGGGCGGCGGAGAGTCTCCGGCTCCGCGGTCAGGCGCCGACGGTCTCCGAAGCGGCGATCACCCGGATGGTCAGCGACCTCAAAACGGTGGCGGTCAACAACGGCCATACCACGCTGCGCGAGGCGGGGATCGCCGAGCTCGGCGCGAAAGGCGCCTCGGCGGAGACCCGCGACCTGTACCGGCGGCTCCGCGGGTTCCTGACCGACGCGGCACGGGAGCTGGCCGAGCGCGAGCTCGGGCAGCGGCGGACGGAACTCGAGCACCTGCGGGCCCGCGCCGGTGAGGCAGGGCAGAAGCAGGCGGGCAAGTGGGTGAAGGAAGCCGAGAAGGGCGCGCAGGTCTCGCCGGCGGAAGCGCTGGAAGCCGCCGGGAACTCCGCCCTGGCGCGGCTCCTCACCGAGAAGGACGCCGACGTGGACGCCGCGGCGGACGAGCTGCTCCGCGCGGCCGGGCTGACGCCGGCCGGCAAGTCGCGGCTCCGCGACGGGCGCACCGGCCAGTCGTTCGAGGGTGACATCACGGTGGGCTCGATCTACATGCTGAAGCTGAGCCACCTGGTCGACGACAAGATCCACGCCCGCTCGATCGGCCCGTACTCGCTGGTCACCCAGCAGCCGCTGGCGGGCAAGGCGCAGTTCGGCGGCCAGCGGTTCGGCGAAATGGAAGTGTGGGCGCTCGAGGCGTACGGCGCGGCGCACACGCTCCAGGAAATGCTCACGGTCAAGTCGGACGACGTCAACGGTCGCAGCAAGGTCTACGAGGCGATCGTGAAGGGGCAGAACCTGCCCGAGCCGGGCATCCCGGAGTCGTTCAACGTGCTGGTGAAGGAGCTCCAGGCGCTGGGCCTCAAGGTCACGCTTGGCACCACTGAAGCCAGCGACGAGTAAGAGGATACGATGATTGATTTTCGGAGCGGGCGCGAGCCCAAGAGCTCTTCGTTCGACTACATCAGCATCCGGATCGCCTCCCCCGAGGAGATCCGGGGCCCCCGGGACCCCAAGGAACGCGAGCGGCTGGAGCTGCAGGGCCAGCGCGCCTGGTGGTCGTGGGGCGAGGTCACCAAGCCGGAAACCATCAACTACCGGTCGTTCAAGCCAGAAAAGGATGGGCTCTTCTGCGAGCGCATCTTCGGTCCGGTGAAGGACTGGGAGTGCCACTGCGGCAAGTACAAGCGGATCCGCTACCGCGGGGTCATCTGCGACCGCTGCGGCGTGGAGGTCACGCTCTCGAAGGTCCGGCGCGAGCGCATGGGCCACATCGAGCTCAGCGTACCGGTGGCGCACATCTGGTTCTTCAAGACCCTGCCGTCGCCGATGGGCAACCTGCTGAACGTGACGCTGCGCGATCTCGAGCGGGTGATCTACTACTCGAGCTACATCGTCATCGAGCCCGGGAAGCAGGACGTGGACACCAACCAGCTCCTCGACGAAGAGGAGTACCTCCAGCTCCGCGCCAAGGCACGGGAGGAGGGGGACGCCGGGTTCAAGGCGGACATCGGCGCGCCGGCGGTGCGGGAGCTGCTGCTCCGGCTCGACGTGCGCCGGCTGGCGGAGGAGCTCCGCACCGGCGTGGCCGGCGAGACCAGCCAGCACCGCAAGAAGCAGATGCTCAAGCGGCTCAAGATCGTGGACGCGTTCCTCTCGTCGGGCGAGTCGGGCGACCTGCCCAACCAGCCGGCGTGGATGATCCTCGACGTGGTGCCGGTGATCCCGCCCGACCTCCGGCCGCTGGTGCCGCTGGACGGCGGACGCTTCGCCACGTCCGATCTCAACGATCTGTACCGCCGGGTCATCAACCGGAACAACCGGCTGCAGAAGCTGATCCAGCACAAGGCGCCGGAGGTCATCCTCCGGAACGAGAAGCGGATGCTGCAGGAGGCGGTGGACGCGCTGTTCGACAACGGCCGGCGCTCCAAGGCCATCCGGGGTCGCGGCAAGCGGCCGCTCAAGTCGCTCTCCGACATGCTCAAGGGCAAGCAGGGCCGGTTCCGCCAGAACCTGCTCGGCAAGCGGGTGGACTACTCGGGCCGCTCGGTGATCGTGGTGGGCCCGGAGCTCCGGCTGCACCAGTGCGGCCTGCCCAAGGCGATGGCGGTCGAGCTGTTCAAGCCGTTCATCATCCACAAGCTGGTGGAGAAGGGCATCGCCGAGACGGTCAAGCGGGCCAAGAAGATCGTGGAGCGGGAGAGCCCCGAGGTGTACGAGATCCTCGAGGAGATCATCCAGGACCATCCGGTGCTCTTGAACCGGGCGCCGACGCTCCACCGCCTGGGCATCCAGGCGTTCGAGCCGGTGCTGGTCGAGGGCAAGGCCATCCGCATTCACCCCCTGGTCTGCGCGGCGTTCAACGCCGACTTCGACGGCGACCAGATGGCGGTGCACGTGCCGCTCTCGTTCGAGGCGCAGCTGGAAGCGCGGCTGCTCATGATCAGCTCGAACAACATCCTCAAGCCGTCCGACGGGCGGCCGGTGGCGGAGCCCAGCCAGGACATGGTGCTGGGCTGCTACTTCCTCACCAAGCTGCCGAGCGGGTTCGAGGAGGAGCTGCGGCGGGCGGGCACGGGCAAGCAGGAGGAGGCGCGCCAGCGGCTGTGGAAGCACGCGAAGTACTACGGCACGCTCGCCGAGCTGGAGATGGCGCTCCTCGCGGGCGCGGTCACGTACCACACGGCGATCTGCTTCTGGTACGCGCCGCCGCGCGAGGCCGAGGACAACCGGCCGCGGTGGCTCCGGACCACGGTGGGCCGGGTGCTGTTCAACAGCATCCTGCCGCGGAAGGTCGTGGCCGAGCTCGGGTTCCAGGACAAGCTCATGAAGAAGAAGGAGCTGTCGCAGACGGTGCTGGAGAGCTACCGGCGCGCGGGCCTGGCGGAGACGGTCGGATTCCTCGACCGGCTGAAGGAGTTCGGCTTCGGATTCGCGACGCGGGGCGGCATCTCCATCGGCATCGAGGACCTCGAGATCCCGGCCGAGAAGGCGAAGCTACTCGAGGAAGCCGATGACCGGGTGAAGCGCTTCCAGCGGGCGTACAACACGGGCCAGATCACCTTCGGCGAGCGGTACAACAAGGTGATCGACGCGTGGACCCACGCCAACAACGACGTCGCCGAGGCCATGGTCAATTTCATGCGCCAGAGCCGCGGCGGGTTCAACCCGGTGTTCATGATGTTCGACTCGGGCTCCCGCGGCAGCCGGGATCAGATCCGGCAGCTTGCGGGCATGCGCGGCCTGATGGCCAAGCCGCAGAAGAAGCTCACCGGCGGCATCGGGGAGATCATCGAGAGCCCGATCAAGTCGAACTTCCGCGAGGGGCTGTCGGTGCTCGAGTACTTCATCTCGACCCACGGCGCGCGGAAGGGTCTGGCCGACACGGCGCTCAAGACGGCCGACGCCGGCTACCTCACCCGCCGCCTGGTGGACGTGGCGCAGGACGTCACGGTCACCGAGGAGGACTGCGGCACCATCCTCGGCCTGGAGGTGTCGGCGCTGAAGGAGGGCGAGGACATCATCGAGCCGCTCAAGGAGCGGCTGGTCGGCAGCGTGGCGTCGGAGGACATCTTCGATCCGCACGAGCTCGACGAGCACGGCGATCCGCGACTGCTGGTGCAGGCGGGCCAGCTCATCGAGGAGGAAGTCGCCGATGCGGTGGAGGACGCCGGGATCGAGAAGGTCAAGATCCGGAGTGTGCTGACCTGCGAGACGCGGCGAGGCGTCTGCCGGATGTGCTACGGGCGCAACCTGGCCACCATGGAGATGGTGGACATGGGCGAGGCGGTGGGCATTCTGGCCGCGCAGTCGATCGGCGAGCCGGGCACGCAGCTCACGCTGCGGACATTCCACATCGGCGGCACCTCGTCGCGCATCGCGGAGGAAGCGGAGCGGCGGGCCCGGTCGGACGGACTCGTGAAGTACACCGGCGGTCTGGAGTACTTCGATGTCACGGTCGAGTACGAGGACGGCACCCGGGGGGTGAACCGGATCGTGCTCACCCGCGAGGACGAGTCGGCCACGGAGGAGCAGAAGGAAGGCATCCTGGTGGTGGACGCGAAGGATGCCAAGCGGGTCATCAATCGCTTCCCCGTGCCGGAGGGCGCCATCCTGCAGGTGAAGGAAGGCGACAAGGTCATGCGCGCCGACCCGCGGTTCTCGAGCCCGGGCCAGGAACGCGGTACGATTCTCTACACCTGGGACCCGTACAACGACCCGAGCATCATCAAGGTCGAGGGCGAGCTCCGGTGGAAGGACCTCGTGCCGGGCATGACGCTTCGCGAGGAGCTGGACGAGGGCACCGGCCTCCGCTCAGTCGTGGTCATGGCCGATCCGGACCGCGAGCTGCATCCGAGCGTGCTCGTCTACCAGGGCAACCGGAAAGACCCGCAGGAGTACACGCTGGCGGAGGGGAGCCGCATCATCCTCGGCTCGCCCACGCACCCGGCGAGCCGGGCGATGGCCATCCCGGACGAGGTCAATCCGTGGAGCACCAAGTTCCACGTGGAGGAGCGGCCGATCAACGAAGCGTGGCCGAGCAAGAGCAAGAAGGAGAGCAAGGACAAGACCGTCTTCCTCTCCCCGCCGGTGAAGGTGTCCAAGGGCATCACGGTCACCAACATCCCGCGGCAGGCGTACAAGACCCGCGACATCACCGGCGGCCTGCCGCGCGTGGCGGAGCTGTTCGAGGCGCGCCGGCCGAAGGATCCGGCGACGATCTCCGAGGTGGACGGCATCGTGAAGTTCGGCGAGATCAAGCGCGGCAAGCGCGAGATCTACGTCTATCCGGCGGGGCCGCAGGAGGGCGCCGACGAGGACGCGGTCGAGGCGCAGCTCTACGAGGTGCCGGCCGGCAAGCACCTCCGGGTGCATGAGGGCGACCGGGTGCGCGCGGGCGACCGCCTCACCGAAGGCCCGGTGAACCCGCACGACATCCTGCTCATCAAGGGGCCGCGTGCGGTGCAGGAGTACCTGCTGAACGAGGTGCAGGAGGTGTACCGCCTCCAGGGCGTGCGGATCAGCGACAAGCACATCGGCACGATCGTGCGGCAGATGCTCCAGAAGGTGCGCGTGACTGACCCCGGCGACACCGACTTCCTCGAGGGGGAGACGGTGGACAAGCTCACCTTCCGGGACGAGAACGAGCGCATCATCAAGCGGAAGAACGATCCGGCGCAGGCGGAGCCGGTGCTGCTGGGCATCACCAAGGCGAGTCTCACGACGCAGTCGTTCATTTCGGCGGCGTCGTTCCAGGAGACCACGCGGGTGCTGACCGACGCGGCGATCCGCGGGGCCAAGGACGACCTCCTGGGCCTCAAGGAGAACATCATCATCGGGCACCTCATCCCGGCGGGCTCGGGGATCTACCGGTACACGGAGATCGATATCGAGCCGCCCGAGGGCTACGAGCCGCCGCCGCCTGCCCCCGAGGGCGAGGTGGTGCCGGCGGCCGCGGTCCAGGTGCCGGTGGGGATCGTGGCGGACGACGAGCTGTAGTACCGCAAAGCCACGAAGCAACGACGAGGGCACGAAGGATGCGAATCCTTCGTGCCCTTTGCGTGTTCAGAGCTGGCGACGAAGTTCGAGGTACGCGAACGTGGACGCGGTGCCTTGGGGGTACACCGACCGAATCACATCGTCGCCCCGCACGTGCCCCACATAGAACGTCGCGCCGAGGAGGGGAGAAGGCTGGTAGTCCACGCTGAGGTCGAGGAGCTGGGCGAGGTTCCGCGCCCCGCCGCCCGGGCGCCCGCCGTAGCCGAAGCTCTGGTTATCGAAGGCGCCGCCGCCCGCGTACCAGAGGTCGTTCCGCTCCGCCAGGCGCAAGAAGTGCACGTCGGTGCGGAGGCTCCAATGCGGGGACGGCGAGACGATGAGTTGCGCGAACGCGTCCGTCAGGTTCATGAGGTTATAGAACGGCACGCGCGCGAACGGCCGCGGGGTTGGCAGGATCTCGAAGAACGTGCCGTGTTCCCCGTCACCCGGCGTGTCGTCCCCGGTGCCAAGGAAGTACCCCACCCGGACCCAGGGCTTGAGCGCCTCGAGGATATTCGGGCGGTAGCTGAGCTCCGCGGCCACGGCGCCCGCGCGGTGACTCTGCGCGCCCCACTCGCCCGTCTGCGCGGCGCCCCAGAGCAGGACATCCGCGCTGCCGGGCCCCGCCTTGAAGGTGTGGAGGTAATGGGCGCCGACGGTGGCGATGCGGATGTCTCCCCCGTCGGCGGAGCGGATGCTCGCCGGCCGGTTGTCCACCCTTTCCATATCTCGCCCGTCGTGGTAGTAGACACCGAACAGCCGTCCCTCGGCCCGCGCCTCGTGTCCTTCGGCGTTGAAGAAGAGCGGCTTCGTCACGGCCACGTAGGCGAGCTCCGCATCCACCTGCCCCAACCCGTCCAGCTGGAAGGAGCCCTTGGTCGGACGCACTGCGAGCATCGTGATGTCCAGGTTGGGCGTTGACCGCACGAGCTGGACGCCATCGAAGCTTCGCCCCACGTGGGTGAAGCCGAAGGTGCCGATGAGCCGCTGCGCGATGCGCTCCCGCTTGAGCCACGCGAGCGTGGGATCGTTCGGTCGGCTCTCCTGGCCGTCGTTGAACTCGAAACGCCCCAGGCGGATGGTGGGGGTGCTATTGCTGCTCCCCAGCTTCACGCGCAAGAACGCCTGCTTGGCGACGAGCCCCACGATTCGGTTCCCGTTCTCGGCCCGATAGGTCGCGCCGAGCCCCAGTTGCCCCTGCGGAGCCGCGGCAACCGCACTGTCCGGCAGGCCGAGCAGGACCGGCACCGCGAGATCAACCTGCCAGTCGAAGTCGGGATGCTTCATCCCAACCCCGCCCCGGAGGACCGTGGCCGTGAAGGCGTAGCGCTCATCGGCCGACGAGCTCGGAGTGAACCAGTCCCAGGCCTCGGTCCGCACGCGGGCACTCGCGCTGAACGTGAGCCCCGGCGGTGGCGGACGCGGCACTGGCGCGGCCGCCGGAGCCGGCGCCACCTGTGCCGCGAGGGGCGCCGGGCCCAGCCACCAGACAGTCCCGCAGAGGATTCCAATGCACCTCAGCCCAACGGTGGGGGGCATGAGTCTCAAGCCGCCCGCTCCCGTTGAGCGTCGGCCACCTGCGGCACGGCTCCGGGCGCGCGCCAGCGGCCTCGGACCTTCAACCCGTGCAGCGCGATGGCGGCGCCTGCCACCAGCATCGCCAGCACCACGAATCCCAGCGCGAACGACCCGGTGGACTGCTTGATGTTGCCGAGAAGGATCGGTAGCAGGAAGCCGCCGATGCCTCCGACGGCGCCCACGACGCCAGTGGCGATGCCGATCTCAGCGCGAAAACACTGGGGCACTAGTTGGAAAACCGCACCGTTGCCCATGCCGAGGCACGTCATCGCGAGCGCGAGGAGCCCGGCCATGAGACCGAGCGAGGGCAATTGCGCGGCCAGCGCATAGACCGCACCGAGGCCAACCAGCAGCACCGAGAGCAGGCGTACTCCGGTAACCTTGTCGGCCAGGTACCCGCCGACCGGACGCATCCCGCTACCGATGAACGCTGCGAGGGCGGTCAGGTATCCCGCCGTCACCGGGCTCACCGCGTACTGATCGCGGAGAAAAAGCGGCAGGAAGCTGCTCAGCCCCACATAGCCGCCGAAGGTGATGCTGTAGAAGAAGCAGAGCCACCACAGATCGGGGCGCCGCAGCGCCGCGAGATAGCGGCCAGCCGGCTGTCCGCGCGAGCGGTCCGGACTGTCCTTGGCGAGGAGCACGAACGCCGCGAGCACGGCCGCGAGCGGGAGCATCGCCAACGCGAACACCGCGTGCCAGCCGAAGAGGTTCGCGAGGCGGGGCGCGAGCAGGTTGGCGATCACCGTGCCGCTGTTCCCCGCCGCGGCGATGCCCATGACCAGCCCCTGGCGCTCGGCAGGATACCAGCGGCTCGCGAGAGGCAGGGCGACCGCGAACGATGCGCCCGCTGTTCCGAGCATCAGCCCGACACCCAACAGTCCGCCGACATCGTCCGCCGCCCGCCAGCCGAGGACGAGCGGGAGAAAGAGGAACCCGAGCATCGTGGCCCCGACCCCCTTCCCGCCGAGACAATCGCTCAGCAGGCCCAGCGGCACGCGAAGCAGGGACCCGCTGAGGATGGGCAGCGCGACGACGAGCCCTTTCTGAGCCGGGCTCAGTCGGAGGTCCTCGGCGACATAGATCCCGAGCGCGCCGAGCAGCACCCAGAGCATGAAGCTCAGGTCGAAGTGCAGGAATGCGGCGACTAGCGTCGGCCAATGGCCTCTCCACCGGCGGGGCTCACCCTTCACGTGCGACTCCTCGCGCTGGCGGCGCTGTTCAGGCGCTGGACGGTACGGCGGACCGCGCGACCCGCTCGAAGTGGGCGGCGAGGGCGGTGATCATGGGGCGCATCTTGGGATGGGCCGGCTCGACCTGGGGGTCCACGCCGAGGCTCCGGAGCGCCGCGGTGCAGGTCGGCCCGATCGAGACGACCACGGCATGGCTGCCCAACGCGCGTCTGAGCTCATCGGCGGCTCCCATGTTCGCGGCGACGCCGAACAGGTGGCGAGCGTGCACCTGGGTCGTGAACGCCACGGCGCCGATCCGCCCGGCGACGATCTCCCGGACCAGCGCGCGCAGCGGCTCGAGGTCTTCGGGGAGGAGCCAGGTGTAAAGCTGGATCTCCCGCACGTCGCCTCCCCGGCTTCGCACGGCCTCAACGAGTGGTTCGTTGCGTTCGCCGTGGTGCACCACGCCGACCCGTTTGCCTGCCAGGTCGAGCCCGGCCATGGCTTCCAGCAGCGCCGACGTGTCGTAGGGAGTGAGCGCGGTCAGGGCCGCGCGCACGCCGCGTTCGCGGAGCGCAGCCGACGGTTTGGGCCCCCGCACGACCACCGTGATGCCGTCGAGCGCCGCCAGCAACTCCGCAAGCCGGCCGCGCCGCTCCGCCTCGGCCAGCAGGAGCCTGGTGCCGACGCCGGTCTGCAGCACGAGGACGTCGCAGGCGCCTCGCGTCAGCCCCTCGACGAACTCGGCCAGCGCCGCGCCGCAGTCGATCGGCGCCTCACGCACAGCGGGCACGCACACAGGCTCGCCGCCGTATTGGCGAACCAGGCTCGCGAGCTCACTCTCGAGCCGCGCCTCGAGCAACGCGACCCGGATGCCCCGGAGGCCGCTCACCGCGAGGCGCTCCCCTCGCACGCGGGAACGTGGTCCAGCGCGAGCAGGAGATGGCCGGTATCGGCCACGGCAATCCGATGGGTCGTAAGCGGCGTGCAGTCGTTGCCCCGCGGCCGGCCGGTAGCCAGATCGAACGTGAAGGCGTGCAGCGGGCAGATGACGCACCCACCGCCCACCAGCCCGTCGGCCAGCGGGCCGCCCCGGTGCGGGCAGGACGCCTGGGTCGCGTACACGCGCCCCTCACGTCCCCGGAAGACCGCGATCTCGAGATCCTCGACCTTGAACGCGCGCCCTTCACCGGCCGGGATACGGCTCAGCGGCCCGAGGTCGTACCAGGCGAGCGGGCTCACGACGCCTCCAGCCACCCGGCGTCGGCGGGCTTGACCGGTTCCATCTGAGTGAGGAACTGCGCCGGATGCACCGGACTCGCCGCCTCGCGCCAGGGGTCATGGTACGCATCAACGGCTGCCTGGATCTCCTGGTCCAGGCGCGAGCAGATCCCCTCTGCGTCATCCACCAGCAGGCGGCGGAGCGCCTCGATGCCGACCCGTTCGACGAAATCGTAGGTCCGTTCCATGTACTTGCCGTGCTCGCGGTAGTACTGGATGAAGCGCCCCATGTACGTGAGCACCTCGGCGTGAGAATTCACCACGCAGAGGACGTCGCCCTTGCGGACCCGCGAGCCGGCGGCGCCGCCGACGAGTACCTCCCACCGTCCGCCCTCGATCGCCACCGCGCCAAGGTCCTTCGTCGTCGCCTCGGAGCAGTTCCGCGGGCACCCTGCCGTTGCGAGCTTCATCTTGTGGGGCGACTCGATGCCCTGGAACCGCTTCTCGATATCGATGCCGAGCCCGGTGCTGTCACCCACGCCGTAACGGCAGAATTCCGTGCCCACGCAGGTCTTACAGGTCCGGAACGCCTTGCTGTACGCATGTCCGGACGGCATGCCGAGATCCCGCCACACGTCGGGCAGCTTCTCCTTCGGGATCCCGAGCAGATCGATCCGCTGGCCGCCGGTGATCTTGACCATGGGCACCGCGTACTTCTCCGCTACGTCGGCGATTCGGCGGAGCTCCGCCGCGCTGGTGACGCCGCCGTAGATCCGCGGCACCACGCTGAACGTGCGGTCCTTCTGGATGTTCGCGTGTACCCGGTCGTTGATGAAGCGCGCGTCGCGCTCGTCCTCGTACTCGGCGCCCCAGATCGTCTTGAGCAGCGACGCAAGGCCAGCCTTGCTGGCCGGATCCTCCTTCCCGCCGGCGAGCGTGCCGAACACGGCCGACACGCTGCGAAGCCCCTGGTCGCGAATGGCGCGGATCAAGTCCGCCTTGGCGAGCGGCACCCCAGGCACGTAGTAGTGGACCGACGGGTCCTCCATGACGAGGTCCCCGGCCGCGAGCTCGAGGATCGCCTGCACCTGCGGCTTGCAGGAGCCGCATCCGGTGCCCGCCCTCGTCGCGTCGCACACCGCCTTGAGGCTGCAGGACCCGGCCTTGACGGCGGCGATCACCGCCCCCTTCGAGACGCCGTTGCAGTTGCAGACTTGGGCGGAGTCGGGAAGCTCCGCGAGGTCCGGCGCCTTCTCCGCCGCCGCCAGCGGGAACAGCACCTCAGCCCGATTCTCGGGGAGCTCGCTGCCCCGGTCGAACGCCTGCAGGAGCGCGGGCGTGGAGGCGCCGTCCCCGAGCAGGATCGCCCCGCCGACGCGCCCGTTGCGGACGACGAGCTTCTTGTACACCCCGCGGGCGGGCTCGGCGTAGGTCACCACCTCGTCCTCCGGGTGCCCCGGCTCGGTGTCGCCCATGACCGCCAGCTCGACGCCCATCACCTTGAGCTTGGTGGAGATCTTGGAGCCGCGATACACGACCTGGGCGCCGCGGCCGGTCAGCCGCTCGGCGAGCACGCGGGCCTGCTCCCAGAGCGGGGCGACGAGCCCATACACCCGGCCCCGATGCTGCGCGCACTCGCCAATGGCGAAGACGTCCGGGTCATTGATACTGCGCAGCTCGTCGGTAACGACGATGCCGCGTTCAACCACGAGACCGGCCTGGGCTCCCAGACCGGCGTTCGGGCGGATGCCGGCGGAGATCACCGCCATGTCGCAGTCGAGCGTGGAGCCGTCCCGGAAGGCGAGGCCGGTCACCCCGACGTCTCCCAGCACTCCTGTCGTTTCCTTCTCGAGATGGATGCGCACGCCGAGCTGTTCGAGCGTACCCTTGAGCAGCGCGCCGGCCGGAGGGTCGAGGTACATCTCCATCAGGTGCGCGTTGAGATGCACGACGTGCACTTCGGCGCCGAGGTGTACCAGTCCGCGCGCGGCCTCGAGTCCCAGGAGCCCGCCGCCGATCACCGCCGCTCGGCGCGCCGTGGCGGCTTTCCCGATGATGCCGCGGCAGTCATCCAGGGTGCGGAAGACGAACAGGCCGTCTTTCATCCCGCCGTGAGGGCGGGTGAGACCCGTCATCGGCGGGATCAGCGGGTTGCTCCCGGTGGCGATGACGAGCTTGTCGTAGGACTGCCAGAGGCCGTCGGCGCCGCACACGCGCTTCGTCGCGCGGTCGATTGCGGTCACCTGGATGCCGCACTGCAAGGTGACGCCGTGCTCCGTGTACCAGCCCAGCGGGTTGATGAAGATGTCGTTGGGATCGTGGCTCCCGGCGAGGACGCTGGAGAGCAGGATCCGGTTGTAGTTCCCGTACGGTTCCTGGCCATACACCACAATTTCGTACTGGTCGCGCCCGCCGCGGGCGAGCACCTCCTCAACCAGCCGGGCGCCGACCATGCCGTTGCCGATGACCACGAGCCGCTCTTTCCGCGTCATGCTGGGATCGCCTCCTCCCGGGCGACCCGGGTCTCGATGCGGACGGCGCACACCTTGAACTCGGGCATGCGGCTGATGGGGTCGAGCGCGGGGTTCGTGAGCCGGTTGGCCGACTGCGCCCCGCCCCAGTGGAAGGGCACGAACACGGTGTCCTCCCGGATGTCGCGGGTGAGCCGCGCAACGAAGTGCGCAACTCCGCGGCGGGTCACGAGCGTGATGGGGCCGCCCTCTACGATGCCGGCGCGCGCCGCGGTGGCCGGATGAATCTCGGCGGCCGCCCGCGGCGCCATCCGCTCGAGCTGCGCGATGCGCCGGGTCTGGGTCCCCGACTGGTACTGGGCCAGCACGCGGCCGGTCGTGAGATAGAGCGGGTAGTCGGTGTCCGGCTCCTCATCCGGTGGCTGGTGACACACCGGATGGAAGCGCCCCCGGCCGTTCGGCGTGGCGAACCGCTCGGCGAACACGCGCGGGGTGCCGGGGTGATCCTCGGAAGGGCAGGGCCAGAAGATGCCGTGCGCCGCTTCGAGCCTGTCATAGCTAATGCCCGAATAGTCGGCGACACCGCCGGCGCTCGCGCGCCGCAGCTCATCGAAGACCTCGCGCGCGCTCCTGAATTCGAAGCGCTCGCTGGCCCCAAGCCGCTCGGCCAGCGCGCAAAGCACAGCGACATCGGTCTTGACTCCCCCCGGGGGTTCGAGAGCGCGCCGCCGCAGAATGACGCGCCCCTCGAGGTTCGTCATCGTCCCGTCCTCTTCGGCCCATTGCGCGGCGGGAAGCACCACGTCGGCCAGCGCGGCCGTTTCCGAGACGAAAAAATCCGACACTGCCAGGAAGTCCAGTGACCGGAGCCGCTCCTCGATGAGGCAGGCGTTGGGCGCGGAGACTACGACGTTCGATCCCAGGACCAGAAGCGCGCGGATGCCGCCCTCCGGCCCCAGCGAGTCGAGCAGCTCGTACGCCGAAAGGCCGGGGCCCGGAATCGAGTCGGGGGGCACGCCCCACACCGTTCCCATGTGCTCGCGAGCAACCGGGTCGTCGATCCTTCGGTAGCCGGGCAACTGATCGGCCTTCTGCCCGTGCTCGCGGCCGCCCTGGCCGTTGCCTTGGCCGGTCAGACAGCCGTAGCCGGTGAAGGGAGCGCCGAGCCTGCCAAGCGCCAGGGCGATGTTGATATAGGCCAGTGTATTCGTGACGCCCTGCGCCTGCTGCTCCGCGCCACGAGCGGTGAGCACCATCGGGCGTTGGGCCCCGCCGAGCATCCGAGCCGCCCGTACCAGGTCCGCCTCCGGGACGCCGGTGATTCGCTCGGTGCGCTCCGGCCAGTAGGTGGCAACCGCGTTCCGGACCTGCTCGAACCCTTCGGTCCGCTCGCGAATGAAGTCCAGATCGATGGCGCCGTCGCGCACGAGCAGGTGCAGCAGCCCGTTGGCGAGCGCGGCGTCGGTGCCGGGGATGAGCCGAAGGTGGAGCGTGGCGCCTCGTGCCGTGACCGACCGCCGGGGGTCGGCCACGATCAGCTCGCCGCCCCCCGCTCGCTGGGTCTCGAAGTACTGCATGAGCGGAGGCATCGTCTCGGCGGGATTGCTGCCCGCCAGCAGGATGACGTCGGCCGCCGAGATGTCCTCGACCGGAAAGGGGAGACCGCGGTCGATGCCGAAGGCGCGGATGCCGGCCGCCGCGGCGCTCGACATGCAGAAGCGCCCGTTGTAGTCGATGTTACTCGTGCCCAGCGCCACCCGTGCGAATTTCCCGAGCAGGTACGCCTTCTCGTTGGTGAGCGACCCTCCACCGAAGACCCCGACCGCGTCGCGGCCGAAGCGCGCCTGAACGTCGCCCAGCCTGCGCGAGATCGTGGCCAACGCGTCGTCCCACGTCACCGGTACGAGCGCTCCGCGCGCGTTGCGCGCGAGCGGAGTGAGCAGGCGGTCGGGATGGCGTAACGCCTCGGCCGCAGTCCAGCCCTTGATGCATAGCGCGCCGCGGTTGACGGGAAACGCCGGGTCGCCCGCGACGGTCACGGCGCCGTTCTCCGCCGTGACGTGCATGCCGCACTGGAAGGCGCAGTACGGGCAGTGGGTGGCGGTCGCCGCCCCGGTCGAATTCACTTCCACCTCCCTCGAACGCACGCGTCCCCCCGCGCGTGACTGACGATCGTCCGCGGAGCCCCCCTGCCGGAGGAGGGTGGCGTGGATTGGGCGCGATGTGCTCAGCGCCAGGATGTCAGGTTGGAGCGGCGGGCCGGGGCAACTCGCGGCCGGCGGGCTTCGAGACTGCGTCGGGCGGGAGCCCGGGTCCGCGCCCGAGCGGACCACCCACCGCAGCATAAAGTGCCGGTCCATTGGTGTCAAGTAGAATGTGCACAATCAGCGAGTAATTGATTGCGACACTGCAAAAAAGCGGCCGGAAAGTGCAGATTGACCCAAAGAACTTGCAAGATTGTCATCAAGACAGTTACAGTATGATCATGTCACCTCGCGCTGACCCGGGCCCCGCCCGGATTCCCATCCTCGGCTTCGTGGGCTGCCGCGGCGTCGGCAAGACGACGCTGCTGACCCGCCTGCTGCCGCGCCTCGGCGAGCAAGGGCTGCGCGTGGGGGTTCTCAAGCAGGCGCACCGCACGTTCGAGATCGACCATCGGGGCAAGGACAGCTACGAGCTGCGGAAGGCGGGAGCGCTCCAGACGCTCGTCGCGTCGAGGCGGCGATGGGCATTAATCGTGGAAACGCCGGCCGGCACCGACGAGCCTCGCCTCGCGGCGCTGCTGCAGCACCTCGATCAGACCCGGCTCGACCTGATCCTGGTTGAAGGATTCCGGCACGAGCCGATCCCCAAGGTAGAGGTGCACAGACCGGTGCTGGGCAACCCGCTCTTCGTGCGGGATGACCCGATGATCGTCGCGCTCGCGGCGGACCGGCCGGTCGGCCAGCTCGCAGTTCCGGTGCTCGACCTCAACCGCCCGAGGCGGATCGCGGAGTTCGTCATTCACCGCTGCTGTCCGCAAGTGCACGAGCGAGGGCTGACGGTGACATGAACGCGGCAGAAGTCGAGCCGTTCAGGGGCGGGGCCGCGGCGCAGGTGCCGGTGGGGATCCTGGCGAACGACGAGCTCTGAGCCCGGAACAAAGCAGAGGCACGGAGGGCGACACGCTCTTCGTGCCTTTCGCTTTTCCACTGGTTCACGGCCCCCCGGCGGGGGCTACGGCCGAGAGGCGGAGACCCGTTCGGCGGGGGCGCGTAAGCTGTCTAGCAGACGTACTTTAGCTATCCCAAGCCGCCGCCGTCGACTTGACAGCTGCGGTTTTTTGCAGTATCCCCCCGGTACGCTGTCTTCATGAACACCGAGCCAGGCCGCCGCCACGGCAACCGTGAGGTGCGTTCCACCCCAACCGGTGAGGATCCCATGTTTCTTGTGGAACCAGAGTCGGGGCAGCGCTGTCAGTATGGGTCCGCGGGAGCCCTCAGCGCCGCGATCAGGCGCGGCGAGCTCGGCCCCCGCGCGCGGATCTTTCACCGGACCACACAGCGGTGGCTGCCGATCACGGTGCACCCCGAGTACCGGAGAGCCGAATCGGCCCGGGAGGAGACCAGCGCTCGGCAGTGGCGCGAGCGCCCGTGGACCTTCCTCGCGGAGCGGCCAGTTGAGGAGGCTCCGGCCGACACCTTCCAACCGATCCCGGCCCGCTCCTCGTCCACGCTGGTGCTGATCCCCGGCGGGTCCGAACCGTCGTGGTTGGGATCGGCGCTCCGGCAGCTTCTCCGGCTCGGGCGGCTCGGGTAACCAAGCACACGGAGAGACACCGAGGGACCAGAGCCGCTCGTCCTTCTTCCACATCTGGCGCATGAGCTCGACGTTGTCGTTCGCCGTGCCCGGCGGCATCGGCGGCGCGGAGAGTCGCTTCGCCTCCTCCGTTTCGGCCATCTCCGGCGCGGTCGCTCCGCGAGACCGTCTGCTCATCGCCGACCTCACCGCAGCTGGACCCCAGCCGTCGCAAGGGCTCGTCGTTTTCCGGCGACGCGGCATTCGAGGGATGCCGGGGAACGGGCGGGAACCTCGCGTCAGAAAGCGGCGTTGGCGCTGGAAAGGAGGATACGAACGTGACCTCGACAGCTCTCGCGCTCTTCACCGGTGCCTTTGCGGTACTCTTCGCGCCCCCGCTCGCCGCCCAGGACGACTCGCAGGCTACCCGCGGGTTGCTGGGGCGAGGTACCGCCTCGATCCAGCTCACCGCGTCTCCCCCGGCCGACGAGCCCGCAGCGGATCCCGCACCCGCCAAGCGCGCCCTGCTGGGCCAGCGGTCCGGCATTCGGCTGCGGCTGGAACCCGACGATCGCCCCGGCCGCGATCCCGACCCGGCCATCAGGGGCCTGCTGGGCCGCTGAACGCGGGCCGGGAACCACTAGATTGCCGCGATGCGACTCATCGGTCACGGCATCGATCTGGTGGAAGTGGAACGGATTCGTGACGCCATCGAACGCCATGGCGAGCGCTTTCTGCGGCGAATCTACACGACCGGGGAGCAAGCGCAGGCCGGCGACGGCCCGCTCAGGATCCAATTCCTGGCGGGCCGTTTCGCGGCGAAGGAAGCCGTCATGAAGGCGCTCGGAACCGGCTGGGCCCGGGGCGTCGCCTGGACCGACATCGACATTCGACGGCTGCCGTCGGGAAAGCCGGAAGTGACGCTCACCGGCAAATGCCGGGAGATCGCCGCTGGCCTCGGCGTGGCACGGTGGGAGCTCAGCATCACCCACACCG